>NZ_LR134318.1:0-300000 GCF_900636825.1 Pseudomonas fluorescens | reverse complement strand
GATCAACGCGGGCGCGCTGGCCGAATCGGTAGTGGAAAGCGAACTGTTCGGTCATGAGCCCGGCGCCTTCACGGGCGCGCAGAAACGTCGGATCGGTAAATTTGAGTTCGCCAACGGCGGCACACTGTTCCTCGATGAAATCGAAAGCATGAGCATGGATGTGCAGGTGAAATTGCTGCGCATGCTGCAGGAACGGGTGGTCGAGCGGTTGGGTGGCAATCAGTTGATCCCACTGGATATCCGCGTGATTGCCGCCACCAAGGAAGACCTGCGTCAGGCTGCAGACCAGGGCCGGTTCCGCGCCGACTTGTATTACCGCCTCAACGTCGCACCGCTGCGCATTCCACCGCTGCGCGAACGCGGCGAGGATGCGCTGATGTTGTTCCAGCATTACGCCGACGAAGCCAGCGCCCGCCACGGCTTGCCGCCTCACGAATTGCAACCGGCCCAGCGCGCCCTGTTGCTGCGTCACACCTGGCCGGGCAATGTGCGGGAATTGCAGAATGCCGCCGAGCGCTTCGCCCTCGGCCTTGAGCTGGCGCTGGACAATACCGGCGCCGAAGGCAGCGGCGGCGCCACGGTCGAAGTGATCAATGGCGGCCTCAGCGAACAAGTGGAGCACTTCGAAAAGTCGCTGATCGCCGCCGAACTGGCGCGCTCGCATAGCTCGGTCCGCAGCCTCGCCGAAGCCCTGGGCATTCCGCGCAAGACCCTGCACGACAAATTGCGCAAGCACGGTCTGAATTTCGCCGACAGCAGCCATGGAGATGAGAACGAATGAGCAGCGACAGCGGCTATCTGGAATCGGTGCTGCATCACGACATTCCGCTGACCCGGGAGATGGGCCTGAAAGTGCTCGACTGGCGTGATCAGCAGCTACGCCTGCACTTGCCACTGGAGCCCAACGTCAATCACAAGAGCACGATGTTCGGCGGCAGCCTCTACTGCGGCGCGGTGCTAGCCGGTTGGGGCTGGCTGCATTTGCGCTTGAAGGAAGAAGGCATTACCGACGGCCACATCGTAATTCAGGAAGGGCAGATCAGTTATCCACTGCCGGTGACGGCGGATGCCACGGCGATTTGCCCTGCGCCGGATGCGGCGGTATGGAAGAAGTTTTTGGCGATGTATCGGCGCTATGGCCGAGCGCGGTTGACGCTGGATACGCGGATCGTCAATGCGGGCAGTGATGAGAGTGCGGTGAAGTTTACCGGGCAGTATGTTTTGCACCGCTGAAGATCAAAAGCCCCTCACCCTAACCCTCTCCCGGAGGGAGAGGGGACTGACCGAGGTGTCTTGCGTTGTACAGCGACCTTGAATACCTCAGCGATTGCGGACTCCGCAAAACTGGACCAGGTCGACGTGGCTCTCCATTATCACTCGGTCGGCTCCCTCTCCAAGGGGAGAGGGCTGGGGTGAGGGGAATTGCGGATCAGAACATTAACCTCGGGCCAACTCCAACAACCTCCCCCGCCAAGCCGCCTTCGCCGGCAACGCCAAAAAGAACTCATTGAGCAGCGATTCCCGCGCCGGATAGCTGAACGCTTCGCCGCGCAAATCCAGCACCTCACCGCCCGCCCCTTCCAGCACGCCCTGCGCCGCCGCCGTGTCCCACTGCGAAGTCGGCGCCAGACGTGGATAGCAATCCGCGGCGCCCTCGGCCAGCAGACAAAACTTCAGCGAGCTGCCGATGTTGGCCAGTTGCAGCTCACCGAGACTCGCGCTTAAGCCCGCCAGCAAGCGCTCCTGCTCAGGACTGGAATGTCGACGACTGGCGACCACAGTGAACGCTTCGCCGGGCTTCAAAGCGTCACGCACGCGAATGGCTGCCGGCGTGCCGCCTGGATCGCAACGCCAGGCGCCCAAACCAGCGCCACCGACATAGAAACGACCGTTGGTCGGCATGGTCACCACACCGAACAAAACCTGACCATTTTCGATCAGCGCGATATTCACGGTGAATTCTTCACTGCCGCTGATGAATTCCTTGGTGCCATCCAACGGATCGACCAGCCACCAGCGCTGCCACCCGGCGCGCACCGCTTGCGGGATATCGGCGTCCTCTTCGGACAGCACGGGAATACTCGGATCCAGCGCCGTCAGCCCGGCGACGATCAGATGATGCGCCGCCAGATCCGCTGCCGTCACCGGCGAGTCATCGGACTTGGACGTGACTTCAACACCCGCACGCCAGAACGGCAGAATCGCTTCGCCCGCCTGCAAGGCCAACTCGACCACGGGCGCCATCAACGGATGGGGAAAATTCATCGACATCTCACTCATGACTGGAAGAAACCCCGCTGCGTCAGCAAGTCGCGGGTCAGATACAGCGCCGCCAGCGCCCGCCCTTCGGTGAACTGCGGATTCTGCGCCAGCGCCGACAGATCGCGCAGGTTGACCTTGTCTACCCGCATCGGCTCAGGTTCGTCACCCTCCAGCCGCTCTTCGTACAAATCGGTGGCCAGCACTACCTGGATTTTCTGGCTCATGTAACCGGGCGACAGCGACAGCTCGGTCAGATGTTCCAGTTGTCGCGCACCAAAACCGGCCTCCTCCTTGAGCTCACGCTCAGCCGCCGCCAGCACATCTTCGCCCGGCTCGATCAAGCCTTTGGGCAGCGACAATTCATACTCGTCAGTCCCGCCGCAATACTCTTCGACCAGCACGGCGTGTTCGGCATCCAGCATCGCCACGATCATCACCGCGCCGTAGCCCGCACCTTTGCCGACCAGACGTTCGTAGGTACGCTCAACGCCATTGGAGAAACGCAACTTGAGTTCTTCGACGCAGAACAATCGACTGGTAGCGACAATTTCGCGGGCGAGTACGGTGGGTTTCTGGCGCATGCAAAGCTCCTTGGCGTGAACGCGCTACTATAACGCGGCTTTCCCGATTGTTTATGTCGGATATCTTTCTACCGTTTCGAGACGTTGCCATGCCTTCATTACCATGGTCCGACATCGATACCGTCCTGCTCGACATGGACGGCACGCTGCTGGACCTACACTTCGACAATCACTTCTGGCTGGAACACTTGCCGCAGCGTTACGCCGAGCTGCACGGGGTGAGCCGGGCAATGGCCGAGATGGAATTGCAGCCGCTGTTCGAACGCCACGCCGGCCAGTTGCAATGGTATTGCCTGGATTTCTGGAGTGCAGAGTTGAAGCTGTCGGTGCGCGAGCTGAAACAGGAAACCGCGCACTTGATCGCCCTGCGCCCGGACGCCGATACGTTTCTCGAGGCGATTAAACGCGCGGGCAAACGGGTGATCATGATCACCAATGCCCATCGTGATTCGCTGTCATTGAAGCTGGAACGGATCGAACTGGCGCCGTATTTCGAGCGCTTGATCAGCTCGCACGATTACGGTTTTCCCAAGGAAAACCCGCAGTTCTGGGATGCCTTGCAGGCGGATATCGGTTTTGATCCGGCGCGCAGTCTGTTTATCGACGACACCTTGCCGATCCTGCGCAGTGCAAGGGATTTTGGCGTGGCGCATTTGCTCGCAGTGAAACAACCGGACAGCCGCAAAGGGCCCAAGGACACAGCCGAATTTGCAGCAGTCGAGGACTACCGCAACCTGATCGCCGGACTGTGATCCCTGTAGGAGCTGCCGCAGGCTGCGATCTTTTGATTTTTTACAAACAAGATCAAAAGATCGTCCGAACGCGGCCCGAGCCTGCGGCAGCTCCTACAGGGGTTTTGTATTACTCAGGAATACGCAGAGTCTGCCCCGGATAGATTTTGTTCACATCCTTGAGCATCGGTTTGTTGGCATCGAAAATTTTCTGGTACTTGTTGGCATCCCCGTACACACGCAGAGAAATCGCGCTGAGGGTATCACCCGACTTGACCACAACAAATTGCGCGGCAGTGACAACTGGTCCGGTCACGGTGATCTGATCGTCAACACTGCCCACGCCAGCAATATTGCCGACCGCGAGCAGAATCTTTTCCTTCTCTTCCTGGCTCGCCACCTCGCCCGTGACCGTCACCTTGTCGCCATCCACTGTCGCCTGCACGTTGGGATTGCCGAGCCCGACTTTGCTGATGTGTTCCTTCAGCTGCTCGCTGGCATTGGCGTTGCCCGGGGTCAGCAGATCAAGCAGTTTCTCACCGGCTTCTTTGACAAAACTCAAAAGGCTCATTGCATTCACTCCATGGAATAAAGGATCAGTCGTCCAAGACTAGACCACCTCAACCAACCCCGGCTCCTGTCCGACCAATGACGCTACCGCGCCGCAGGCGTTAGAATCGCGACACCTGCCAACCGCCCGGAGCGAAGATGGACATCAAGCAGCTCAAATTCCTCATCGCCCTCGACGAAACCCGCCATTTCGGCCAGGCCGCCGCGCGCTGCCACATCACCCAGCCAACCCTGTCGATGCGTTTGCGCAGCCTTGAAGAAGAACTCGACCTGCCGCTGGTCAATCGTGGGCAGCGCTTCGAAGGCTTTACCGCGCCGGGCGAGCGAGTCCTAGCCTGGGCGCGCACGGTGCTGGCGGCCTATGACGGCTTGCAGGCGGAAGCGGCGGCGTGTCGCGGCAACCTGATCGGTACGCTGCGCTTGGGCGTGGTGCCGCTGTCGAGTTTTGATCCGTTGCCGTTGATGCAACGGTTGCACGCGGCGCATCCGGACCTGCGCTTCGAGTTGTCGTCGCTCAGCTCCGAACAGGTGCTCGAACACTTGGCCAACAACCGTATCGATATCGGCGTCTCTTATCTTGAGCGTCTGGACAGTGAGCGCTTCGATTCGCTGGCCTTCAACGAGACGCGCATGGGCCTGCTCTATGACGAGCGCTCGTTCAACTTCGGCGAAGAACCGTTGAGCTGGGAATCGCTGATCGAATTGCCACTGTGCATGCTCACCAGCGGCATGCATTTTCGTCAGTCCATCGATCACAATTTCCACAGCCGTGGCCTGACTCCGCAGCCGCTGCTGCAGACCGACGCTGTGCATCAATTGCTGCAAGCGGTACACGGCGGTTTCTGCTGCGCGATCATGCCGCTCGATGGCGGCGCCGAAACCCTCGCCGATCACCTGCGTCTGCAACCGATCGAAAACGCCCACACCCTCGCCCCGCTGGGGTTGATCATGCGTCGCGGCGCACCGCGATCGGCGTTGGCGGAAGCCTGTTTCGCGCTGTATCAAAAATCGCGACCCGAGGCTTGATCGACGGCATCTATCGGTAGATCGGTAATAGCGATTAGACGCGACAACTTGCCGCGCCTAGTCTTGACCTAGATCAAACCGTCGGTGATGCCATGAACGCCAAGCGCCCAGCCTGCGCGACGCCAGCAATTGAAACGCCTGCGCCTGCCGCCAGCCAGACCTACAGCTACAGCGATTTACCCTTTGAGGCATCGGCCAGCACCGCGCTGGCCGAGGAAGTTGCGTTGGCGATCGCCTACAACGGCATCAGTCAGGCGGTAATGCTGGTGACCCCGACCGATCTGGAAGACTTCATTGTCGGTTTCAGCCTCGGCAGCGGCATCATCGAAGACGCCAGCGACATTTATGACCTGCAACTGACCGGTGCAGGGTCGGCGCAATATGCGCAAGTGACAATCGCCAACCGCGCGTTCTGGAATCTTAAACAGCAGCGTCGGCAGTTGGCCGGCACCAGCGGTTGTGGACTTTGCGGCGTTGAAGCCGTCGAACAAGCGCTACCCGATCTCAAGGTATTGCCTGGCGCAGCGCTGCCTCCCATCGAATGGCTCGACGGCTTGCGCCAGCGCATCGGTGCCTTTCAGCCACTGGGCCAGCATTGCGGCGCGGTGCACGCGGCGGTGTTCATGAACGCCAGCGGCGAATTGTTGCTGGGCCGTGAAGACATCGGCCGGCACAACGCCCTCGACAAACTGATCGGCGGTCTGATCCGCCAGAAGATATCTACAGACGGCGGACTGGCGATTGTCACCAGCCGTTGCAGCCTAGAACTGATCCAGAAAGTGCTGCGCGCCGGCATTCAGACGCTGGTCAGCCTGTCCGCGCCCACCGGCCTTGCCGTGCAATGGGCGCGGCGCCACAACCTCAATCTCATCCACCTGCCGCAGAAAAGTGCGCCGCGGGTGTACAGCCCCGCGATGGAGAATCAAGCGTGAGCCAACATCATCAAGCCGACCAGAAACCTGTCCCGCGTTACAAGCCTTACAAAGGTGCCGCCGGCGGCTGGGGCGCCCTGATCAGTGTGGCCCAGGCCTGGTTGACCAGCGACAACGCGCTGAAAAACCTGCGCATGATGCTCAAGACCAACCAGAACGGCGGCTTCGACTGCCCGGGTTGCGCCTGGGGCGATTCGCCGGAAAGCGGCATGGTCAAATTCTGCGAGAACGGCGCCAAAGCGGTGAACTGGGAAGCGACCAAGCGCCGCGTCGATGCGAAATTCTTCGCCAAGCACAGCGTCACTTCGCTGCTGGAGCAGAGCGATTACTGGCTGGAATATCAGGGTCGCCTGACCGAACCCATGGTCTACGACGCCGAGTCCGACCGCTACAAACCGATCAGTTGGGAAGATGCCTTCGCCCTGATCGGCAAGCACCTGCGCAATCTGCCGAGCCCTGATCAGGCCGAGTTCTACACCTCGGGCCGCGCCAGCAACGAGGCGGCATATCTGTATCAGCTGTTCGTGCGCGCTTACGGCACGAACAATTTCCCTGACTGCTCGAACATGTGCCACGAGGCCAGTGGCGTTGCACTGGCGCAGAGCGTCGGTGTCGGCAAAGGCACGGTGACCTTCGATGATTTCGAACACGCCGACGCGATTTTCGTTTGGGGCCAGAACCCCGGCACCAACCACCCGCGCATGCTCGAGCCACTGCGTGAAGCGGTAAAACGCGGCGCTCAGGTGGTGTGCATCAACCCGCTGAAAGAACGTGGTCTGGAGCGCTTCCAGCATCCACAGCATCCGATCGAAATGCTCACCAACGGCGACAAGCCGACCAACACCGCGTATTTCCGCCCGGCACTCGGCGGTGACATGGCGGTGCTGCGCGGCATGGCCAAGTTCCTCCTGCAATGGGAACGCGATGCGCAGAAGGCTGGCGAGCCGGCGGTGTTCGACCATGACTTCCTCAATGCCCACAGCGTCAACGTGCTGGAGTATCTCGCCACGGTCGACGACACCTCGTGGGAGCAGATCGTCGAGCAGTCCGGCCTGACGCTGGTCGAGATCGAGCAAGCGGCGCGCATGTACGCCAAAGGCAAGAACGTGATCATGTGCTGGGCGATGGGCATCACCCAGCATCGCCATTCGGTGCCGACCATCCAGGAAATCGCCAACCTGATGCTGCTGCGCGGCAATATCGGCAAGCCGGGCGCCGGTCTGTGCCCTGTGCGCGGCCACAGCAACGTGCAGGGCGACCGCACGATGGGCATCAACGAACGGCCGCCGGTAGCGTTCCTCGATTCGCTGGAGCGTCGCTTCCAGTTCAAAGTGCCACGCCACAACGGCCACAACGTGGTCGAGGCGATCCACGCGATGGCCGAAGGCCGGGCCAAAGTCTTTATCGGTCTGGGTGGCAACTTCGCCCAAGCCACACCGGACAGCCCGCGCACGTTCAAAGCACTGAGCAATTGCGACCTGACCGTGCAGATCAGCACCAAGCTCAACCGCAGCCACTTGGCTCACGGCAAAGATGCGCTGATCCTGCCGTGCCTGGGTCGTACCGACATCGATATCCAGACCGAAGGCCCGCAGGCCGTTACCGTTGAAGATTCGTTCAGCATGGTTCACGCCTCCAACGGCCAGTTGCAGCCGCTGTCGAATCTGATGCGCTCGGAGCCGTCGATCATCGCCGGCATCGCCGCCGCCACGCTGGGCAGTCAACCGGTGGACTGGAACTGGCTGGTGGCGGATTACGGACGTATCCGCGACCTGATTGCCGACACCATCCCGAACTTCAGAGACTTCAACGAGAAGGTCAAAAACCCGGGTGGCTTCTACCTCGGCAACAGCGCCGGTGCGCGCAAGTGGAACACGCCGTCGGGGCGCGCCAACTTCCGCGCCAATCAGTTACCGAAAGATTTGGTACACGAGCGCACTCGCGCTACTGGACAGCTGCCGGATCTGATCCTGCAATCGATGCGCTCTCACGATCAGTACAACACGACGATTTATGGCCTCGACGACCGCTATCGCGGGGTGAAGGGGCAACGTGACGTGTTGTTCGTCAATGAAGCTGACATCATCCGCCTGGGCTTCCGCCCGGGGCAGAAGGCTGACATCGTGTCGCTGTGGGACGATGGCCGCGAGCGTCGCGTGAAAGGTTTTACATTGTTGGCGTTCGATATTCCTGCGGGGCAGGCGGCGGCCTATTATCCGGAAGTGAATCCGCTGGTGCCGCTGGAAAGCACCGGGGACGGCAGCCATACGCCGACGTCGAAGTTCATCGCGATCCGGCTGGAGGCGGCGAGTGAGACGGGGTTGATCATGGCTAAATCCGCTTAAGCAAAGATCAAAAGATCGCAGCCTTCGGCAGCTCCTACACCGATCCTTGTAGGAGCTGCCGAAGGCTGCGATCTTTTAGCTTCTGCTTTTCGACCGCCCACAAAAAAGGCCGCTTTTTCACAAAAGCGGCCTGTCCGAAGTAGCTAAAGACCGGCGAAAAACGGTTAAGTTCCGGTGAAAAAACAGTAACTTGCAATATTGTATACAAGTCGTGTTATTCGTCGGATTTTGATTGTCACACCCAATTCAGAGCCTCAGGATCGGCGCCGTCATCCCTTTGAGGCTCATCCTCTATGAAGTTCTCCTCGATTCTCTTGTTGTCCCTTGGCCTGGTCAGTGGCTTTGCTTCTGCCGGTGGCACCACCGAAGCGGGTGTGGGCGGCGCATTGGGCGGGGTTCTTGGCTCGGTCGTCGGTCAGTCGTTAGGCGGCAACACAGGTTCCACCATCGGCGCAGCCTTGGGCGGCGCGGGTGGTAGCGCAGTTGGCGCAGACAAACGCAGCCGTGGCGAAGCCGCCATCGGTGGTGCGTTGGGCGCAGCGGGCGGTAACGTAGTCGGCCGCAGCCTGGGCGGCACCACCGGCAGCCTGATCGGCTCCGCAGCAGGTGGCGGCGCCGGTGGCGCACTGGGTAACTACATGGGCAACAAAAGCGACGACGATGATCGTGATTACGATCGCGGTCGCGACCGCCGCTACTACCGCGACGGCCACCCAGGTCGCGGCCACGCCTACGGCCATCGCAAGCATCACAAATACTATCGTCACCGTTAATCGCTGATTGACGGCTGCGTGGTCAAAAGATCGCAGCCTGCGACGGCCCCTACATCGATCCTGTAGGCGCTACCGCAGGCTGCGATTTTTTTTGTATTACACCGCCAACCGCTGCAAAGCGTCACGCAACAGAGCCGGGATCGGCACGGGCTGGTTGCTTGCACGATCGACGAACACGTGCACGAAACGCCCCGCCGCACACGCCTCGCTTTCGCCGACCTTGAACACCGCCAGTTCGTACTGCACCGAACTGTTGCCCAACTTGCCAACGCGCAGACCGATTTCGATCAGATCCGGAAATGCAATCGACGCGAAGTAATCGCACGCCGAACTGACCACGAACCCCACGACCTCACCGTCATGGATATCCAGCCCCCCGACCTGGATCAGGTACGTATTCACGGCCGTGTCGAAGAAGCTGTAATAGGTGACGTTGTTGACGTGACCGTAGGCATCGTTGTCGTGCCAGCGCGTAGTGATGGGCTGGAAGTGCGGGTAGTCGCTGCGTTGTGGCATCGGGTTGGACATTGATGAGCGATTCCTTGAAATATTTCGGCGAGTCTTATTCAAAAAAAACCGTGGCAAGGCCTTCGCGAGCAGGCTCGCTCTCACACCGGAATGCGATCACCTGTGGGAGCGAGCCTGCTCGCGACGACGTCAGCAAGGCCGACCAGTATCAACTATCCGCAAATCCCCTTCCCTGCGCCGCCAACTCGCCAATCAACCGCGCCGGTTTCCACTGATCGCCCTGCCGTGTTTCCAGCGCCAGCAAGCGCTGATGGATATCCGCAAGCCCCTGCTGATCCGCCCAGGCCATCGGCCCGCCTTTGTCCGCCGGGAAGCCATAACCGTTCAGATAAACCAGATCGATGTCATGGGCCGACTCGGCGATGCCTTCCTGCAGAATCTTCGCGCCTTCGTTGACCAACGCCAGCAGACAGCGCTCAAGAATTTCCTCCGGGCCGATTTCGCGGCGCTGGAAGCCCAGCCCTTCGCTGACCTGCAGCACCAGCGCATCCACTTCAGGATCATGCTCCGCCTGGCGACTGCCAGGCTCGTAATGGTAATAACCGTTGCCCGACTTCTGTCCGAAACGACCCATTTCACACAAGCGGTTGTCCACTTGGACTTCAGGCGCATCCTGACCTTTGCCAGCCAATTCGCGGGCGCGCCATTCGAGATCGATGCCGACCACGTCGTACATGCGAAACGGCCCCATGGCAAAACCGAAGCCCTGCAACGCCGCATCGACTTGCTGCGGATAAGCGCCCTCGAGCAACATCTTGCGGGCCTCCAGCACATACGGATGCAGCATGCGGTTGCCGATAAAGCCGTGGCAGTTGCCCGACACCACGCTGACTTTGCCCATACGCTTGCCCAACGCCAGGGCGGCTTGCAGCGCTGCCGGAGATGTTTGCGCGCCCCGGACGATTTCCAGCAGTTTCATGATGTGCGCCGGACTGAAGAAATGCAGGCCAAGCACCTGCTCCGGACGCCGTGTCGCGGCAGCAATCGCATCAATGTCCAGCGCCGACGTGTTGCTTGCCAGCAAAGCTTCGGGCTTCAACAATCCATCCAGTTCGCGAAAGATCTTCTGCTTGAGCTCAAGGTTCTCGTATACCGCTTCGATCACCAAGTCGACATTGCGAATGGCGGGATAATCCGCCGCAGCCGTGACTCGGGCCACGCGCGCATCGGCCTCGGCCTGATCAATGCGCCCCTGTCGCACGTTGTGTGCGTAGGTGTCAGCGACCGCAGTGAGTGCCTGCTCAAGCATCTGTGGATTGTTATCCACCCATTGCACCTTCACGCCGGCATTGGCCAGGCACATGACAATGCCACGCCCCATGGTCCCCGCGCCGATCACGGCAGCCTGCTGAATATCGAACGATGTCTGGCTCATGTTGTTCTCTTGTTGGCGATCCGAAGACAGAACTCAACCATAGTCAGCCAACCGTGTTTTTTGAAGTTTATTACCGTGATGATCGACATTCAGCGGATGGATTCAGGTACGGCTGGCTCATGATTTCTTGAAGTCAACGAATCGTCCGACCACGGCCGCGCCTTCGGCAGCTCCTAACGACGCTAAAGGTGCTGTTGTGCCCAATGGCGAACTTCGGCATACGGGTATTCCTCAAGCGCGGCATACCCTGAAATCGTCCGCGCCTTGAGCTTGGTAAAGAGCGGCACACTGATCCCGCATAAAAACCGCGTTACCCGTTCTGCCGTGGGGAGGCCACCGGTATGCTGCTCATGCCTGTGGATAAACTCACCGCAGAGCGCCGCAAAATTCTTATCCACAAGGGCCGGCAATTCCGGTGGCGCGGGCAGCCTCGCAATGTGCCCATGGCACACCGAACAATGCCCGCAACGCTCGGGCGCAGCGAGGTCACCGAAATACTTCGCCAATCGGTATCCCAAACATCGCTCGGTGGCGAACAGCTCAAGCATTGCGTGAATTCGCGCGACTTCGGTCTGCTCATGACGGGTGAAGTAATCGTGTAACTCAGCAGTCAACGCTTCAGTGTCAAAGTCGCTTTGCAACACACTGTAGACATCGGTCATCTGCTTGCTTTCCAGCTCGATCCAGCCTTTCTCCTGAAAGTAATCCAGCGCCGTCACCACCCGGTTACGCTCAGCCGAATAGCTCGCGTACATGGATTCGAAATCCACCGTTGCCCAGGTGCGTGCACGGCTTGAAGTCTGGATGATCGCTGCCACAAAATCCCTGCGCTCGCCCTCGAATCGCTGAAGCAGTGCGTCGGGCTCAAGCAGATACTTGAAACGGTATTCAGCGTAATAGGCATAGCGCGGTGCGATCAGGCGGCGCAGTTCTAGCTGCACCAGTAACGTCTTCAGCGGCAAAGAACGAATATTGCTTTGATCCGCCAGCGGCCCAAGCAAAAACTCCCATTGCCCCTCCGGTACCGACGCTTTTAACTCATCGAGCACATAGCGAATGCCTTCACGTTCCGGAGTGTCGCCGTAGACGAAGTTTTCCAGCACGTTGAGGCTGTCGCGATTGGCCAACACCAGACAGTCCGATGGCTGCCCGTCGCGTCCGGCGCGGCCGATTTCCTGACTGTAGTTTTCGATGGATTTGGGCAGGTCGAAGTGCACCACATTGCGGATGTCACTCTTGTCGATGCCCATGCCGAAAGCGATGGTCGCAACGATGCAATTCGATTCCCCGGCCATGAAGCGCTTCTGGATCGCTTCGCGTTTGTCGTGGGCTAAACCTGCGTGATACGCCTCGGCCTGAATGCCGTTGCGCTCAAGGTGTTCAGCGACCTGTTCAGCTGTTTTCTGCAACGTCACGTAGACGATGCTCGGCTGCCCCGCACGCTCGGCCATCCACTCCACCAGACGCCTGCGCTTGTCCTGCCCACGTACCGGTTCTACCAGGAGATTGAGGTTGGGCCGATAGAAACCGGTAGTCACTACATCCTCAGGGGCAATGGCGAATTTGGCCTGCATGTCAGCGATGACTTTCGGTGTTGCCGTCGCCGTCAGCAGCAAGGTCTGCGGGATGTTGAACTGGCGTTGGTAATCCGGCAGCTTGAGGTAATCGGGGCGGAAGTTGTGGCCCCACTCCGAGATGCAATGCGCCTCGTCCACCACCAGCAACGAAATCGACACCTGCTGCAAAAAGTTGCGGAAGCGCTCGTTCTTCAAACGCTCCACCGAGATCATCAAAATCTTCAACTCGCCGGAACGGGCGCGGGCCATCACGTCATTGGCGTCATCGCGGCTCTGCGCCGAATCGATGCTGCCTGCCGAGATCCCGTGACGCTGCAGAAAGGCCAGTTGATCCTGCATCAGCGCCAATAATGGCGACACCACCAACGTCAGGTGCGGCAGCATCAGCGCCGGCAATTGATAACAAATCGACTTGCCGGAACCGGTGGGGAAAATCGCCGCCGCCGAGCGCCCCGCCAGTACCGCGCTGATCGCAGCTTCTTGTCCGGGTCGAAACTGTGGAAAACCAAAAACCTGTTCCAGGGTGTTGTGCATTCGCTGTCACTCCATTGACTGCTGCCATGCCAACAGCCTAGCGGGCGATCGCAGCGAGTCGAGAAAAGGTCGGGGCCAAATCGATTCGGAATGATACAGCGATTACTAGAGCGCCACGGTCCCTGTGGGAGCGAGCCTGCTCGCGAAGAGGCCGGCCAGAACAACGCAAAATCCTGAAGTTCAGGGACGCAAAACCGCCACCCGCAACTGCTCGTTCAGCATCTGCTCATGGATATTTTGGCTCTTGCTCGCCCACAGCGCATGGGCCGGGCTGATGTCGCCAGTGAACGCTGCCGCCAACTGACGCAGGTCAGCGACGCTGCGCACGCGCGGGCAGAACGCTTGTTTATCACAGTTCTGACTGGCGTTGCGATAGGTGCTCAACAGCCCCTCCCAGAGGCCGTCACGCACGTGGCGAATCGACTTCAGTTGCACGTGGGGTACACCGAGTCGCTGCTCAAGCCCCTCTTCATCCAGCGCTTCGCTGGCCAACAGAACTTTGGCGAACATCAACACCTCACCGCGCGCTGCGGTGTTCATATTCGCCTGGCTGATGAGCGCCTCCGGCCAATCAGTGCGATCGACACGATCCAGCACCCATGCATTGCCAACATCAGAGGCCATGGCCAAACGGCAAGTGCTCAGCCCGAGCAGTAAAAGTGCGGCCATTCTTAGCCAGTGCATACCTAATTCCCTTTAAGCGCGTGTCAGACGTTTGGAAACGCCCTACAGATTCTGGCGCGCACGATACAGCGGTTTATCGCGAATCGCCTGACAATCACGTAGGAATTATTACGCCTAAGGGTTTTGGCCTGAAAAAGCTGGGAAAACACGTAGGACATTTCCTCAAAACACGGAAAAACCCCTACGAATACTGTCCATTGCGGCTGTCTTGTCCCACAGAGAATCGCCCTTCTATAGTGGCCGGCGCGGCTGCAAACCCGTTGCCGGCCCGCCCCAGCGCCTTCGAACAGGACACGCCTCAACATGATCAACCGCTATCGCCCACTCAAGACTTGCTACAGCGAAAATCCGGTACTGCTTATCGACAGCCACTGCAGCCAGACTGACCTGATCAACGCCGCCGATCAGCGTCTGCGCGCAGCCGGTGATTTGCTGGAAACACTCTACTGCTTATGTTTCAAACAGGCTGACGTGAAAGATATTCCCAACATCGTCAATGCCCTTTATCTGCTGGTGCAGGACGGTTGCGACTTACTTGAAGTTGCCAAACAGAGAACACCGCAAACAACATATAACTAATACGCATTACAAATGCGGAAACACCACCGCGCTTTATTTATACATGCAACTGACACTAACTTGTTCGCTCTTACAACTAAACGAGAGCAACACCATGACAGTTCTAACCATATTTTTTTGCGGCACCGGTTCCAACAAGTTTGACACTACCCATGAAAACTTCTGGAACGGCGAACTGGTTTCCACGCTGGCTTCCAACCATAGCGGCCGCGAGTTCGCCGAATGGATCGTCGTCGACGGACCCGGCAGCGGCAACCTGCAAGCTGACGATCTGTTCACCAAAACCAAGGAGTACGGCCTTACCGGCACTCTGTTCGGCAAGGGCTGGGAGGAAAACGTGCAGCATGCCCTCAACGTCATCAAGGGCAAATGCGACTGGCAGCGCGAGCAACTGACCGAGGCCGAATACAACCGCCTCAAAGCCGCCGGCATTCCTATTGACGATGTCAAAGTCGAAGGCTCGTGGATGTGGCGAAAGTACAACTACGGCGACCGCAGCATTACTCAACAGAAGTTACAGGAAGGGATCATCAGAACGTTCCGCAAAGATGGCATTATTCCCACCCGCGTCAATCTGGTGGGTTGGAGCCGAGGCGGCATAAGTTGCCACATGCTGGCCAATGCTATGTTAAAGGACAGCCAACTTAAAAACATTCCGGTGAACATCTTTGCATTGGACCCTGTTCCGGGTATCGGAAACTTCCAGGAAAACCGGGTAAAACTCGGCGCCAACGTCAAAGAATATGTCGCTTTCTATGCCCGCGATGAACGCTCCAAGGGTTTCAGCTGCGTCATTCCACAGACCGCCACCGGCACCAAAACCAGCGTCTACCCCATGGCCGGCCGCCACGCGACCATGGCCGGCAACGCCACAGCTGACGGTGGCGTGCCTGCCAGCGCAAGCGACCTGAAAACCCTGGTGGAACCTGGCCGCGTGGTCCGTCACTACGCCGAAACGTGCCTCAAGCGCTGGGGCGTACAACTGAACAAAACCCTCAACCTGACCCAGGCCGACCTGCAAAACCTCACCAACGGCATCGTCCGCGATGAAGCCCGGTACAAACGGATGCACAATATCTCCTACACCTACTTCACCGAACTGGATAAAGGCGAACGCTACGTGTCTCTGGGCAGCAAAGGAGTGCCGTTCTCGGCGGTGAAAGGCCCAATCTACGCGCCTGCGACGGGGCTGACGACGAGTGTGCTGGATGTGGCGGCGTATCGGGTTATTGGCTGAAGGCCGTGGGCGCGTGAACGGACGAAAAAACCTACAGCAATGGCCTATCTGGTATTCGTCCCATTCCTACAAACCCAGACTCCCTTGCCGCCTATCGCGGCTTGGTAAGTCAAATCTATAGTCGTGGCTGTCGCTGCCTAATCAGCGACTCAGGCTTGGTCACCTGATGGAACACACAAACACGTCCGTTGTATGCTGCCGACACTTCAAATGTCTGCATGCTTCATGGTGACTGTGTTCGGGACGCTTTCGAGCGTGCCGGATTGTGTGTTCCTCCGGTTGACCAACCTGAACACAGTTCGCCTCCCATCGCTTGGTCACGGTGGGGACGACACTTCACGACATCTGGAATACACATTATGAAAGCATGGAACCCGCTTACCCCTGATCGCTACCGCCCACTCGAATCCAACCTCACCGACACCAAGCCCCTGATCATCGACACAATGGCCAATCCACAAGACATCCTCGAATGCGCCGTCCAGCGCCTGCGCGCTTCAAGCGACCTGCTACGCACCCTCTACTGCCTCAACTTCAAACAAGCCGACGTCGAAGACATCCCCCACATCACCCACGCCCTCTATCTGCTGACGCAGGATGGCTGTGACCTGCTGCAAGTCGCACAGCAGCAGATGCTCAACTGGAAGGCTCCAGCCTGAAATCGAGTGATCGTATCGCTCTTTTGCACTCTGTAAGAGCGATCAAAAAAACGGTAATCAACCATGGGAGCAACCATGAGCAAATTCTTTGATGAGCTGATGGAAAGCGTGCGAGAAATTGACGAAATTCTGCGTGGTGAATGTGCACCATCGCGTATATCCAAGGCTGGCAAAATGATTCAAAAAAACCAACAGACTCTCGATGAACAGCCTCGCTTTAAGGATCGAAAATCCAGACCTATCACTCCACACGATTGCGCTACACTGGAGTCCTGCACCAAGAGGCCTATGAAATGAGCGAATTGACGTTCCAGCAGAAGCAGGCTTATTACGACAAAGTACGCCGGTCAAACTATCTGGCGAGCTTACGTCTGGAAGGTTTCGATACCAGCCGTGCCGATGCCGAGAAACCGCTTCCATCAAGGGAATCGGTCATTGAAAAATATCGTCAGACTGCACGTTAATGACGGACAAATATGGGGTCGGACAAGACCCCTATTGCTACCCTCATAGTGATGTTCTGCGTAACTTGCTCGACATCCACTCTGAGGAAGAACTGCAAAAAGCAGAGCGAGAGCTCTCGGAAATCGCGATCAGTCGATTTCGTCTTCTCCCCCCTCCTTATGATTTAAGTGTCCTGCAGCACGCCCATAAAACTCTTTTTTGCGATGTTTACGATTGGGCCGGGCAGTTGCGTACCGTTAACATCAAAAAGGGACAAACATTTTTCTGTACTGCAGAGCGAATTCTTCCAGAAGCGCAAAAAATCTTTAGCGTGATGGAGCGCTCGGCGTGGTTCGCGGGAATGGGCAAACCAGAACTTGTGGTGAACATCGCTGAGGCTTATGGCGATTTGAATGTCATCCATCCTTTTCGCGAAGGTAATGGCCGAGCGCAACGTCTATTGTTTGAACAAATCATTATTAACGCAGGCTTCCCAGTCGATTGGTGGCTCGTTAAAGATGACGCTTGGGTCCCAGCAAACATTGATGCTGTGTCATGTGATTATCGGGGGCTAGTGGCGATCTTTGACCGCTGCATTGGCGAAAAGCTGGCTCTTTAAGTGGCAGTATTCTGGTAGTTAAGGCCATTTTCTGCGGGAATATTGCCAGTTAGTCTTGTTTTCGCCCACAAAAAAGCCGCCCCTAAAGGGCGGCTTTTTCATTCACTACAAACCAAGTCTTACAACTTCGGCCCTGCAGCCTTGATCGCGTCGCTCACTTCGAACTTCTTGAAGTTCTCGATGAACAGACCGGCCAATGCTTTCGCAGCCTCGTCGTATGCAACCTTGTCAGCCCAAGTGTTGCGCGGGTTGAGCAGGTTGGTGTCGACGCCCGGAACGGCCAATGGCACGTCGAGGTTGATGGTGTCGAGGTGTTCGGTGGCTGCGCCGATCAGCGCGCCGCTCTGGATCGCTGCGATCACCGCGCGGGTGGTCGGGATGTTGAAGCGCTTGCCGACGCCGTAGCCACCACCGGTCCAACCGGTGTTGACCAGATAGACTTTGGAGCCGAAGCCGCGGATGCGCTTGATCAGCAGCTCTGCGTATTCGCCGGCCGGACGTGGGAAGAATGGCGCACCAAAGCAAGTCGAGAAGGTCGACTTGATGCCGCTGCCCGAACCCATTTCAGTCGAGCCCACCAGAGCGGTGTAACCGGACAGGAAGTGGTAGGCCGCTTGTTCTTCATTGAGGATCGAGACTGGAGGCAGGACGCCGGTCAGGTCGCAGGTCAGGAAGATGACCGCGTTTGGCTCGCCGCCCAGGTTCTTCTCGGAACGCTTGGCAACGTGCTCCAGCGGGTAGGCGGCGCGGCTGTTCTGGGTCAGGCTGACATCGGCGTAATCGGCGTGCTTGGCGTCGTCGATGACAACGTTTTCCAGCACCGCACCATGCTTGATCGCTTTCCAGATAACTGGCTCGTTCTTCTCGGACAGGTCGATGCACTTGGCATAGCAACCGCCTTCGATGTTGAACACCACGCCTTCGCCCCAGCCGTGTTCGTCGTCACCGATCAGGTAACGGCTTTCGTCGGCAGACAGGGTGGTTTTACCGGTGCCCGACAGACCGAAGAACAGGGTCACGTCGCCTTCTTCACCGATGTTGGCAGCGCAGTGCATTGGCAGCACGTCGGCGGCCGGCAGCAGGAAGTTCTGCACCGAGAACATGGCTTTCTTCATCTCACCGGCGTAACGCATGCCGGCGATCAGCACTTTTTTCTGCGCGAAGTTGATGATCACGCAACCGTCGGAGTTGGTGCCGTCACGCTCAGGCACGCACTCGAAGTTGGCCACGTTGAGCACTTGCCACTCTTCACGACCAGCCGGGTTGTACTGGGCCGGGTTGATGAACAGGCAGCGACCGAACAGGTTCTGCCAGGCAGTCTGGGTGGTCATTTTCACGGCGAGGTAGTGATCTTCAGCCGCGCCTACATGCACGTGGGAAACGAAGTGCTCTTGCGCGTTGTTGAATGCTTCTACGCGGTTCCACAGCGCATCGAACTTGTCGGCCGGGAACTTGCGGTTGATCGGACCCCAGGCAATGGCTGCCTGGGTGGAAGGCTCGTCAACGATGAAACGGTCGACTGGCGAACGGCCGGTACGGTGACCGGTGCGAACAACCAAAGCGCCGGTATCGGCAAGCTCGCCCTCACCGCGATTCAAGGCTTCTTTTACCAGATCATCAACACTCAGATCGGTGTACACGGCGTTATTGGCTTGCGTCATGAGATTCCCCGTCGGCCAGTGGCCGAGTGTGCTCCAAACGTTTTGTAGTAGAAAGTCGTGCACTACTACCGCGACAAAAAGTGGGCCGGATTATGCCAGAAACGCCCAAAAAGAGTAGGGTCCTCCCGTCGTAACGGCGATATTCCGTCGTTACGCAGTGAATTTACCTGCGCTGAACCGTTTTAGTGCCGGGTATCTGACGGCGTGTCGACACCTGCGCCAGCGAACAATTGAGCAATATCGGCTGCGTCGAACAGATAACGCTCGTTGCAAAACTGGCAATCGATCTCAACGGTGCCACCCTGTTCGGCCACCAAGGCTTGCGCATCTTCCAGACCCAGACTGACCAGCGCATTGCCCGAGCGTTCCCGTGAGCAGCTGCACCGGAAGCGCAGACCCTGCACGTCGAACAGGCGCACTTCCTCTTCGTGGTACAGACGATGCAGCACGGTTTCGTTATCCAGGCTGAGCAATTCATCGGCGGTCAACGTGCTGGCGAGCGCGGTGATGTGCTGCCAACTGGCGGCGCGATCTTCTTCGTCTTTCAGACGGTCAGCTGGCAGTTGTTGCAGCAGCAAACCACGAGCACGACGGCCATCGGCGAACAGCTTGAAGCGAGTGCCCACTTGTTGCGACATGACGAAATAGTTGGTGAAACAATCGGACAGCGTTTCGCCGTCGAGGTCGACGATGCCTTGGTAGCGCTGACCGACGTTCGGGTCGATGGTCAGGGCCAGAACACCATTGGGCATGAGGTCGGCAAGGGTCGCGTCCGGGGCGATCTGCTCGGCGTCATAACGTGCCAGACCTCGAATCTCGCGGTCGCTCGAGCACTCGATCATCAGCATCGGGATGGGGCCTTCCGAGCGCGCCTGCAGAATCAGCAAGCCGTCGAATTTCAGCGTGCCGACCAGCAAAGAGGCCGCCGCCATCAGTTCGCCCAGCAATTGGGCCACCGGCTCCGGGTACGGATGTTTGGCGAGGACTTCGGCGTAGCTGCGCTCAAGCGCCACCAGTTCGCCGCGGGTGTCGCTGTCATCGAAGATGAAGCGTTGGGTGAAATCGGTATCCGGTAGGTTGGTCATAAGTTCGGGTATCTGAATGTGATGACAAAATGGTTACAAAACATGAAAATTCGCGCTTCTCGGCACAATTTTTGGTGCTGACTGTTCGGCCATTGGAGGCATTTTATGAACAATCCGGATTTGTTCCAATCAAGGTGGAACCTCGGCCGGCTGGTTCTGTGCAACGTAGTGCCGCTGGCGCTACTGGCTTTCTGGTTATGGCCTACGGGCCAGATGCTGTGTGTGATTTTCGACGAGTGGCTGTTCCGCTCACTCAACAATCCTTTGGCCAGCAACCCGATATGGCTCCACATCTGGGCAATTGCAAGTCTGCGTCCGTTCGATATCGTCGTTGGCCTGGTCCTGCTGACGCTGTTGATCAAGGGCGACTGGGTATTCAAAGCGGTCGATGTACGCCGGGCATTCTTCGGCTTTCTTTCGATCCTGTTGTTGATGGTGGTGATTCGTGCGCTGTTTTCCAAGTTCGCCGACTACATGGATTGGCAGCACAGCAGCCCGTCCATGGTGCTTGAGGGGGCCGTGCACATCAGTGATTACTTCCCGAATCTGGAAAAAACCTGGGAACTGAAAGATCGCTCCAGCCAGAGTTTTCCCGGTGATCACGCTTCGGTGCTGTTGATCTGGGCACTGTTCATGGGCGTGTTCAGCCGCACGGGCGGGCAGTTTCTGACGGTCTGGGGCCTGGCGGTGCTGTTCATGCTGCCGCGACTGGTGGCCGGAGCGCATTGGGGTCAGGACGATTACATCGGTGGTGTGTTGCTGGCGGTGTGGGCGTTGGGCTGGGGCTATTACACGCCATTTGCCTTTCACTCAGCGAATGGCTGGTTGAAGGTGACGGCGCCGATTTTTGGACTATTGGGCAAATTACCGGGGGTTGCCCGGATGAGTGTTGTTTCCGCCCGCTAAATGGTGGCGACGTTAAAAGATCGCAGCCTGCGGCAGCTCCTACAGGAAGGCGCGATGGTCTAAGAGCCGTCGCAGGCTGCGATCTTTTTACTCGTCGTTATTGCCGCCGCGTAACTTGAACAGATCCCGCCGCTGCTTCTTGCTCGGCTTGCCATCGGTGCTGACGCCCAGCGACCCCGCCTTGCGCATTGCCGCAGCCGCCTCACGTTTGGCAATGCTCGCCTCGGTCTCCGCGTACAACGTCTGCGCCTCGGGTGCGCCACGCCGCACGATCGACAGCGCTTCCACTCTCACGGTGCGCACTTCAAAACCGGTACGTATTTCGAACTCATCGCCGATGCGGGGTTCTTTGCCAGGCTTGCAGCGCTCACCTCGACAATGCACCTTGCCACTTTCGATGGCCGCTTTTGCCAACGCACGGGTTTTATAAAAACGCGCGGCCCACAGCCATTTGTCGAGACGAACCTTGTCGTCCTCTTCGCTTTTTTGTGCCATGTGAATTCCTCGTTCAGCCAATAGTCGGAACTGTACTACCGTTTCTGTGGGGCGCAAGAATTCGGCCCTCCAGATAGACTGTGATCTGGGCCGGCACAACGGCGTGGAGTGATCGAGTGACTAAATTTCCAACCTCATTAACCTCGGCCAAGGCCGGTTGCCAGGGCTGCCAGCAAAGCGAGCCGCTGGACTTTGACTTTTCTTTCGCCTACCAACCGATTGTCGACCTGCGCGACCAGACGGTATTTGCCCATGAAGCACTGGTTCGGGGCGTGGCGGGGGAAGGCGCATTTACCGTGTTAGATCAGGTTACAGAAGATAACCGCTACCGCTTCGACCAGCTCTGCCGGACCCGCGCCATCCAGGGCGCGGCCGATCTAAATATGCAGACACACTTGTCGATCAACTTCATGCCCAACGCCGTCTATCGTCCAGAGCTATGTATTCGCAGCACCCTGGAGGCGGCAAAAAAACACAATTTCCCGATCAACCGACTGATTTTCGAAACCCTGGAAAGCGAGCACGTAGATAACTATCGCCATTTGACCAATATTCTGCGTGAATACCGCGAATTCGGCTTCAAGACCGCCATCGACGATTTCGGTGCCGGTTATTCGGGGCTCAATCTGCTGGCTGACTTCCAACCGGACCTGATCAAACTCGACATGGCGCTGATCCGCGATGTCGATCAAGACCGTGTCCGTCAGGCGATCGTTCGGGGGATTGTCACAATCTGTGCGGAGTTGGACGTTACAGTCATCGCCGAAGGTATCGAAAGCGCCGGTGAACGGGATTTCCTCGCGGACTGTGGAATATTTCTGATGCAGGGTTACTGGTTCGCCAAACCTGCGTTCAAAGCGTTGGCCCGGATTTCACCCGAGGTCTGGACGCGTTAATCGTTGGTTTCTTTCATTGAAAACATTTGATCATTTGACCGTTGTCGGTCTGCGTGAGTGGGTGGCGCTCCCGGATTTGGGAGTGGCGGGCCTGCGCGCCAAAATCGACACCGGTGCCAGCACCTCCAGCCTGCACGCCACCGACATCGAACCGTTCGAACGCGATGGCGAAAAATGGGTGCGCTTCACCGCGCATCTGGGCACCGTGGTGCAGTTGCGCCACCGCCGCTGTGAAGCGCCGCTGGTAACGCGCAAAACCATCAAAAGCTCCAACGGCCATGCGCAGGAGCGCTATGTGATCAGCACCACATTGGCGCTCGGTGATCGTGTCTGGCCGATCGAGTTCACGCTCGCCTGCCGCAAGTCCATGCGTTATCGCCTGTTACTCGGTTCCAAAGCCCTGATCGATGGCCAGTTGGTGGTCAATCCGGGTATCAAATATGTACAAGACAAGCCGGTGTTCCCGGTATCTACCTCTTCCACAGGTGTTGCATGAAGATCGCTGTGCTGTCGCGCAATCCGCGTCTGTATTCCACCCGCCGTCTGGTCGAAGCCGGAACCGAGCGCGGGCATGAAATGGTGGTGATCGACACCCTGCGCGCCTACATGAACATCGCCAGCCACAAGCCGCAGATCCACTATCGCGGCAAGCCGCTTGAAGGCTTTGATGCGGTGATTCCACGGATCGGTGCGTCGGTGACGTTTTATGGCTGTGCGGTGTTGCGTCAGTTCGAAATGATGGGGGTTTTTCCGCTCAACGAATCGGTAGCGATTGCCCGCTCGCGGGACAAATTGCGTTCGCTGCAACTGCTGTCGCGGCGCGGCATCGGTTTGCCGGTGACCGGCTTCGCTCATTCGCCGGATGACATTCCCGACCTGATCGCCATGGTCAACGGCGCACCGCTGGTGATCAAAGTGCTGGAAGGCACGCAAGGCATCGGTGTTGTGCTGTGCGAAACCGCGACCGCAGCGGAATCGGTGATCGAAGCGTTCATGGGCCTGAAGCAGAACATCATGGTGCAGGAATACATCAAGGAAGCTGGCGGTGCGGACATCCGCTGTTTCGTTGTCGGCGACAAAGTCATTGCAGCAATGAAGCGCCAGGCCAAACCCGGTGAGTTTCGTTCCAATCTGCACCGCGGCGGCAGTGCCAGCCTGATCAAGATCACCCCGGAAGAACGCATGACTGCGTTACGCGCCGCCAAGGTCATGGGCCTGGCAGTGGCGGGTGTGGATATCCTGCGCTCCAATCACGGGCCGCTGGTGATGGAGGTGAACTCGTCGCCGGGGCTGGAAGGGATCGAGACCACCACGGGGAAGAACGTGGCCGGGATCATCATCGAGCATCTTGAGAAGAATGGCGGGCCGAATATGACCCGCACCAAAGGCAAAGGCTAGAGAAGCAGCTTCTAGTGGCAAGCTTCAAGCTGCGAGCTAAAAGCGCATTTGCTTGAAGCTTGAAGCTTGAAGCTTGAAGCTGCTTTTAGACCGCATCTCTGGGCAACATCAATCCAAGCGGCAACCTTACCCGCGCCTCGAGCCCGCCACCGGAGCGATTGCGCAATTCGACATTGCCGCCATGCATCGCCGCGATCCGCTTGACGATCGCCAGTCCCAAACCCGTGCCCTTCCCGCCCCGGGCCCGATCGCCCCGGGTAAACGGGTTGAAAATCGCCTCGAGTTCCGAAGGATCGATCCCCGCCCCGCGGTCCATCACGCTCAGCACCACGTACGGTGCGCTGACGTCACCGGACACATAAGCCGCGACTTCGACATTACTGCCGGCGTGATTCAAGGCATTACCGATCAGGTTGTTGAGCAGTCTTTTCATCGACACCCGACGTAACGGAAACGGCTGAATCGGCTCCAGGCGCAGACGCACTTTCTCTTCGTTCTGGTTGTATGGGGCAGCGACTTCGCGCACCAGATCGCTGAGATCGACCTCTTCCACCGATTCGTCACGCCCGTCACGAATGAACGCGAGGAACTGGTCGAGGATCGCGTCCATGTCTTCGATGTCGCGCACCATGTCGTCAGTCAGGTCATTGCGGTCGCCCATCAATTCCAGCGACAGGCGCAACCGGGTCAAGGGTGTGCGCAAGTCGTGGGAAACCCCGGCGAGCATCAATTCGCGCTCGCGGCCGGCCTGCTCGACATCTTCCGCCATCTGGTTGAAGGCGCGATAAACCTCGGTCATCTCGCTCGGCGTATCGCTGATCGGCAGGCGCACGCTGCGACCCTGGCCGAGTTGCCGTGCGGCGTAGACCAGACGCTTGAGCGGCTGATTCAGCTGGCTGACGAAAATCCATGCCGATGCCGTCGACAGCAGGCCGATGGCGAGGAACCAGCCGAGCACGTTCCAGATTTTCTGACCGCGCAACGGATGCGGATACAACGGCACTTTCAGCCAGCCATCACCCAGGCTCGGCGCGCGAACCCACAACGCCGGCGGCGAGTGCATGCGCAGCCGCACTTCGGTGTCGGCGCCCAACTCCGCCTGCATCTGCCGCTGGTAAATCTCGCTGTACGGCCAGTGCTGCTCGCCTTCCGGGACACCGGCGCCGACCACGCGTATCAGCGTCGCGGCATCGGCAATTTTCGCGCGGTTTTCTTCATCGGCTGCCCAATAGGCGCGCAGCGTCAGGGCGACGCCGTGGCTGTATTGACGGTCGACCAGCACGTCCTCGTTCATCAACAGATAAACCAGAGTCAGCGCCTTGGAAAACAGCACGACGATGAGCACCAGCCAGAGGGTGCGGGAGAAAAAACTTTGGGGGAACCAGACGGGGGTTTTCATGAATAACCGCTACACACTTGCAGGAGCGAGCAATGCTCGCATATTGCGGATTGCGAGTCTGCGAGCCGGGTCACTCAACCCGGGCCGACAGACCCGCTCCTACAAATCGCCGATCACTTGGTGGCGGCGCCATCCGGCACGAACACGTAACCCACGCCCCAGACAGTCTGGATGTAACGCGGTTTGGACGGGTCGGGTTCGATCATCCGGCGCAGACGGGAAATCTGCACGTCGATGGAACGCTCGAGGGCATCCCATTCGCGGCCACGGGCCAGGTTCATCAGCTTGTCGCGAGTCAACGGTTGGCGCGCGTTCATCACCAGCGCCTTGAGTACCGCAAACTCACCTGTGGTGAGCATGTGCACTTCGTCGCCGCGCTTCAGTTCGCGAGTCGCCAGCGACAACACGTAATCACCAAAGGTGACGTTTTCGTCTTCGCTGCCCGGCGCGCCCGGCACCGGTGCGGCCTGACGACGCAATACCGCTTTGACCCGCGCCATCAGCTCGTCCGGGTTGAACGGCTTGGCCAGATAATCGTCGGCGCCCAGTTCCAGGCCCTTGATGCGACTGATCTCGTCGCCCTTGGCGGTGAGCATGATGATCGGAATCTGATTGTTCGCGGCGCGCAGACGGCGGCACGCGGTCAGGCCATCTTCGCCCGGCAGCATCAGATCGAGAACGACCAGATTGAACACCTCGCGCGACAACAGACGATCCATTTGCTCGGTGTTCGGAACGGTGCGGGCACGGTAGCCCTTGCTGACGAAAAAGCGTTCCAGCAGGCTGCTCAGCCCTGGATCGTCGTCAACGATGAGAATTTTTTCGCCTTCAGCAGTTTGTGCAGTGCTGCTCATTGGATGCTCCTTTTAGCTCGGCGCGCATTATGGCGTAGCTGCCGTTATACGCACCGTGTGCATTGTTAGCAGATTTTTCCTTCACTGCCATAAAACCGGGGTTTATGCCTACAGACTGCAACGCCCCCGAATGACAGAACGCTGGTTATAATGCGCGGCGTTTTGTGCCAGGCAACGTCTGAATCGTTACCGCAGGTGGCAGGGACTTTTTCCTCGCCTGCGCAGTAATTGTTCGATTTAACGGGTCAACGGTCTGCCTGTTGATCCAGGCAGCGGCAATTTTCTAGCCGCTCAATCAGACTCCGGGCCTTTATTTGTGCGCCTGCGAGCCTGCTTTCACACTATGTCAGGTGGTTTTATGGACAGCATCAACAGCCGCATTGCCGA
This sequence comes from Pseudomonas fluorescens, assembly GCF_900636825.1. Lineage (NCBI taxonomy): Bacteria > Pseudomonadati > Pseudomonadota > Gammaproteobacteria > Pseudomonadales > Pseudomonadaceae > Pseudomonas > Pseudomonas fluorescens. Next base: position 273,463 of record NZ_LR134318.1, on the reverse strand, counting down.
GGAACTCGGCGTACGCCCACAACAGGTCGAAGCGGCCGTCGCGCTACTCGATGAAGGCTCTACCGTTCCCTTCATCGCCCGTTACCGGAAAGAAGTCACCGGCAGCCTCGATGACACCCAGTTGCGTCATCTGGAAGAACGTCTGCGCTACCTGCGAGAACTCGACGAACGGCGTATCAGCATCCTCGCCAGCATCGAGGAGCAAGGCAAACTTACCCCGCAACTCGAGCGCGACATCAAGCTCGCCGACACCAAAACCCGCCTCGAAGACTTGTACCTGCCGTACAAGCAAAAGCGCCGCACCAAGGGCCAGATTGCCCTGGAAGCCGGCCTCGGCGAACTGGCCGACGGTTTGTTCAACGACCCGAATCTGTCTCCGGAAACCGAAGCCGCACGCTTCGTCGACGCCGAGAAAGGCGTGGCCGATGTGAAGGCTGCGCTGGAAGGCGCGAAGTACATCCTGATGGAACGCTTCGCCGAGGACGCCAGTCTCCTGGAAAAATTGCGTAACTACCTGAAACAGGAAGCCACTCTCAGTGCCCGCGTGATTGCCGGCAAGGAAGAAGAAGGCGCCAAGTTCCGCGACTACTTCGAACACGACGAACCGCTGAAAAGCATGCCATCGCACCGTGCGCTGGCCATTTTCCGTGGCCGCAACGAAGGCATTCTCAGCTCGGCACTGAAGGTCGGCGACGAACTGCCAGGCACCATGCACCCGTGCGAGGGCATGATCGGCCAGCAGTTCGGTATCCAGAACCAGAATCGCCCAGCCGACAAATGGCTCGGTGAAGTGGTGCGCTGGACGTGGAAGGTCAAGCTCTACACGCACCTGGAAACCGACCTGCTCGGCGAACTGCGCGACGGCGCCGAAACCGAAGCGATCAACGTCTTCGCCCACAACCTGCACGACCTGCTGCTGGCCGCCCCTGCCGGCCCGCGTGCAACCCTGGGCCTCGATCCGGGCCTGCGAACCGGTTGCAAAGTGGCCGTGGTCGATTCGACCGGCAAGCTGCTCGATCACGCCACGGTCTACCCGCACGTGCCGCACAACAAATGGGACCAGACCATCGCCATTCTGGCCGCCCTGTGCGCCAAGCACTCGGTTGACCTGATCGCCATCGGCAACGGCACCGCCAGCCGCGAGACCGATAAGCTGGCGATCGAGCTGATCAAAAAATACCCGGCAATGAAAATGACCAAGGTCATGGTTTCCGAGGCTGGCGCATCGGTGTACTCGGCATCGGAACTGGCCGCCAAGGAGTTCCCAGACCTCGACGTGTCGATTCGTGGCGCGGTGTCCATCGCCCGTCGTCTGCAGGATCCGCTCGCCGAACTGGTGAAAATCGATCCGAAATCCATCGGTGTCGGCCAGTATCAGCACGACGTTTCGCAACTGAAACTGGCGCGCGGTCTGGATGCGGTGGTCGAGGACTGCGTGAACGCCGTCGGCGTAGACGTGAACACTGCGTCGGTCGCGCTGCTGGCACGCATCTCCGGCCTTAACGCGACGCTGGCACAAAACATCGTCGCTCACCGCGATGAGCACGGCGCATTCAAAACCCGTGCGGCGCTGAAGAAAGTCGCGCGTCTGGGCGAAAAAACCTTCGAGCAGGCCGCCGGTTTCCTGCGGGTAATGAATGGCGACAACCCGCTGGATTCGTCGGCAGTGCACCCGGAAGCCTATCCGCTGGTGCAACGCATCGCGGCTGAAACCGACCGCGATATCCGCTCGCTGATCGGCGACGCCGAGTTCCTCAAGCGTCTCGACCCGAAAAAATTCACCGATGAGACTTTCGGTCTGCCGACCGTCACCGACATTCTGCAAGAACTGGAAAAACCCGGTCGCGACCCGCGCCCGGAGTTCAAGACCGCGGAGTTCCAGGAAGGCGTCGAAGATCTCAAGGACCTGCAACTGGGGATGATCCTCGAAGGCGTGGTGACCAACGTGACGGCCTTCGGCGCGTTCGTCGACATCGGTGTGCATCAGGATGGTCTGGTGCACATTTCGGCGCTGTCGGAGAAATTCATCAAGGATCCGCGTGAAGCGGTGAAGGCCGGCGACGTGGTGAAAGTGAAGGTCATGGAAGTCGACATTCCGCGCAAACGCGTCGGCCTGTCGATGCGCATGGGCGACACGCCGGGCGAAAAAATCGACGGTGCCCGTGGCTCGCGTCCGGGCTCGGCACAGCGCCAGCCGTCGAACAACGCGCCACGCAAGGAAACCGTCACGGCCTCGCCGGTGAACAATGCGATGGCCTCGCTGTTCGCCAACGCCAAGCAATTGAAGAAACGCTGATGGAGATTCCGGCCGGGCTCGTCGAAAGCGCATTTTTCCAGCTGTTGGGCTGCCGCCTGCACAGCCTGGAAACCGGGGTGGCGCAAGTCGCCCTGGGGCTGGAGCCTGAACTGCGCAACCGCGGCGGCAAATTGCACGGCGGTGCGCTGTTCAGTCTGGTCGACATCGCCATGGGGCTGGCCTGTTCCAGCACCCACGGCTTCGATCAGCAGAGCGTGACCATCGAATGCAAGATCAACTATATCCGCGCCGTTTCCGACGGCGAGGTGATGTGCACGGCGCGGGTCATTCACCCGGGCCGGCGCACGCTGGTGGTCGAAGCCGAGGTGATGCAGGGCGACAAACTGGTCGCGAAAGCACAAGGCACGTTCGCTGTCCTGTAGCTACCGGTCATCGTTTTGAGTTAATTTCGGCGCAACGAATTCTGTAGGAGCTGCCGCAGGCTGCGATCTTTTGACCTTGCTATTGAAAAACCAAATCAAAAGATCGCAGCCTGCGGCAGCTCCTACAGGCTATGTGTGCGGCTGATTGGCTAGAAAAACCAGGCGATAACGCCAGTTTCAACTTCACCCTTGTAGACCGTCCTGCCCACCCCCATATTGGGGCGACTGACGCGTGAAGGAATCCAAATTGAGCGAACTTCTCAACCGCCGCCTGGCTATGCTCGGCGAGCGCGCTAACCTCTCTCTGCTCGAGCAGTGCCTGCACGGTATCGAACGTGAATGCCTGCGCGTGACCAGCGAAGGTCGCCTGGCGCAAACGCCGCACCCCGAAGCTTTGGGTTCCGCGCTGACCAACGAACAGATCACCACCGACTACTCCGAGTCGCTGCTGGAATTCATCACGCCTGCGCTGCCCGACCCGGCCGACACGCTGGCGAGCCTGGACAAGATTCATCGTTTCGCCTACAGCAAACTCGGCAACGAATACCTGTGGAGCCCATCGATGCCGTGCCCGTTGCCGGCCGAGGAAGACATTCCGATCGCCTATTACGGCACCTCCAACATCGGTCAGCTCAAGTATGTGTATCGCAAGGGCCTGGCCCTGCGGTACGGCAAAACCATGCAATGCATCGCCGGGATTCACTACAATTTTTCCCTGCCGGAAAAGCTCTGGCCGCTGCTGCGCGAAAAGGAAGGTTTCGTCGGCACTGACCGCGACTTCCAGTCCGTGTCCTACATCGCGCTGATCCGCAATTTCCGCCGCTATAGCTGGCTGCTGATGTACCTGTTCGGTGCTTCGCCAGCGCTGGATGCCGGTTTCCTGCGCGGCCGTTCGCATCAGCTCGAACAGCTGGATCCCGACACTTTGTATCTGCCGTACGCGACCAGCCTGCGCATGAGCGACCTCGGTTATCAGAGCAACGCCCAGGCCGGTCTGACGCCTTGCTACAACGATCTGGTGAGCTACACCGACAGCCTGCGCAAAGCCGTAGCCACACCCTACGCGCCGTATGTTGAAGTGGGTACGCACAAGGACGGTGAGTGGGTGCAACTCAACACCAACATCCTGCAGATCGAAAACGAGTACTACTCCAACATCCGCCCGAAACGCGTGACCTATACCGGCGAGCGGCCGATTCAGGCGCTGATGGCCCGTGGCATCCAGTACGTTGAAGTGCGCTGCCTGGACATCAACCCGTTCCTGCAGCTGGGCATCGACCTGACCGAGTCGCGCTTCCTCGACGCGTTCCTGCTGTATTGCGCGCTGAACGACAGCCCGTTGCTGACCAACACGTCGTGCGGCAACGCCACCGCGAACTTCCTCAGCGTAGTGAAAGAAGGTCGCCGTCCGGGCCTGCAATTGCAGCGCGACGGCGAAGCGGTCGAAATGAAGACCTGGGCAGCCGAACTGCTGGAACAAATCGCCCCGCTGGCGGCGTTGCTGGATCAGAGCCATGGCGGCGATGCCCACAGCAAAGCGCTGGACGCACAGCTGGCCAAGGTCAGCGATCCGTCGCTGACACCGTCGGCGCAGGTGCTGGCGGCGATGGCTGAGCACAAGGAAAGCTTTGCGCAGTTCTCGTTGCGTCAGAGCCAGGCGCATGCCGCGTTTTTCCGTAGCGAGCCGTTGGCAGCGGATGAACAGGCGAAGTTTGAGGAACTGGCGCGCACTTCACTGGCAGCGCAGGCTGAGCTGGAGCAGAACGAAGTCGGTGACTTCGACGTGTTCGTTGGCTCGTATCAGGCGAGCATTCTCGCAATCAGTAATTAAAAGCTTGTCGGTAAAAAGATCGCAGCCTGCGGCAGCTCCTACATGGGAATGAGATTTCCTGTAGGAGCTGCCGCAGGCTGCGATCTTTTGCTTTGTGCATGTTTTTTCCGCTCATAAGCTAATTCTAAAAAGTTATTTATTTAGCGATTCTTAGATCATTTAGTCTCCTTTCACGCCGACATTCGGTCGCCTGATCTGGAGCTCTCAATTGAAACTGAATTTCCCGCTTCGCCTGCTCGCCGCTGCCTCGCTGGCCGCCGCAAGTTTTCTGGCTCAGGCCGCCGATCTCACCGTCGCCTACCAAACCACCGTTGACCCGGCGAAAGTCGCCCAGGCCGATGGCGCATACGAAAAAGCCACCAATGCCGACATCGCGTGGCGCAAGTTCGACAACGGCGCCGACATCATCGCCGCCATCGCATCCGGCGACGTGCAGATCGGCTACCTCGGTTCGAGCCCGTTGACCGCTGCAATCACTCGCAAAGTCCCGGTCGAAACCTTCCTCATCGCCACGCAGATCGGCGCCGCTGAAGCCTTGGTCGCTCGCGACGGCTCGGGCATCAAGACCCCGCAGGATCTGATCGGCAAGAAAATCGCCGTGCCGTTCGTGTCCACCGGTCACTACAGCCTGCTTGCAGCGCTGAAGCACTGGAACATCGATCCGTCGCAAGTCACCGTGCTCAATCTTGCACCGCCGGCAATCATCGCGGCGTGGAAACGCGGTGATATCGACGCCACTTATGTTTGGGATCCGGCACTCGGCGTGGCCAAGGAAAACGGCAAAGTGCTGATCACCTCCGGCGAGTTGGCGAAGTTCGGCGCGCCGACCTTCGATGCGTGGATCGTGCGCAAAGACTTCGCCGAGAAGCACCCGGAAATTGTCACCGCGTTTGCCAAGGTCACCCTGGATGCCTATGCCGACTACCGCAAGGATCCAAAGGCCTGGCTGGCCAATCAATCCAATGTCGACAAACTGGTGAAGCTGTCTGGCGCCAAGGCCAGCGACATTCCGTTATTGCTGCAAGGCAACGTCTATCCACTGGCGGCGGACCAGGTCAGCGACCTCGGCGCGCCGACCACCAAAGCCATCACCGACACCGCCGTATTCCTCAAGGAACAGGGCAAGGTCGAAGCCGTGCTGCCGGATTACGCGCCGTACGTCAGCGCCAAATTCATCACCAACTGATCGGGAGACAACTGCGATGGCCTTGCTACAGCTGGAGCGCATCAGCGCACAGTACCCGGGCAGCCCGGAACCTGTGCTGGCGGACATTTCCCTGAACCTGGGGCCGCAGCAATTGCTGGTTGCCCTCGGCCCGTCCGGCAGTGGCAAGACTTCGCTGTTGAACCTGATTGCTGGCTTCGTCGAGCCGAGCGCCGGGCGCATCACCCTCGACGGTGTGCCGGTCAAAGGCCCGAGCGCCGAACGTGGCGTGGTATTTCAGGACGATGCGTTGCTGCCTTGGCAGGACGTGCTGGCCAACGTCGCGTTCGGCCTCGAACTGGCCGGCGTCGGCAAAAGCAAACGTGAACAACGGGCGCGGGAAATGCTCGCGCTGGTCGATCTTGCCGGGTTTGAAGACCGGCGTATCTGGCAACTGTCCGGTGGCCAGAAACAGCGCGTCGGCCTCGCCCGCGCCCTCGCTGCCGATCCGCGCGTATTGCTGATGGACGAACCGTTCGGCGCACTCGATGCATTCACCCGCGAGCAGATGCAGGAGCTATTGCTGCAAGTCTGGCAGCGCACCGCCAAGCCGGTTTTCCTGATTACCCACGACATCGAAGAAGCCGTGTTCCTCGCCACCGACCTGATCCTGCTGGCGCCGAACCCGGGGCAGATCGTGGAGCGTCTGCAGCTGGATTTCGGTCAGCGGTATGCCGCTGGCGAATCGGCCCGGGCGATCAAGTCGGATCCGCATTTCATCGAAACCCGCGAGCACGTGCTGAGCAAAGTCTTTTCGCAACGCAGCGCCGTGCAACGGCAGGAGCGCGCATGAGCAGTTACGACATTTCCGCTGCGGCGGTAAAAACATCTTCGGTAGCCCTCCCGGTGCGCCGCAGTTTGAGCACACGCTGGATCAGCCTGTTGACCCTCTTCGGCTTGCTGGCGATCTGGTGGGCGGTGACCGCTACTGGCCTGATTGAACCGCTGTTCCTGCCGCCACCCTCCGCCGTGCTGCAAAAGAGCTGGTTGCTGGCGACCACGGGGTATATGGATTCGACGTTGTGGCAGCACTTGGGCGCCAGCCTGAGTCGCATCGGTCTGGGCCTGGGTTTCGCCATTCTGACCGCCGTCCCCGTCGGCATTGCCATCGGTGCCAACCGCATCGCCCGTGGCGTGCTCGATCCGCTGATCGAGTTCTACCGCCCTATTCCACCGCTGGCTTATCTGCCGCTGATCGTGATCTGGTGCGGCATCGGCGAGCTGTCGAAAGTACTGCTGATTTATCTGGCGATTTTCGCCCCGATTGCCATCGCCACGGCGACCGGCGTGCGTACGGTTGATCCGGCGAAATTGCGTGCGGCGCAGTCGTTGGGCGCCACTCGCGCACAGCTGATTCGGCATGTGATTTTGCCGAGTGCATTGCCGGACATTCTCACTGGAGTGCGCATTGGTCTAGGGGTTGGTTGGTCAACGCTGGTCGCTGCTGAATTGATCGCGGCCACCAGCGGACTGGGATTCATGGTGCAGTCCGCTGCGCAATTCCTTGTTACCGACGTGGTGGTGCTGGGAATCCTGGTCATCGCCCTGATCGCCTTCGCCATGGAAATGGGCTTGCGCGCATTGCAGCGCAAACTGGTGCCTTGGCACGGCCAGGCGCACTAAAGCATTTTTTAATCACCCCTGTAGGAGCTGGCGCAGGCTGCGATCTTTTGATCTTGATCTTCTTGAAAACAAGATCAAAAGATCGCAGCCTGCGGCAGCTCCTACAGGGGGACGATGACTCCGGAATTGAAGACAAAGACCATGAGCATTCTCAACATCACCCCGTTAAGTTCGGCACTCGGCGCGCAGATCGGCGGCGTCGACATCAGCCAGCCGTTGAGCCCGGAACACCGCGACGCCATCGAGCAGGCGCTGCTCAAGTATCAGGTGCTGTTCTTCCGCAACCAGCCGATCGAACCGGCGCAACAGGCACGTTTCGCGCATTATTTCGGCGACCTGCACATCCACCCGATCTACCCGAACGTACCGGAACAACCGGAGGTGCTGATCCTCGACACCGCCGTCACCGACGTGCGCGACAACGCGATCTGGCACACCGACGTGACCTTCCTGCCGACGCCGGCGATGGGCGCGGTACTCAGCGCCAAGTTGCTGCCGGAATTTGGTGGCGACACGCTGTGGGCCAGCGGCATTGCTGCGTACGAAGCGCTGTCGGCGCCGATGAAGGTCTTGCTCGAAGGGCTGACCGCGACTCACGACTTCACTCGCTCGTTTCCGCTGGAGCGCTACGGCAATACGCCTGAGGCATTGGCGCAGTGGGAAGAGGCGCGGCGCAAGAATCCACCGCTGTCACACCCGGTGATTCGCACCCATCCGGTGAGCGGACGGCGATCGCTGTTCGTCAATGAGGGGTTTACCTCGAAAATCAATGAGCTGTCGGAAACCGAGAGCGACGCGATTTTGAAGTTGCTGTTTGCCCATGCGACCAGGCCGGAATTCACCATTCGCTGGCGCTGGCAGAAAGACGACATCGCGTTCTGGGACAACCGCGTGACCCAGCATTACGCGGTTGACGATTACCGCCCCGCGCGACGGGTGATGCAGCGGGCGACGGTGTTGGGGGATGTGCCGTTTTTTCGTTGAATCGTTTTTACAGCCAAAAGCCCCTCACCCTAACCCTCTCCCGGAGGGAGAGGGGACTGACCGGGTTGATTGGGCGAACTACATCGACCTGAAATTTCGAGATGCACTCAATTTTCAAGAGCATGAAGATCGGCTCCCTTTCCCCCTCGCCCCTTGGGGGAGAGGGCTGGGGTGAGGGGGTTGGATCCTGCTGATCCAACCCAATCGTAATCACTCCGCCGTCGAAGGTTTCTCCCACAGATTGATCCCACCCTCTTGGGCAAACCGGTCAATCTCCGCAAGTTCTTCAGCGCTGAAGTTCAGATTCTTCAACGCGCCGACGTTCTCGATAATCTGCTCCGGCCGGCTCGCCCCGATCAACGCCGAGGTCACCCGTGGATCGCGCAGCGTCCACGCCAGCGCCAGTTGCGCCAGACTTTGCCCGCGACGCTGGGCGATTTCGTTCAGCGCGCGCACGTGAGCGATGTTGGCGTCGGACAAGTGCGAAGCCTGCAACGAACCGCCGCCCGGACGATTGACCCGCGCATCTGCCGGTACGCCGTTGAGGTATTTGTCGGTGAGCAGACCTTGTGCCAGCGGGGTGAAAGCAATCACGCCCGTGCCGAGTTCATCGGTGGTATCGAGCAGATCTTTTTCCACCCAGCGATTGAGCAGGTTGTATGCCGGTTGATGAATCAGCAGCGGCACTTTCCACTCTTTCAGCAGCGCCGCCATCTCACGGGTTTTCACCCCGGAGTAAGACGAGATACCGATGTACAACGCCTTGCCCTGTTGCACGGCCGTGGCGAGGGCGCTGGCGGTTTCTTCCAGTGGCGTGTCCGGGTCGAAACGGTGCGAATAGAAGATATCCACATAATCGAGACCGAGGCGTTGCAGGCTCTGATCAAGGCTTGCGAGCACGTATTTGCGTGAGCCACCGCCCTGACCGTAAGGGCCGGGCCACATGTCCCAACCGGCCTTGCTGGAGATGATCAGCTCGTCGCGATACTGCTTGAAGTCCTCGCGAAGCAGGCGTCCGAAATTGATCTCGGCGCTGCCATACGGCGGGCCGTAGTTGTTGGCGAGGTCGAAGTGGTTGATGCCCAGATCGAAGGCCGTGCGCAGCAGAGCGCGCTGGGTGGCGATCGGCGTGCTGTCGCCGAAATTGTGCCAAAGGCCCAGCGATAGCGCTGGCAGCACCAGACCGCTGCGGCCGACGCGGCGGTAGGGGATGGAGTCGTAGCGGTTTTCGGCAGCGGTGTAGGTCATCGAGTGCTCTCTTATCGGTTTTTAACGGTATCGACGGCGTTGCGAGGAGCCAAGCATACGCCGACGACTGCGCTGACAGATAAAGACTCGATCAAGAGCTGAAACGTTTCACAAAACTGCCAGAACCGGCGTGCGCTCGCACTGAGCGCCGAGTCCTGAACAAACCCGGCGCTCAGCCGTCGATCAACGGACCAGATGCAGGAACTGCATGTGCCGTTCGTACTGGTCGAGGGTGTCGTTGATGATCTGCTCTTTGGTGTAACCGACCAGATCGTAGTCCTGACTGCCCTCGCTCAAGTGCACTTCGGCGCGGTAGTAACGACGATTGTTGAGTTGCTTGGAACCCATGCCGCCGCGCGCGAAGGATGGCGTGAAATAGCCGCGCATCTGCACCTGATAGATGAATGGATGCTGTTCACCATGACCGATTTCCAGGCTGACGTTGTCATGCGCCGGATCGGGCTGGGTGACAACGTGCAGACCTTTTTCGACGAACACGGCAGTCACTTCTTCGATCGCCGGGCGCACCGTGGTGTCCATGAAGCGGTACACCTCGTCGCGCGAAGGGAAGTGCACAGCCTGACTCAGACGCTGTCGCCACCCGCCGGTGCCACGCCGCGAACCGGAGACCGGCGCCAGCGAATGCAACTGCGCGATCTGCTTCTGTGACTCCAGATAGAAGGCTTTGTGCAGGCCCCACATCATCAGCAGCAGGATCAGCGAGAACGGCAATGACGTCAGCACCACCGCTGACTTCAGCGCATCGATACTGCCCGAGAACAGCAGCGCACTGGTGATCAGCGCAGTCATCGCGCCCCAGAACACCCGCAGCCATTTCGGCCCGTCTTCGTCCGGGTTGCCGCCCTTCGCTGAGAGCGTCGAGAGCACCACGGTGCCGGAGTCGGCAGACGTCACGAAGAATACGAAGCTGATGAACACCGTCACCGCAATAACGGTTTTGCTCCATGGATAGGTTTCCAGCAGCAGGTAAATGCTCATCGACGGGTTGTCGATAGCCGACATGCCGAGCGCGCTCATGCCGTGATTGAGCACTTGATCCAACGCGCTGTTGCCGAAGATCGACATCCACGCCAGGGTGAAACCGAGCGGGATCAACAGCACGCCGAAGACGAATTCGCGGATGGTGCGGCCGCGGGAAATCCGCGCGATGAACAGGCCCACGAACGGCGACCAGGCAATCCACCAGGCCCAGTAAAACACTGTCCAGCCACCCAGCCAGTCGCTCGGTTTGTCGTAGGCGTAAAGATCGAAACTCTTCATAGGCAAGGCGCCGAGATAGTCACCGATGTTCTGGATCAAGGTGTTGAGCAGGTGCTGGGTCGGCCCGGCGAATAGCACGAACAGCAGCAGCGCGCAGGCCAGCAGCATGTTGATGTCGGACATCACCCGCACGCCTTTATCGACGCCGGACACGGCAACGATGATCGCCGCCCCCATCATCAGCGTGATCAGACCCACCTGAATCCACTGGGTGTGCGCGATGCCGAACAAGTAGTCGAGACCGGAATTGAGGTGCAGCACGCCGAAGCCCATGTCGGCACCCAGACCGAACACCGTGGCGATGATGCCGAAGCCGTCCACCGCGTAACCGATCGGGCCGTTGATGCGTTTGCCGATCAGCGGATACAGCGCCGAACGCAGGGCCAGTGGCAGGTTGTGCCGATAGGCAAAGTAGGCCAGCGCCATGCCGACGAAGGCGAACACGCCCCAGCCATGCAGGCCCCAGTGCAGAAACAGAATCTGCATCGCTTGCCGCGCGGCGTCGGCGGTGCCGGCTTCGCCTTGCGGCGGCTGCAGCATGTGGGTCAGCGGTTCGGAGACGCAAAAGAAGAACAGCGTGATGCTGATCCCCGCGGCGAACAGCATGCCGGCCCACGACAGGTAACTGAATTCGGGCTCGTCGTGGTCGGCACCGAGTTTTATCTTGCCGTAGCCGGATAAGGCGGTGACCACCACGAAGACCAGATACAGGGTCATCGCTAGCATGTAATACCAGCCGACCGTATTGGCCGCCCAGTTCTGCGCTTCCAGCAACCAGGCGCCAGCCTGTTCAGGCATGGCAATGACCACAAGACCAAACAGCAGAATGACCGTCGCGGCGAAATAGAACACCGGCGGATTCATGCGCACCAGACCGCTGGCGGGGGTAGACGAGGCACTCATGAAACGTGCACCTCAAGGGTTTGAAACATGGCTGAAATGATCGGACTCAGCAAAGGCAAGCCTCCTGTTGTGAGCGGGCAGCGAACCACCGGTTTAATTTGAATGAACGTTCAAGTTAAACATGAATAGGGCGCTAAGGACTAATCGCAGGGCTGGGCGGTAGGTTTCCCAGGGTCGCCCAAGGAGGGGTATGACGCGTGTTTCAGGGAATTCGTTCAACGGTAAGAAAACTCATGGCTAACCCCTGTAGGAGCTGCCGAAGGCTGCGATCTTTTGATCCAGATGTTTAAAAGCAAAAATCAAAAGATCGCAGCCTCGTTTCACTCGTCAGCTCCTACAGGTCGCATCGTTGCAGGCTATTTTTGCGTCCCGTCATCATGCTGCAGGTTCGCCTGGGTCAGATTCGCCCCCGCTGGCACGCTACGCGTCAGCCACACGTTGCCGCCAATTGTTGAGCCCTTGCCGATAGTGATCCGCCCGAGAATCGTCGCCCCGGCATAAATCACCACGTCATCTTCAACGATCGGATGGCGCGGATGGCCCTTCTGCAACTGACCGTCTTCATCCGCCGGGAAACGCTTGGCGCCCAGGGTCACCGCCTGATAAATCCGCACGCGCTCGCCAATGATCGCGGTCTCACCGATCACCACGCCTGTGCCGTGATCGATAAAGAAGCTGCGGCCGATCTGCGCCCCCGGGTGGATATCGATGCCCGTTGCCGAGTGGGCGATTTCCGCGCTGATGCGCGCCAACAACGGCAAGCCCGCGCGATACAAATGATGGGCAAGTCGATGGTGAATTACCGCCAGAATCCCCGGATAGCACAACAGCACTTCGTCAACACTGCGCGCCGCCGGATCGCCGTGGTACGCCGCCAGCACATCGGTGTCGAGCAACGTGCGCAACCCCGGCAAGGCCAAGGCGAAATCCTGGACGATCTGGATCGCACGGGCCTCGACTTCGGTATCGGCCTGCGCGTTGTGACGGGCGACGTAACGCAGCTCCAGACGGGTCTGCGCCAACAAGGCATTCAGCGCCACATCAAGGGTGTGGCCGACATAAAAATCCTCGCTTTCTTCACGCAGATCCACCGGCCCCAAGCGCATCGGAAACAATGCGCCGCACAGCGCTTCAAGAATCTCCGCCATCGCCGCCCGCGACGGCAATTCGCGACCACCCTGCTCACCGGACGCCCGGCCGTTTTGTGCCCGCCATTGATCCCGCGCGCTGCGCAGTTGACTGACGATGGTCTGCAATTGCCAATGACTGGAACGCTCGCTCACGGTAAAGACTCCTCACGGGCGGCCGGACTGTCTGGCCGCGTCAACGGCGACTACTTTACGGCACGCATCGGCAGGCGAATTAAGAACCGATAGTGCTGGGCTCAGTCCATTTGGCTATAAGCGATTCGCGGTTGCCCGGGCAAAAGCGCGTGCCTATAGTCCTTTCATTCTTCTGCGCCAGTACGGACTCATGATCAAACAACAGCTGCAACGCTTTCCCCGTCTCGAACTGCTGAGCCGACCCACGCCGCTGGAAAAACTCGAACGCCTGTCCACGTGGCTCGGTCGCGAGATGTACATCAAGCGCGATGACCTGACGCCGCTGGCGATGGGCGGCAACAAGCTGCGCAAACTCGAATACCTCGCCGCCGACGCGCTCGCGCAAGGTGCTGACACGCTGATCACGGCCGGTGCGCTGCAATCGAACCACGTTCGCCAGACCGCTGCGCTGGCCGCGAAACTTGGCCTGGGCTGTGTGGCGCTGCTGGAAAACCCGCTGGGCACCGACGACAGCAATTACACCGGCAATGGCAACCGCTTGCTGCTGGATCTGTTCGACACCAAGGTCGAACTGGTCGATAACCTCGACAATGCCGACGAACAATTGGCCGCCCTCGCCGTACGCCTGCGCAGCAACGGCAAGAAGCCGTATCTGGTGCCGATTGGCGGCTCCAATGCGCTCGGTGCTTTGGGTTATGTGCGCGCCGGGTTGGAGCTGGCTGAGCAGATCAACGACAGTGGCCTCGATTTCGCCGCAGTCGTGCTGGCGTCGGGCAGTGCCGGGACTCACAGTGGTCTGGGGCTGGCGCTGAGTGAGGCGCTGCCGCAACTGCCGGTAATTGGCGTGACGGTTTCGCGCAGCGAAGAAGATCAGCGGCCGAAGGTCCAGGGTTTGGCCGAACGCACCGCTGAGCTGCTGGGCGTCGACTTGCCGAGCAGCTTCAAGGTCGAGCTGTGGGACGAATATTTCGGCCCGCGTTACGGCGAGCCGAATGCCGGCACTTTGGCGGCGGTGAAACTGTTGGCGGGTCAGGAGGGTCTGCTGCTTGACCCGGTCTATACCGGCAAGGCCATGGCCGGTCTGCTCGACGGGATTGGCCGGCAGAGCTTCGACGAGGGTCCGATCATTTTCCTGCACACCGGTGGCGCGCCGGCGTTGTTTGCCTACAAGGATTTTTTGTAAGAGCAGATCAAAAGATCGCAGCCTTCGGCAGCTCCTACATGGGATCACCTGTAGGAGCTGCCGCAGGCTGCGATCTTTAAGAAGACGCGCATATTCCTTAAATGAATAAAAGTTTCCGCATTAGGTATTTTCAAGTCTAAAACAGGCATCTTATAGTCTCGCCGCAGGCGAATTTCGGGCGAGACGCATAAGCTGCTTTAAGGCAGGATAGCGCTGTCGTCCAAATCACCCATTTGCCTACATTCCTTAAGCGTCTTCCATAAGAAAACACAGGGGCTTGTCATGAATTTTTCCGCACTACGTCGCACTCTGCTGGTCGGTTCGCTGGGTCTTGCACTGAGCGCCGGCTTGATCGGTCAGGCAGTGGCCGGTGAGCAGTTGCAACAGATCAAGGACAAGGGCGTTCTCAACGTCGGCCTGGAAGGCACTTATCCACCGTTCAGCTTCGTCGACGAGAACGGCAAGCTGTCCGGTTTCGAAGTCGAGCTGTCTGAAGCGCTGGCGCAGAAACTCGGCGTCAAAGCCAAGATTCAGCCAACCAAGTGGGACGGCATTCTCGCGGCACTGGAATCCAAGCGCCTGGATCTGGTGGTCAACCAAGTGACCATCTCCGACGAGCGCAAGAAAAAATATGACTTCTCCGAACCGTACACCGTCTCCGGCATTCAGGCCCTCGTGCTGAAAAGCAAAGAGTCGGCCCTGAACATCAAGACCGCCGCTGACCTGTCCGGCAAAAAAGTCGGTGTCGGCCTGGGCACCAACTATGAACAATGGGTTCGCGCCAACGTGCCGGGTGCTGACGTGCGCACTTACGACGATGATCCGACCAAGTTCGCCGATTTGAACAACGGTCGTACCGACGCGATCCTGATCGACCGTCTGGCTGCTCTGGAATACGCCAAGAAAGCGCCGAAAACCGTCGCTGCCGGTGAAGCCTTCTCCCGTCAGGAATCCGGTATCGCCCTGCGCAAAGGCGAGCCTGAACTGCTGGCTGCGGTGAACAAGGCGCTCGAAGAACTGCGTGCCGACGGCACTCTCGAGAAGCTGTCGAAGAAATACTTTAACGCTGACGTCACCAAATAATGGAAGAAGCTTTCCAACTCGCACTGGACTCCGCGCCCTTCCTGTTGAAGGGCGCGTACTACACGGTAGTCCTCAGCCTCGGCGGGATGTTTTTCGGCTTGCTGCTCGGCTTCGGCCTGGCGCTGATGCGCCTGTCGCGCTTCAAATCAGTGAGCTGGCTGGCGCGCATCTACGTATCGTTCTTTCGCGGCACGCCGTTGCTGGTGCAATTGTTCGTGATTTATTACGGCTTGCCACAACTGGGCATGGAACTGGATCCGCTGCCAGCGGCGCTGATCGGCTTCTCGCTGAACATGGCCGCCTACGCTTGTGAAATCCTTCGCGCCGCGATCGGTTCGATCGAGCGTGGCCAGTGGGAAGCAGCGGCGAGTATTGGCATGACCCGGGCGCAAACATTGCGTCGGGCCATCCTGCCGCAAGCCATGCGCACAGCGCTGCCGCCACTGGGCAACAGCTTCATTTCGCTGGTCAAGGACACCGCACTGGCTGCCACCATTCAGGTGCCCGAACTGTTCCGTCAGGCGCAGTTGATTACCGCGCGGACTTTCGAAGTCTTCACCATGTATCTCGCCGCCGCACTGATCTACTGGATTCTCGCCACGGTGCTTTCGCACTTGCAGAACAAGTTGGAAGAGCGGGTCAATCGACACGATCAGGAGTCCTGACACGATGATTGTCGTGGAAAAACTGACCAAGCAATTCAAGAATCAGGTCGTGCTCAACGGCATTGATCTGGAGGTGAAGGAAGGCGAAGTCGTCGCGATCATCGGCCCAAGTGGCTCGGGGAAAACGACGTTCCTGCGTTGCCTGAATTTCCTTGAACAACCCACCAGCGGCCGGATCAAGGTCGGCGATATCGAGATCGATACCAGCCGCCCGCTGAACCAGCAGCAAGCGTTGGTGCGCAACCTGCGCCAGCATGTTGGCTTCGTGTTCCAGAACTTCAACCTGTTCCCCCATCGCACTGCGCTGGAAAACGTCATCGAAGGCCCGATCGTGGTCAAGAAGATGCCGCGCGAGGCCGCCATTGCCCTGGGCAAGAAGCTCATGGCCAAAGTCGGCCTGGCGGGCAAGGAGGACGCTTATCCGCGTCGTCTGTCCGGTGGCCAGCAACAGCGCGTGGCGATTGCCCGTGCGCTGGCGATGGAGCCGGAAGTGATCCTGTTCGACGAGCCAACCTCGGCGCTCGACCCGGAACTGGTGGGTGAAGTGCTGGCCACCATTCGCGGTCTTGCCGAAGAGAAACGCACCATGGTGATCGTCACCCACGAGATGGGTTTTGCTCGCGACGTGGCCAACCGTGTGGTGTTTTTCGACAAGGGCGTGATCGTCGAACAAGGTGAAGCGAAGGCGTTGTTTGCCAATCCAAAAGAAGAACGCACCAAGCAGTTTCTCAGCAAGTTTCTGAATCACGCCTGAGAACTTTCAACGCACCATCGCCAACTTCCATGGATGGAAGTTGCGCTTCTCCAGGTTTAACACCTCCTCTGCAACAACCGCCCTGCAAAGATATAAAATTCGCCACGCATATATTTCCCGCAACAGTACAACCCGTTAGAAATCCGCCTGGAACTCTGGGGCAGAGTTGAAAATCAAGTGTCTTGCAGACGGCGAAAACACCCTCAAACCGTAGCCCTATTCCACTTCCAGCCTAGGCAGAAGCCCTGAGCAATGTAGGAAGCTTCTGATTAACCCGTAATTCATGGATTAACTAAATCCATCTATTGACTCCACTTCCCGCACGCTCTTATCTAGGCGCCAAGCGCTTCAAGTTAGTTCATTCATCCAGCATTTTGTCGCAACAAGATCAGCCAGTTGTATTGCCTGTTAATTCACGCCTTTTGGTTTATTCAGAAACGGACTTCGTTGCTACGCTTCAAGGAGAGAAATCGATGACCCGCACTTCGCATACCCTCGAACTGGCAGCGCCGACTCTGGCGCTCGCACAAAAAACCGGTATCAATCTGACAGCGGCCGCGCACCTTGTGGTCGATGTGCAGCCCTATCCCGGCATGGACGCCGGCGACCTGATCGAGTTGTTCTGGAACAACTGTTATGTCGCCTCTCGTCTACTGACCGTTGAAGATGTCGACGCGCCAGTCAGCCTGCGGGTTCCGGAGAGTTTCGTGGCCAGCGGTTCGGCGCGCATTCATTACCGGGTGATGCAGATCGGTCAGGATCCCGCGCTGTCGCCGGCGACACCGGTGCAGGTGAAGCTCGATTGCCCCGGCGGTCAGCCTGCAGCGCTATGCGCCGACGAAAACCAGCAACTGGCCCCGGTGACGCTGCCCGACACCATCCGCCGTCAGGGCGTGAATGCCAATCAGATCAAACGCGGCATACCGCTGACCATCGAGCCTTATCTGAACATGGCCGAAGGTGATGAAATCACGCTGCGCTGGGGTGATGTACGAATGGATCTGGCTACGATCACCGCAGCAGATGTCGGGTTGCCGATTCAGGTTTGGGTGCCGCCGGCGGTGATTGTCGAAGCCGGCGAGGATCTGCGCCTGGATGTGACTTACTGCGTCATCGACCGCGTCGGCAACAATTCGAGCTGGGCGCCACCACGCATATTGAAGATCGGCTGTGTAAATCCCTACCTGAAGCCACCGCTGAGGTCGGAACTGAAGGCTGCTGAGTCCCGCAAGCCTTGATCCAATTCGTTGTGGCGAGGGGATTTATCCCCGATGGACTGCGCAGCAGGCCCCTGCTTTCGATCCTGAAAGCGGGGCCGCTGCGCACCAATCGGGGATAAATCCCCTCGCCACAGATCTCATAACCCAGAAAAATCCGTTAACCAACCCGACCATCACCCCTTCTATGCATATTCCTATAAGTTAGTTTATTTAATATTTATACACGCTTAGGGTATATGCACCGGACCACCGGACATTCTTTCGTTCGCCGCACTCTTGCGGTGTTATTCATGAGATGTGAGGTAGGTATGGTCCGGAACACAATCACCCCAGTGCAGATCGCCAGGGCATTGCGTGCAGCCAGGGAGTGGCGCTGATGTCCAGTCTGGCCGATGCACACGTCCAGTCTGATCTGGACATCGCCCCGTTGTTACTGCCGGCGCAGGTTTTGCGCAACGACGCCCAAGCCATCAAGGCTGCCCATGAGCTGGCGCAAACCGCCCGTGTACAGGCGGCCAAACGCGACCGTCAGCGCAAGTTGCCATGGTCGGAAATCGAGCAGTTCACCCGCAGTGGTTTGGGTAGCATTGCCATCCCCCGCGAATACGGTGGCCCGCAGGTGTCGTTCGTGACGCTGGCCGAAGTCTTCTCCATTGTTTCCGCCGCCGACCCGGCGCTCGGGCAGATTCCGCAGAACCAGTTCGGCATCATCCATCTGGTGCTTGGCTGCGCCAACCAAGAGCAGAAAAAGCAGCTGTTCCAAAGTGTTCTTGAAGGCTGGCGCATCGGCAATGCCGGCCCGGAACGCGGCACCAATAACACTCTGGAACTGAAAGCGCGGATCACTGCCGACGGCGATGATTACGTGATCAACGGCCAGAAGTTCTACTCAACTGGCGCCTTGTTCGCACATTGGGTCGCGGTGAAAGCGCTTAACGATGACGGCAAGCAAGTGCTGGCCTTCGTCCGTCGCGGCACACCGGGTTTGCGCATCGTTGACGACTGGTCGGGCTTCGGTCAGCGCACCACGGCCAGCGGCACGATTCTGCTCAAGAACGTGCGCGTCGAAGCGGCGTTGGTGGTCGACAACTGGAAGATCAATGAAAGCCCGAACACCCAAGGCGCGGTGTCGCAGCTGATCCAAGCGGCGATCGACGCCGGGATCGCACGCGGCGCGATCGATGACGCCATCGAGTTCGTCAAAACCCGCGCGCGACCATGGATCGATGCCAAAGTCGAACGCGCCAGTGATGACCTCTATGTGATCGCCGACATCGGCAAACTGAAGATCGAGTTGCACGCCGCCGAAGCGCTGTTGCGCAAGGCCGGACAAGTGCTCGATCAGGTGCACGCCGCGCCGCTGACTGCCGAATCCGCCGCCCGCGCGTCGATTGCCGTGGCCGAGGCGAAAGTGCTGACCACCGAGATCTCGTTGCAGGCCAGCGAGAAGCTGTTCGAACTGGCCGGCAGTCGCGCCACCCTCGCCGAATTCAACCTCGACCGCCACTGGCGCAATGCCCGCGTGCACACCCTGCATGACCCGGTGCGCTGGAAGTATCACGCAGTCGGCGCCTATCGCCTCAACGGTACTTTACCGGCGCGCCATTCCTGGATCTGACGACCGCACACTTTCTCAAGAGCAGTGGAGAAAAACATGACGCTTTCCCATCACGTCGCGGTCATCACCAGCGATGAGCAAGCCCTGATCGTCGCCAGCGACCTGGCCGAAGATTTCAAACGCGACAGCGCGCTGCGCGACCGCGAGCGGCGTCTGCCGCTGCCGGAGCTGGAGGTATTTTCCCGCTCCGGCCTGTGGGGCATCACCGTGCCGAAGGCATTCGGCGGCGCCGGCGTTTCCAACGTGACCCTGGCGAAAGTCATCGCGCTGATCGCGCAGGCTGACGGTTCCCTCGGGCAGATTCCACAGAACCATTTCTACGCACTCGAAGTGCTGCGGGTGAACGGCAGCGATCAACAAAAACAACGACTGTATGCCGAAGTCCTTGCCGGCCAACGCTTCGGTAATGCCTTGGCGGAACTGGGCACCAAGACCGCACACGACCGGGTCACCCGCCTCACACGCGACGGCGATGGCTATCGCATCAACGGGCGCAAATTCTATGCGACCGGCGCGATTTACGCGCAGCGCATTCCGACGTCGGTGATCGATGAAAATGGTGTGCAGCAACTGGCCTTCGTCCCGCGCCAGAGCAAGGGCCTGACCGTAATCGACGACTGGAGCGGCTTTGGCCAGCGCACCACCGGCAGCGGCTCAGTGGTGTTCGAAGATGTCTATGTGGCGGCTGAAGATGTGCTGCCGTTTCAAAGCGCTTTCGAACGCCCGACCACCGTCGGTCCGCTGGCGCAGATTCTTCACGCGGCCATCGATACCGGCATTGCCCGCGCCGCTTATGAAGACGCCCTGCACTTTGTGCGCAGCAAAACCCGCCCGTGGATCGATTCGGGCAATGACAAAGCCACCGACGATCCACTGACGCTGAAAAGCTTCGGCCACTTGAGCATTCGCCTGCACGCCACCGAAGCTCTGCTGGAACGCGCCGGCGAATTTCTCGATGCGGCGCAAGCCGAGACCAACGCCGAAACCGTCGCCGCTGCGTCGATTGCAGTGGCCGAAGCGCGGGCGATCAGCACGGAAATTTCCCTCGCCGCCGGCAGCACATTATTCGAACTGGCCGGCAGCCAAGCCACCTTGATCGAACACGGTCTCGACCGCCACTGGCGCAACGCCCGCGTGCACACCCTGCACGACCCGGTGCGCTGGAAGTATCACGCGGTGGGCAATTACTACCTCAACGACGAAAACCCGCCGTTACGAGGGACGATCTGATGAGCGCTGCAAAAAAGAAGATCCTGCTCAACGCGTTCAACATGAACTGCATCGGCCACATCAATCACGGTTTGTGGACGCACCCGCGTGATACTTCCACGCGCTACAACACCATTGAATACTGGACTGAACTGGCGCAATTGCTTGAGCGCGGACTGTTCGACGGACTGTTCATCGCTGACATCGTCGGCGTCTACGACGTTTATCAGAACTCGGTCGATGTGCCGCTGAAGGAATCGATCCAGTTGCCAGTCAACGATCCGCTGTTGCTGGTGTCGGCGATGGCTGCGGTGACGAAAAATCTGGGTTTCGGCCTCACTGCCAATCTCACCTACGAGCCGCCGTATCTGTTCGCCCGGCGCATGTCGACGCTCGATCATTTGAGCCGTGGTCGCATCGGCTGGAACATCGTCACCGGCTACCTCGACAGCGCCGCAAAAGCCATGGGCCTCAGCGAACAGGTCGAACATGACCGGCGCTACGATCAGGCCGACGAGTACCTGCAGGTGCTGTACAAACTCTGGGAAGGCAGCTGGGAAAATGGCGCGGTGCTCAACGACCGCGCGCGGCGCATCTACGCCGACCCGGCAAAAGTGCACAAGGTCGAGCACAAGGGTGAGTTCTATCAGGTCGAGGGTTATCACCTCTGCGAACCGTCGCCGCAGCGCACGCCTGTGCTGTTCCAGGCCGGCAGTTCCGATCGAGGCTTGCTCTTCGCTGGCCGTCACGCTGAGTGCGTATTTATCAGCGGCCAGAACAGACCCTCGACCAAAGTACAGGTCGATAAGGTCCGCGCCAGCGCTGTTGCAGCCGGGCGTAATCCTCAAGACATCAAAGTGTTCATGGGCCTCAACGTCATCGTCGGCATCACTGAAGAAGCGGCGTGGGCCAAGCATGCCGAGTACCTCAGCTACGCCAGTGCCGAGGCCGGCGTGGCGCATTTTTCCGCGTCTACCGGCATCGACTTTTCCCGGTACGAAATCGACGAACCGATTCAGTACGTGAAGAGCAACGCCATCCAGTCGGCCACCAGAAATCTGCAGAACAACGACTGGACCCGGCGCAAATTGCTCGATCAGCACGCCCTCGGCGGTCGCTACATCACGGTGGTCGGTTCGCCCGAGCAGGTGGCCGATGAGCTGGAATCGTGGATTGCCGAAACCGGTCTGGACGGCTTCAACCTGACCCGGATTGTCACGCCGGAGAGCTACGTGGATTTCATCGAACTGGTGATTCCCGAATTGCAGCGGCGCGGCTCGTACAAGACCGCGTACGACGACGGCAGCTTGCGCGAGAAGCTGTTTCACGGTGAGGCGCAGTTGCCTGAACAACACACCGGATCTTCGTACCGACGCTAAAAGCATCGCTGGCAAGCCAGCTCCCACAAGGGTCTGTGGCGTTCACGAAACCTGTGGGAGCTGGCTTGCCAGCGATGTGGCCATTCAATACACCGCAACTTCATGCACTGACTGGAAAAACCACCATGACCAAAAAAATCCTGTCCCACCCAGTCAAAGCACTGGCCCTGGCCCTCGGCCTGTTCAGCGCAACGGTATTCGCCGCTGATGCGCCGCTGAAAATCGGCACCACCGCCGCCTTCGCCATCCCCTTGGAAGCAGCCGTTGAAGAGGCCTCCA
Organism: Pseudomonas fluorescens; assembly: GCF_900636825.1. Lineage (NCBI taxonomy): Bacteria > Pseudomonadati > Pseudomonadota > Gammaproteobacteria > Pseudomonadales > Pseudomonadaceae > Pseudomonas > Pseudomonas fluorescens. Next base: position 251,037 of record NZ_LR134318.1, on the reverse strand, counting down.
AACAGGGACTCAAAGTCGAACTGGTGGAATTCACCGACTGGATCGCACCCAACGTCAGCCTCGCCGCCGGCGACATCGACGTGAACTATTTCCAGCACATCCCGTTCCTGGAAAACGCCAAAGCCGCGTCCGGTTTTGATCTGGTGCCTTTTGCCCCGGGCATCATCAACAACGTCGGTCTCTATTCGAAAAAATACAAAAGCTTCGATGACCTGCCTGAAGGCGCCAGCGTCGCGATCGCCAACGATCCGATCAACAGCGGACGCGGTCTGCAACTGCTCGCCAAAGCGGGGCTGATCACCCTTAAGCCGGGCGTCGGCTATAAGGCGACCGAAGACGACATTGTCACCAACCCGAAGAAGATCAAGATCCTGCAAGTCGAAGCCGTGCAACTGGTGCGCGCCTATGACGACGCCGATCTGGTCCAGGGTTACCCGGCGTACATTCGCCTGGCGAAGACCTTCGATGCCGGCTCGGCGCTGCTGTTCGACGGGCTCGATCACAAGGAATACGTAATCCAGTTCGTTATCCAGCCGAAGAGCAAGACTGACCCACGCCTGATCAAGTTCGTCGACATTTACCAGCATTCTCCCGCCGTTCGCGCGGCGTTGGACAAGTCTCACGGCAAGCTGTATCAGGCCGGTTGGGAAAGCTGAACATGACGGCCGCGATCCAACGGCGACTGGAGACTCCAGAGCCACACGCTGCTGAACAAACCGAACTGCATCCTGAGCTCAACCGCGCGCACATACGCTTCATCGGCCTGGGCAAAACCTACCAGGGCCGACAGGGCCCGGTCGCGGCGTTACAGGGCATCGATCTGGCGATTCAGCGTGGCGAGGTGTTCGGCATTATCGGCCGCAGCGGCGCCGGCAAATCGTCGCTGATCCGTACGATCAATCGTCTGGAGCAACCGACGACGGGCCGGGTGCTGATCGATCAAGTGTACATCGGCGGGTTCGATGAAGACCGCCTTGTCGCACTGCGGCGGCGCATCGGCATGATCTTTCAGCACTTCAATCTGATGTCGGCCAAGACCGTCTGGCAGAACGTTGAACTGCCGCTGAAAGTGGCTGGCGTGCCGAAAGAGCAGCGCGAGCAAAAAGTGCGCGAATTGCTGGAGCTGGTCGGCCTGCAAAGCAAGCACAATGCGTATCCGGCACAGCTTTCCGGTGGGCAGAAACAACGCGTCGGCATCGCTCGCGCGCTGGTGCACGACCCCGACATCTTGTTGTGCGACGAAGCCACTTCGGCGCTGGATCCGGAGACGACCCAATCGATCCTCGGCCTGTTGCGCGAGATCAACAAACGCCTGGGGCTGACCATCGTGCTGATCACCCACGAGATGGCGGTGATTCGCGAAATCTGCGACCGCGTCGTGGTGCTTGAACACGGGCGCATCGTTGAGCAAGGCCCGGTGTGGGAGGTGTTCGGCAATCCGCGCCATGAGGTCAGCCAAACCTTGCTCGCGCCGCTGCAACACGCGCTGCCGGACGAGTTGCAACGTCGTTTGCAGCCACAGGCGCCCTCCTCCGAGGCCGCGCTGGTGTTGCGTCTGCAGTTTACTGGCAGCGCCCGTGACGAGCCGGATCTGGCCGCACTCTTCGCCGGGCTCGGTGGCCGGGTGCAGTTGCTTCAGGGCGGCGTCGAACGGATTCAGGGGCATGCGCTGGGGCAATTGATATTGGCCGTGCGTGGCTCGGTGTTCGACGCCGACCAACTGCGCGAACGCGCCGCGCCATGGGCGCAACGAGTGGAGGTGTTGGGCTATGTGGCTTGATCGCTTGTGGCAGGGGTTTATCGACACGTTCCTGATGGTTGGTGTGTCATCGCTGATCGCGCTTTTGGTGGGCATTCCCATGGCGGTCATTCTGGTCACCAGCGACAAGGGCGGCATCTACGAAGCGCCAGTGTTGAATCGTGCCTTGGGCGCGTTCGTCAATCTGTTCCGTTCGATCCCGTTTCTGATCCTGATGGTCGCGCTGATCCCGTTCACCCGTTTGATTGTCGGCACCACGTATGGCGTCTGGGCAGCGGTTGTGCCGTTGACGATCGCTGCCACGCCGTTCTTCGCGCGGATCGCCGAGGTAAGTCTGCGCGAGGTCGATCATGGTTTGGTCGAAGCTGCACAAGCGATGGGCTGCCGGCGTTGGCACATCGTCTGGCACGTGCTGTTGCCGGAAGCCCTGCCGGGGATTGTCGGTGGTTTCACCATTACGCTGGTGACGATGATCAATTCATCGGCGATGGCCGGCGCGATTGGTGCTGGCGGTTTAGGGGATATCGCTTATCGCTACGGCTATCAACGCTTTGACAGCCAGATCATGTTGACCGTGATTGCGTTGCTGGTGGCGTTGGTGGCGGTGATTCAGTTGGGTGGGGACCGGTTGGCGCGGGGGTTGAACAAACGCTGAAGCAAGATCAAAAGATCGCAGCCTGCGGCAGCTCCTACATTGGAATGCGTTTCCCTGTAGGAGCTGCCGCAGGCTGCGATTTTTTCGCTTATAGTCGGAGAATCTCTCCCTGAACCGCAGTCGACCATGAAGCAGACTCCAAGCGATCTCGACCAGATCACCGCGACCACCCTCGGCCATTACAACTCGGTGGCCGAAGACTTTCGCGAAGGCACCCGCGATCACGATGTCAGCCAGAACATCGATGCGTTGTTGCGGCATATCCAGGGTTCAGCGCCCTTCACGATTCTGGATTTCGGCTGTGGGCCGGGGCGGGATTTGCAGACGTTTACCCGCATGGGGCATGTTGCCGTCGGCCTCGACGGTTCGCAGGAATTCGCGCGGATGGCCCGTGAGGACAGCGGGTGCGAAGTGTTGCAGCAGGACTTTCTGAAGCTCGATCTGCCGGCTGAACGCTTTGACGGGATCTTTGCCAATGCGGTGCTGTTTCACGTGCCGCTGCAGGAGTTGCCGCGCGTACTCAAGCAATTGCATGCGGCGTTGAAAACGGGAGGCGTGTTGTTCAGCTCCAACCCACGCGGAGATAACCGTGAAGGCTGGAACGGGCCGCGTTATGGCTCGTATCACGATCTTGAGGCGTGGCGCGGGTTGCTGACGGCAGCGGGGTTTGTCGAACTCGAGCATTACTTCCGGCCGGCAGGGCTACCGCGCGAGCAGCAGCCTTGGTTGGCCAGTGTCTGGCGGCGTGTGGGTTGAAGATCAAAAGATCGCAGCCTGCGGCAGCTCCTACATTGAAATGCGTTTCCCTGTAGGAGCTGCCGCAGGCTGCGATCTTTTGCTTTTGCCTTAGGCAGTGTCTTTTTTCGGTTCGCGAATCTTGTACCAGGCCACGTACAGCGCCGGCAGGAACAGCAGTGTCAGCAACGTCGCCACGACGATCCCGCCAATCATCGCGTAGGCCATCGGCCCCCAGAACACTTCGCGAGCGATCGGGATCATGCCCATGCTCGCCGCCGCAGCAGTCAGCAGGATTGGCCGGCGTCGATGCTCAGTCGCTTCGACCACCGCGTCCCACGGCGCGTAACCCTTCTTCTCGAATTCATCGATCTGCGTCACCAGAATCACCGAGTTGCGAATGATGATGCCAATCAGCGCAAGAATCCCGAGGATCGCCACGAAGCCCATTGGCGTGCCGGTCGGCACCAGCGCCAGCACCACGCCGATCAGTCCGAGGGGCGCGACACTCGCCACCAGGAACATCTTCTGCACGCTGTGCAACTGGATCATCAGGAACGTTGCCATCAGAAACAGCATCAATGGCAGAACCTTGGCAATCGGCCCCTGTGCCTTGCCGCTTTCTTCGACCGTACCGCCGGTGGCAACCTTGTAGCCGACCGGCAGTTTCGCAGCAAAGGCATCGATTGAGGGCTTGAGCAGTTTCACCAGGTCAGTCGGCTGGATCTCGTCGCGCACCGAAGCCTTGATGGTGATGGTCGGCAAACGGTCGCGGCGCCATACCAGCGGCTGCTCCAGTTCATAGCGCACGGTGGCGAATGCCAGCAGCGGAATCGACGTGCCGCTCGGCGTGACGATCTGCAGGTTCTGCAAGGTTTCCGGGGTGCCGCGTTCGGAATCCACGGCGCGCCCGACCACGTTGATCAGATAGATATCGTCATCGACCTGAGTCAACGGCGAGCCGCTGACGATGCTGTTCATCAGGTTCGCGACGTCTTCGGACGACAGCCCGAGTTGCCGCGCCTTGTCCTGAGCGATGTCGATACGCAGGACTTTGCCGGGCTCGTTCCAGTCGTAGATGATCTCGCCGATGTGCGAGTTCTTGTCGAGTTCAGTGGCCAGGTCGATGGCGTGTTTGCGCACTTGATCGACGTCTTTGCCGCTGACCCGGTACTGAATCGGACGCCCCACCGGCGGGCCCATTTCCAGCGCTTGCACGTAGCTGCCGATGCCGACGAAATCTTTGTGCAAACGCTCGCGCAGGCGTTGGCTCAAGGCCTCGCGGGCTTCGAAATCCTTGCTGACGATCACTAGCTGCGCGTAGTACGGGTTTTGCAATTGCTGGTCGAGCGGCAGGTAGAAACGGATCGCGCCCTGGCCGATGTAAGTGCTCCAACGCACGATGTCCGGATCGCCCTTGAGGGTGGCTTCGAGCTTGTCGACAGCCTTGCGGGTTTCGTCGATCGAAGCGTTTTGCGGCAGGTTCAGATCGACCAGAATTTCCGGACGGTCGGAGGCCGGGAAAAACTGGTTCTGCACAAAGCGCATGCAGAAAATCGACAGGACAAACAACAGCACGGTGATGCCGATCGCCCACCAGCGATTGCGCATGGCCCACAACAGGCCGCCGTTGAAGGCGCGACCGACGCGGCCCGGCTCGGCGTCATGCGCCTTCACCTTGTCACTGAGGATGTGCACGCCAATCACCGGCGCGAAGAACACCGCCACCACCCACGAGACGATCATCGCCACGGCAATCACCGCGAACAGCGTGAACGTATACTCACCGGCAGAGCTGGCGTTGAGGCCGATCGGCACGAAACCGGCGACGGTCACCAGCGTACCGGTGAGCATCGGGAACGCCGTCGAGGTGTAGGCAAACGTCGCCGCCTGCTCCTTGGTCTCGCCCATTTCCAGGCGCGTGACCATCATCTCTACGGTGATCATCGCATCATCCACCAACAGGCCGAGGGCGATGATCAGCGCGCCGAGGGAAATCCGCTGCATGGTGATGCCGCTGTATTCCATGAATACAAATACCATCGCCAACACCAGCGGAATCGAGCAGGCCACCACCAGACCGGCGCGCACACCGAGGCTGATGAAGCTGACCACCAGCACGATGATCACCGCCTCGAACAGGGCGCTGGTGAAGCCGCCGACGGCCTCTTCCACCACCACCGCCTGATCGGAGACCGTGTGCACGCCTACGCCCACCGGCAAATCTGCCGTGAGTTGGTCGATGCGCTCGTGCAAGGCCTTGCCGAATTCCTGAACGTTGCCGCCCTTCTGCATGGCAATCGCCAGGCCGATGGCCGGTTTGCCGTCGAAGCGAAATTGCGGCGTAGCCGGGTCGACGTAGCCGCGCTTGATGTCGGCGATGTCAGCCAGGCGATAGAAGCGGTCGTTGAGCTTGAGATTGACCTCGGCCAGATCCTTCTCCGAGGCGAACTGACCCGAGGTGCGCACCGAGATCCGCTCGGGCCCGGCTTCGATCACACCGGCCGGGGTCACTGCGTTCTGCGATTGCAGACTCTGCACAACCTGGCGTTGGTCGATGCCCAGCGCGGCAAGTTTGCGCGTGGAAAAATTCAGATAAATCGTTTCGTCCTGCTGGCCGACCATTTCGATCTTGCCGAGCCCCGGCACGTTGCGGATTTCCGCCCGCGCCTGTTCCACGTAATCGCGCAGCTGGCGCATGGTCAGGCCGTCGGCGGTGAAGGCGTAGACCGAGCCGTAGACGTCGCCGAACTCGTCGTTGAATCCCGGCCCCTGGATTCCTTGGGGAAACTGGCCGCGAATGTCGTCGATTTTCTTGCGCACCTGATACCAGATTTGCGGAATGTCGTCGGCGCTGGTGGTGTCGCGCAAGTACACGTACACCGTCGATTCGCCGGGGCGCGTGTAGCTTTTCACGTAGTCGAGGGAGTCGAGTTCTTCGAGTTTTTTCTCGATGCGGTCAGTGACTTGCTGGAGCGTTTCCTCTTGGGTCGCGCCCGGCCATTTGGTCTGGATCACCATGGTCTTGATGGTGAACGACGGATCTTCCTCGCGCCCCAGATTGAAATAGGAGAACACGCCCATGAGCAGCCCGACGAACATCAGATACCAGACGAAAGACTGATGCTTGAGGGCCCATTCGGAGAGATTGAAAGAGCCTTTCATTGACTGTCCTCGTCAAGTTTTACCGATTGTCCGGGTTTGAGGCTGTTGACGCCGGCGCTGACCACACGCTCGCCGTTCTGCACCCCGCCAGCCAGCACCACACTGCTGTCGGTGCGGCTGATCACGCTGACATCGCGCGGGCTGACGGTTTTGCTTTGAGTGTCGATCACCCAGACACGCGCCTTGCCATCGACTTCCTGCAACGCGGTCAGCGGCAGTTCGATACGCGGCTTGATTGCCGAGCTGAGGGTTACGCTGATTGCGGTGCCGAGGCGGAAGCCGTCCGGCGTGTCAGTCAGGGTAAGCCGCGCGCGACGGGTGCGCGTGGCGCTTTGTGCCTGGGGTTCGATCTCGCGAATGATTGCCGTGGTGTTGATGCTCGGATCAAGTTGCGCGGCCACCGAAAACACCACGTCACTGGGGATCTGGTCGACCAGGCTGTCTGGCAGATCGATCACCGCTTCCTTGATGTCCGGTTGGGCCAGGGTCACGACTTGTTGGCCCGCCGTAACGACCTGCCCGGCTTCAGCATTCCACGCGGTGACCACGGCTTTGTGATCGGATCGCAGCTCGGTGTAAGCGAGTTGATCCTTGCTTTGATTGACCGCGGCGCGCGCTTGATCGAGCGAGGCCTGAGTGGTTTTCAGGTCAGTGTTGGCGACGTCCAGTTGTGCCTGCGCACCGACGCCGCGATCGAACAGCGCTTGCTGTCGACGCGCGTTGGCCTGGGCGTTGATCAGTTGCGCCTGGACCCTGGCCAGATCACCTTGGGCCGAGCGCAGCTGATTCTGCTGGTCGGACGGGTCGAGGGTGGCGAGCAACGTGCCCTTCTGCACTTCAGCGCCGACGTCGACATTTCGGCTGGCGATGCGCCCACCCACGCGAAAACCGGTGTTGCTCTCGTAGCGCGCCTGAATGCTGCCGGCAAAACGACCGAGGCTTTCTTCGTTCAATGCTTTGACCGTAACCGACAGCACCGGGCGCACCGGTTCCGGCGGCTTTTCCTTCTCCGAGCAAGCACTCAGCAGCAGCGTCATGCACAGCAGTCCGAGACGCTTCATGGCTGCGCTCCCGGTTGCAGATCCTTGTAGGTGTTTTCGGCGATCTCGACTTTCATGCCGGGGTGCAGCAACTGGCCGCCCGCGACGATGACTTTTTCGCCGCCCTTGAGGCCTGCGCTGATGATCACCTTGCCAGTGAGGTAACGGCCGACGGTGACCGTGTGCAGTTGCGCCTCGCCCTTGTCATCGACCAGCCACACTGCCGGGTCGCTGATGTTTTTCGTCAGCGCCGACCATGGCAGTTCAACGGCCGAGGCGCCGCTGCCCTTGGCGGTGGCGCTGACCACCGAACCGAGTTGCATGCCCGGCGGCAGTTTGTCGAGGCTGACTTTGACTTGCACGGTACCGGACTGCGCCGACACCGCCGGGGTAACTTCGCGCACGGTGCCGGTGGTTTTGATCTCGGGATTGTCGAGCAGGCTCACAGTGATGCGGTTGTCCGAAGGACGCTCGGCCAGCAATGATTCATAAACGTTGAACACCGCATCGCGATCGCCATCCCGGGCCAGACCGAAAATCGGCGCCGTGGCTTGCACGACCTGGCCGACTTCGGCCTGGCGCTCGGTGATGATGCCCGGCGCATCGGCGATCAACGCGGTGTAGCTGAGTTGATCCTTCGCGTTGGCCAGTTGCGCCTGCGCCGCGCTCAATGCGCTTTGACTGCTGCGCAACGCCGCTTGCGCGGAGTCAAATTCACTCTGGCTGGTGTAGCCCTTGGGCAAGAGTTTTTGCTGACGCACGAAAGCCGCCGCCGCTTGCTTCACGCGGGCCTGTTCGGCGACAACCTGGGCCTGGGCGGAGTCGACGTTGGTCTGCAGATCCTTGGGATCGAGCCTGGCCAGCACCTGTTTGGCCGTGACCCGGTCGCCGACGTCGACCATGCGCTGGATGATCTTGCCGCCAACGCGGAATGACAACTGCGTCTGCACGCGCGCCTGTACGTCGCCGGTGAGGGTCACCGCGGCGGCGTAGTTCTCGGGTTTGACGTCCTGTACAAAAACGCGGGGCAAGTATTCCTGCGCGGGTTGCTTGTCGTCGCAAGCGCTGAGCAAAGTGCACAAACTCAGCATGACCGCTGTTTTCATTCCGGGACTCGCCATGCAGACTCCTTCCTGTGTACGAACGTGCAAGTGACGATACGACTGTGAGCTTAGAACAGGGTTCAACGTTCGCTCGCACGATCCTGACATTTCCTTGTAGGAGCTGCCGAAGGCTGCGATCTTTTGATCTTGACCATTAAAAGCAAAGATCGCAGCCTGCAGCAGCGCCTGCAATGGGCGCCTGAAGAGAAGGAATTCCATGCTCAATACCTTGGCGGTGGCAAATTATCGTTCGATCAACAAACTGGTGATTCCGCTCGGGCGTCTTAATCTGATCACCGGGCCCAATGGCAGCGGCAAATCCAATCTTTATCGCGCGTTGCGCCTGCTGGCAGAAACCGCACAGGGCGGCGTGGTTAACGCGTTGGCCCGTGAGGGCGGGCTGGATTCGACGTTCTGGGCCGGACCGGAAACCATCAGCCGACGCATGCGCAACGGTGAAGTGGCGATCGAGCCGACCGTGCGTCACGGCGTGAAACGCTTGCGCCTGGGATTCGCCAGCGAGGATTTCAGCTATGCCATTGGCCTTGGCCTGCCGGAGCCGAGCCGTTCGTGTTTTTCCCTCGATCCGGAAATCAAGCGTGAATGTATCTGGGCCGGCCCGGTGTTTCGCCCCGCGAGCCTGCTGGTGGACCGCAATGGCCCGATGATCCGCGCCCGCGAAGGTCGCGCCTGGGATGTACTGGCGCAACACACGCCGAATTTTGACAGTCTGTTCGATCAGGTCGGCAATCTGCGCAGCTCGCCGGAAGTGTTCCAGATGCGCGAGTTCATCCGTCGCTGGCGCTTTTATGACCACTTTCGCAGCGACGCCGACGCGCCGGTGCGCCAGCCGCAACTGGGCACGCGTACGCCAGTGCTGCACCACGACGGCCGCGATCTCGCGGCAGCCTTGCAGACGATTCTCGAAATCGGCGATCACGACGCGTTGCGTGCAGCGATCAGCGATGCGTTCCCCGGTGCGCAACTGAACATCGCGCCATTGGCCGGCGGACGCTTCGCCATCGAGTTTTTCCAGGAAGGCTTGCTGCGGCCGCTGTCAGCGGCTGAGCTGTCGGACGGCACCTTGCGTTATCTGCTGCTGGTCGCGGCACTGCTGACACCGCGACCGCCGACGCTGATGGTGTTGAACGAACCGGAGACCAGCCTGCACCCGGATCTGTTGCCGGCATTGGCGCGATTGATCATCCGCGCCTCGGAGCAATGTCAGGTGTGGGTGGTGTCCCATGCGCGGCGGTTGATTTCGGCGCTGCAGGAAGATCCGCAGTGCAATTGCATCGTGCTGGAGAAGACGCTGGGGCAAACCGGGATTGTCGGGCAGCGGCTGCTGGATGAACCGGCGTGGCATTGGCCGGATTGAGTAGTTCGGTCAAAAGCCCCTCACCCTAGCCCTCTCCCGGGGGAGAGGGGACCGACCGAGTTGATTATTCGAGGTGCGCCGACCTGATCTTGCTGTGTTGAATCCATAATCGACTCGGTTTTTCAGGTCGATGTGTGACGCAGGACACCTCGGTCGGCCCCCTCTCCCTCCGGGAGAGGGCTGGGGTGAGGGCCAAGCCTCACCACCGCCCCCATAGACAATCACCCCTGCCACTTGCCCCCTTCAACAATCACGCTCTCAGGCTTGGTGTCATCGCTCAGCTCTTTGCGCACATATTGGTCATACAGCTTGAGCAGATATTTCTCCTCGCCCAGTTCGGCCAGCTCGCTGTTCACCCAGTCTCGCAATTCGAGATTGCCCTTTTTCACTGCGGGCGCAATCGGCGCCTCGGCTCCGAGCTTTTCTTCGAGCACGCGATACCCCGGGTTCTGCTTGGCCCAGCTGAACAGCACCAGGTTGTCCTGCGCATAGGCATCGCCACGGCCGTTGGCCAAGGCTTGCAGCGACTCAGAGTTCTTTTCGAACTTGAGCAATTTCCAGTCTGGGTGGTTCTTGGTCAGCCAGATATCCGCGGTGGTGCCGGTGGTGACAATCGTGGTGCGCGTCGCCAGATCATCGAGTTTTTTCACCGAGCTACCCTGTGGTACAAGCGCCTGCACGGCGACCTTGAGGTTCGGGTTGGTGAATTCCACCGCTTCCTTGCGCTCCGGGGTGACGGTCATGTTGGCGAGAATCAGGTCGACCTTGTCACTTTGCAGGAATGGAATACGACTCGCGGGCTCGACAGCGACGAACTCGACCTTGTTTTCATCGCCGAGCAGATCCTTGGCGAAACGCCGGCCGATATCCGTATCGAAACCCACGTAGCGCCCGCTCTCATCGACAAAACCAAAGGGTGGTTTGTCGGTGAAGACGCCAACAATCAATTTGTCGCGAGCCTTGATCTTTTCGAGATAACCGGCCGGCGCTGCGCTTTCGCTGGCGACTTTCGGCTTCGGCGGCTCCTCGGTTTCGCCGCAACCGGCGAGTAAGGCGAGGCTGAGCAGGGGCAGTAACAACGCGGCAGTTTTCATAGCGGTTCCAGTTCCTTTGACGGGTTCGTTTTTGGCAGTGTTGCCACGAAGGAGAACTTCTCCAGAAACTGCTGCGCGCGTGCGGTTTGCGGGTTCGAAAAGAAAATCTCGGGCGGGGTTTGTTCAAGGATGCGCCCGGCATCCATGAACACAATGCGGTCGGCCACCGCGCGAGCGAAGGCCATTTCATGCGTGACGATCAACAGGGTCATGCCCTCGCGGGCCAAACCCTGAATGACTTGCAGCACTTCCTTGACCATTTCCGGGTCGAGGGCGGCGGTGACTTCGTCGAAGAGCATGACCCGTGGGTTCATGCACAGCGAACGGACGATAGCGATGCGTTGCTGCTGACCGCCGGAGAGCTGACGAGGAAAAGCATCGCGCTTGTCCAGCAGGCCGATACGCTCGAGCAAAGCTTCGGCCTGCTGTTGTGCTTCGCGACGCTGACGCTTCTGCACCTTGAGCGGGCCGAGCAGCAGATTGTCGAGCACACTCATGTGCGGGAACAGGTGATAGCTCTGGAAGACCATGCCGATCTGCTGACGGATTTCGCGCCAGTCAGTGGCTTTGTCCAACAGCTCGCGTCCGTTGAACTTCAAGCTGCCGTTGTGGGCGTCTTCCAGGCCATTGAGGCAACGCAGCAAGGTACTTTTGCCGCAGCCGCTGGGGCCGAGAATGACGATCACTTCGCCACTCTGCACCTGCAGATCGATGCCGTTGAGCACCTGCTGCGCACCATAGAACTTGTTGAAGCCACGAAACTCGATCAGTGCGCTCATGCTTGCGTCCAGCGCCGCTCCAGCACGCGCGAGGCGGCCGAGAGCGGGTAGCAGATGAAAAAGAAGAACAGGAACAGCGCGCCGTAAATCAGCACCGATTCGTAGGTGCGCTCGATGATCTGCTGACCGACCTTGATCACGTCGACCACGCCGATCAACACCGCCAGCGAGCTGGTCTTGATGATTCGCGTGTAGACGTTGATGGTCGGCGGCGTCATGCGCTTGAGCGCTTGCGGCAACAGCACGTAGCCATACAACTGCGCCGCGTTCAGGCCAATCGACAACCCCGCTTCGCGCTGCCCGCGCGGCAACGAATGCAGGGCACCGCGCGCCACTTCGCCAACCTCGCTGGCGCCCCACAGCGACAGCACCAGCACCGCGCACCAGAAACTCGGCAGGCTGAGGCCGAAGAAAATCGGCAGACCGAAAAACAGCAGGTACAACCAGACCAGCACCGGTATCGCCCGGAACAGCTCCAGATAGATGCGCAAGATCGCGTTGAGCCACGTTACGTTCAACGTGCGCATCACACCGTAAAGCACCCCGCCGACGGTGCTGATGGCGATGCTGAGGAACGAGATCGACAAGGTCTGTCCGGCGCCTTTGGCCAACTGCGGCAACGACACCCAAAGCAACTCAAGACCCGAACTGGCCATGCTGGAGCCTCCTTTCCAGACGGCTGAGCAACAGCGACAACGGCAAGAACAGCAGCACGCAGATCAGCGTCAGCACGGCGAGCATTTCGTAGGTTTTGTAATAGAGCGCGATATAGCTCTTGGTGGTGTAGAGAATTTCCGGCACCGCCACCGCCGAGACCACGGTGGTTTCCTTGAGCAGGAAGATGAAATTGGCGAACAGCGACGGCAGGCTGAGGATCCCCGCCTGCGGCAGGATTACGTAGCGCAACAACTGGCCGTGGGACAGGCCGATCGAACGCCCGGACTCCAGTTGCGCGTGCGGTACCGCATCGACGCCGGCGCGCAGCACCTCGGTGAGGTAGGCACCGCCCAGAAACGTCATGGTGATGATCGCCGCAGCGAAACCGGAGACTTTGAGCCCCAGTGCCGGCAAGGCGAAGTAGACGAAGAACAGCTGGATGAGCAGCGGCGTATTACGCGCCAGCTCCACATACAGGCCGACCAGTTTGCGCAGGTACGGTGTGCGAAACACCAGGATCGTCGCGTTGAGCAGCGCGACCAGCAACGAGGTGCCAATGGCGATGAAACCGACCTGCAGCGTCACCCCGACGGCTTTGAGGAATGCCGGCAGGGTGCTGAGGATAAAGGTGTAATCGAAAGTCATGCAGTGTCCTGACGTCGCTCGGTAAACGACGGTGAAACAATCCATGGACCGCGGGTGGCTGTCCGGCAGGCACTGACTTTATAGGTATAAAAACAATAATTTAAATACCGATAAAGCATATTGATATCACTCAAAAAACTATCTTGTCGGTTTGCGGGGAAGGAATAAGAAGGCAATTTTCCTTTGCGCTGTAGGACGGATCTTTTTTGTACGAAAGCTCTCCAAGGACGAACAGCTTTTGGCCAGACTCTCTCGGCCATTCATCACAAGGAAGATAAACATGGATGTAAAAGTACCGCAGCGACTGGATCCGCAGGACATCGTGAAATTGCTGAGGGCGTTGCGCCGGGCGTTGAAGGCGCAGGTGGCCTGACGCATCGACAAGATCAAAAGATCGCAGCCTTCGGCAGCTCCTACAGTGAACGTATTCCAAGGTAGGAGCTGCCGAAGGCTGCGATCTTTAGCTTTCCAGCACGCACAAAAAACGCCGATGACCATCGCTGCTCATCGGCGTTTTTACATCGGATCAAAGCGTCAGATCAGAACGCCGGCAATACCGCGCCGCTGTACTTTTTCTCGATGAATGCTTTGACTTCCGGGCTGGTCAGGGCCTTGGCGAGTTTCTGGATCGCGTCGCTGTTCTTGTTGTCCTCACGGGCCACCAGGAAGTTCACGTACGGCGAGTCAGCGCCCTCGATCACCAGCGCATCTTTCTGCGGGTTCAGCTTGGCTTCCAGCGCGTAGTTGGTGTTGATCATGTCCAGATCAACTTCCTTCAGAACGCGCGGCAGCAGGGCCGATTCCAGTTCCTTGAACTTGAAGTTGTGTGGGTTCTTGGCGATGTCTTTCGGCGTTGCCAAGGCATTTTTCGGGTCTTTCAATTCGATCAGACCGGCCTTCTGCAGCAGGATCAGCGCACGGCCGCTGTTGCTGCCTTCGTTAGGGATGGCGATGGTCGCGCCGTCCGGCAGTTCAGCCAGGGTCTTGTACTTGCTCGAGTAACCACCGAACGGTTCAACATGCACGCCCTGCACGGTCACCAGGTACTTGGACTTGTCATCCTTGTATTTGCCCTGGTTGAAGCTGTTCAGGTATGGCAGGGTCTGGAAGTAGTTTGCATCCAGACGCTTCTCGCCCACTTGCACGTTTGGCTGTACGTAGTCGGTGAAGACTTTGATTTCCAGATCCACGCCTTCTTTGGCGAGGGTCGGCTTGATCAGTTCGAGAATCTCAGCGTGCGGCACCGGCGTTGCGGCAACCACCAGTTTCTCGCCAGCATTGGCGAAAGAAGCCGTCAGAGCAGCCGCCAATGCGGTAAACAACAGAACCTTTTTCATGCAGTGTCCTTATCGAAAATCACGGTCGTCATCGACGACGGCATTAATACGTGTGCCAGTGAAGTGATATCGCTGGCGTGACGCGGACAATACCCGGATTTGTTATTCCCGGACAATAACGTTTATTCACGTTCATATTCCATTTTGTTCATACACGCGATTTAGACGTGTAGCCGCTGCCGAAGGCTGCGATCTTTTGATTTTCAACAGGTTAAATCGCCGAAGCAGGATCAAAAGATCGCAGGCTGCGCCAGCTCCTACAGGAGGCCGGCGTTTTTCAGGATTTTTTTGAGGGCGGCTTGGTCAGTCGTGGAGCCTGTGGCGATGATTTGTTTGATCTGGGCTTCGATCTGCGTCAAGAGCGGTGGCAGATTGAGGTGCTCCGGCAGAATCTCTTCACCGGTGCTGACCAAAAGCGCAAAGTGAATGACGTTTTCCAACTCGCGGGTATTGCCCGGCCAGCTGTGTTGTTCAAGCACGTGCTGCGCCGCTTCGCTGATCAATGGCACAGGCAAATCGAGACGCTGACTGTAGATGCCGAGGAAATACTCGGCCAGCGAGAGGATATCGCCGGTGCGCGCGCGCAAGGCCGGCAACTCCAGATGGCCGTCGCTGAGGTAGTGATAAAGCCGTTCGTGGAATTTCCCGGCAGCCACCGCTTGGGCCAGATCAATACTGGTCGCGGCCACCAAGCGCACATCCACCGGGCTCGGCTGGTGTGCACCGACGCGGGTGACTTCATGGTTCTCCAGAGCCGCGAGCAACTTGATCTGGATTGGCAACGGCAAGTCGCCGATTTCATCGAGATACAAGGTGCCGCCGTTGGCCGAACCGAACCAACCGGCGCGGCTGCTGGCCGAGCCGCTGTAACTGCCGGCGGCATAGCCGAACAGTTCGGCATCGGCATAGGTCGGGCTGATCGCGCCGCAGTTCACCGAAACGAACAGACCGCTGCGGTCGCTGGCGCGATGAATATGGCGTGCGAGCAATTCTTTACCCGTGCCGGTTTCGCCACGGATCAACACGGAGATCGCGCGTGGCGCCAATTGCTCCAGCTCTTCACGCAATTGCCGCGAACGCGGATCGACAAACACCAAGGCTTTGGCGCGGATGCTCAGAGGGCTTTTTTCTGCATCGGGAAAGGTCAGCAAGGGCTGACCGAAATTTTCGAAACTCATGGCAGGCTCCCACCCAAAACCGCCATCAGGCGGGGGCGTTGAAGAAAACAAGATCAGGCGCGACGAAGGGCGTGGTGTTCGAGGCGGTTTTGCAGGCGATAGAGGTAGGCGAAGCCCTGCTCCCAACGCTGATGTCCGGACTTGACGTTGATGTGCCCGGCCCCGGCAAGAATCCCCGCCTCCGCCCCCCAGTTGCGCGCCATTTCCAGCGCACGTGGCGCACTGACCGCAGCGTCGTTGTCGGAGCCGACGACCTGGCTCGGGAATGGCAACAGATCACTCGGAATCGGCGCGAAGTTACGCAGGGCCGGCGCGCAGGCCGGGCGCTCGACGTCAGCAGGCGCGACCAGCAACGCACCGCGCACCTGACGCAGGTATTGCAGCGGCGCGGTGGCCGCCCAATGCGCAACCGTGATGCAGCCCAGGCTGTGGGCGATGAGAATCACTGGTGTGCTGTCGGCAGCAATCGCTTCGGCCAGCGCGGCGACCCAATCTTCACGGCGCGGAGTCAGCCAATCGGCCTGCTCCACCCGCGCGCTGTTCGGCAGACTGTGTTGCCAATGGGTCTGCCAATGATCATCTGGCGATCCTTGCCAGCCCGGCACAATCAGGTAGCGAATTGATTCGTTGCGCATGGGAGCTCTCCTGCGTCGTGTCTGTTCCGGGACGAGTATAGGGAGCGGAGTTATATTCGTTAAGGAATAAGAAGCTATTTATCAAGATCTGAATCGAATATGAGGTTTGCACACGGCTTTCGATCTTTTCCCCTCACCCCGGCCCTCTCCCGGAGGGAGAGGGAGCCGATTTGCGTGGGCTTTGAAGTTGCGTACGACTCGGTATTTCACGTCGGCGTAACTGTCCCATCCACCACTGTCAGTCCCCTCTCCCTCTGGGGGAGGGTTAGGGTGAGGGGCTTTCCTGAAGACATAAAAAAAGGGCCGCACCCTGCCAAGGAGACGGCCCCGGAAAACTTGAATCTGTTAACGCGCGGTGATCACCGACAACTTGGTGATGCCTGCCCGCTCGATCGACGCCATGGCCCGCGCCACTTCGCCGTAGTTGACGCCGTCGTCGGCCTGCAACTGCACGCGCACCTCCGGGTCTTTGGCCTTGGCCGATTTGAGGTTGAATTCGAGCAGGCCCGGCTGAATTTCATCCTTGTTGATAAACAGTTTGCCGGCGCCGTCGATGCTCACCACCAGCGGATCCTTCTGCTCGACCGGCGCCACCGCTTCGGTCTTCGGCAGGTTGATTGGTATTGCGTTGGTCAGCAGCGGCGCGGTGACGATGAACACCACGAGCAGCACCAGCATCACATCCACCAACGGCGTCACGTTGATCTCGCTGAGTACCTCGTCCGTGTCTTGCGTGGAGAAGGCCATATCAGGACGCCTCCTTCACTTTTGTCGCGTTGCCCGGCGCGGTCACTTTGTGCGCGCTCGGATGGATGAGCACGCGGAACGCACTCTTCTGCGCCAGGCTGTAGAAGTCGTGGGCGAAGTCGTCGAGATCCGCCGCGGTCAGTTTCAGACGCCGCAAAAAGTAGTTGTAAACCAGCACCGCTGGCACCGCGACGGCGATACCCACGCCGGTCGCGACCAATGCAGCGCCGATAGGGCCGGCGACTGTTTCCAGGCTCGCCGAGCCTGCCGCACTGATGCCTTTCAACGCCTCCATGATTCCCCACACCGTGCCGAACAGGCCAATGAACGGCGAGGTGCTGCCAATACTCGCGACCACGGCCAGGCCGGTTTCCAGCGAACGGCGTTCGCGGACAATCTGCTGACGCAGGGCGCGCTCCAGTCGATCCTGATGATTGATCGCCTGGCTCAGATCATTCGCCTGCGGCGCTTCGCCCACCTGAATCGCGGCGTAACCGGCCTGCGCCACCCGCGCCGCAGCGCCGGGTTGGGTTTCGCTCAACTCGGCTGCGGCATCAAGGCTCGACGCCGCCCAGAAGCGCTGATGAAAACGTCGATCCTGCGCCTTCAATCGACCGAACTGCACAGCCTTGAGCAATGCCAGGCCCCAGGTAGCGACGGAAAAAACCACCAGCAGCCAGATCACCGCGCTTTCGATGGACTCCAGTGGAGATGCCAGTAACGTCATGATGTATCCCTCGTGTGTGGGAGCCGAACTTGCTCGCGATGACGGTTCCTGACACACCGCGAGAATAAAGCCAGCTGATTACCAATTAATGAATCTTGAAATCGATGGGCACGCTGACCCAGCCGTCCTGAGCGACATCACCCTGCTTGGCGGGGACGAAACTCCAGCGCTTTACGGCGTTCAGCGCGGCGTCGTCGAGTTGCTGTCGGCCGCTGCTTTTTGCAATCTGGATTTCACCCGGTTTGCCGCTGGCCAACACATGAACCCGTAACAACACCGTGCCTTCCCAACCGCGACGCTGGGCCAGCGACGGGTATTCCGGCGCCGGGTTCTTCAGGTAGGCCGCGTTGGCGGACGCCGGGGTCACGGGCGCTGGCGCCGGTGGCGCGGCAGGCGCAGGCGCGGCAGGCGCAGGCGCGGCGAGCGGAGCAACGGGTTTCGGCGGTGTCGGCGGTTGCTCAACCGCCTTCGGTACGGGTTTTGGCGCTGGCTTGATTACCGGTTTCGGTTTCGGCGCTGGCTTGGGCGGTGGCTTTACGGCCAATTCGTCCTCTACCGGCGGTGGCGGCTCGACCACGGGCGCGGGTGGCGGTGGCGGCACCACTGCCGGCGGCGCGGGCGGGGCCGGGTGTGAAAACTCGATGGTCATCGGCGGAATTTCCGGCGGCACCACTGGCAGCACTGGCGTCGGTTTCTGGCTGATCCAGTAGATCACTGCGCCATGCACTACCAGCGCGAGTACCGCGAGCAGAACGATTTCGCGCCGGCTCAAGATACCTTTCGGCGCACGCTGCAAACGCAGTTGCCCCAACGGCACACGATGCGCCCGGCCAAGATCGACCAGTTCGCCACTTGGCGGCTGCCGCCACAGCAATTCCCCTGCGCTGGCGGCGGTCTGGACATTGCCCATTGTTTAACTCCCTGCGGTCTCTTTTCGTTCTACGAGCCAAACGACCGACCCGCCCGTTTGTGAAGCCCCCACGGCGTGATCGACGGGGCAATCATTGACCCAGACGCTTATCACCGAAAGTAATCTTTACGGTTATGCATAGATCTTTCGGAAATATGAAAGCTGCGCGTTTCGATCGGAGCCACGTATTACAAGGCCTGTAACGATCCACCCGAAATGTCATGCTTTTGCGGCATGAAAAGTATTCGCTAACGGCATTCGTCAGCGCTCATTAACGGCTGGCATTGGTTTGTTGAATGCCAACCACCGGGGCGATCACCGCCGTCTCGGAACGTGGCGTTCCGGCAGGCACCCAGTCGTAACTCACCGGCAGCGCCCGATAGACCCAGTTGCTGATAGCATCGCTGCCCGGCGCTTTGCCCAGATACGGACTGACGTATTCCCAGACGTTTTCGCCGCTGGCCGTGACCTGGAAAAACCGCCCGTGCATGCCCTCGTCGATCAACGTATTGCCATTGGGCAAACGCCGCGCACTACTGATGAACGAGCTGTAAAACGCCCACCCCGGTTGCTTCGAATTGGCCGCGCTGTATTGCCAGACGATTTGGTTTTTCTGCGGATCGATTTCCAGCACTCGCGAGCCGGAAATCAGCCCGAGGGTGACGTTCGGATAACCCGCCGAGCCCTGGTTATCGAAAACCAGCAGATTGCCGGCGCCAGGCAGCCCGGCGGGGATGATGTGCGCGTCGTGCTGGCCGACAAACTGATCCACCGGACGCGGCAGTGTCTGCGCGGTTTTCGGGTTGATCGGCGCTAGATTCGGGCCGAGACGCCAGACCACTTTGCCGCTGCTTTTCTCGATGATCGCGATGAAATTGGCGTTGCGTGAATCGATCAACAGGTTGTCCGGATTGAAGCGCTGGTCACCGGCGTCGAACCATTTGTTCGGCCCGACCAGACTAAGGTTGTTGATGTGCAAGTAGTCCGGGTTGTCAGTGGCGCGCACCAGTTTCAGCTGTTGTGCGGTGAAGCCGAATTCGTTGAGGTGTTCCGAAGCCAGCCACTGCCATTTCACCACACCGTCGGGGCTGACTTCGTAGATGGCATCATCAATCACCTCCGGTGCTTTGAAGCCTTTGACCTTGTGCACCTTGTTCGCCAGCACCACGGTATTACCGTTGCTCAAACGCCTTTGGTCATGATGCTGCTGAGCTGCGCCACCCGGCGCCTTGTCGCCCCACTGCCAGACCACTTTGCCGTTCCAGTCCAGCTCGCCGACGCTCTGATTGCCCAAGCCGTTACCGGCCGAACCGAGTTTGCCGGGATCCTTTTCGCTCAGTTGCAAAAGCACATGGCCACGCTCGCCACCGACCAGTTGCGGGTCGATGATCGCTGAGGGGAAACCTGCCTGCGGCCAGGTTTTCACCTCGTTGCCGTTCATGTCGATCAGGTGGGTCTGTTTGTCGGCGCCGCTGAAAATCACGTATTGATTGAACGCCTTGTTCGGGTCGTAACGCGTGACGCCAGTCGGATAAACACTGGGTGCGGCGAAGGCGCCAGCGCTGAAAACAACGCTGGACAAAAGCACCGGGTAAGCCGTTTTGATGCGTATCATGATGCAGTTCCTCACGTATGAATCAGAAGTCGTAGCGACCGGTAACGCCAAGCGTGCGCGGCGTGCCGAGCAGGCCTTCATAGCCGCCGTTGCCGCCCGTCCACAGGGTCGTGTAATAGGTTTTGTCGAAGGCGTTTTTCAGCCACAGCGAGACATCCCACTGACCCTGGTTGAAGTCACCGCGCAGGCCGGTTGAGAGGTTGACCACGGCGTAGCTGGGGATTTGTCCGTAATCGGAATCCTCGACCGTGCCCACCGCTTTCGAGCGGAATGCATAGCTGGCGGTGACGTAGGGTTCGAAGCCGTTATCCAGATTCCATTTGTATTCGCCATTGGCGTTGCCGATCCATTTCGACGCGCCGACGACTTGATGGCCGCTGAGGTCGCAGGAGGCCGGCGCGCCCGGCGCCTGGCTGATTTCCGGCGGGCACGGTGCGTCTTTGTAGGACAGGTAGCTGACGTCATTGAAAGAGCCGTTGACGTTCAGCGTCAGGCCGCGCAGCGGGATCAGCGTGCTTTCGAACTCGACGCCGCGCGAGCGCACCGAACCGGCGTTGGTCAGGTATTGAACGCGATTCTCAGCGTCGTAGGCATTGGTCTGATACGCGTTGACCTGCGTCCAGAAAACGTTGGCATTGAGTTGCAGGCGGTGATCCCACAGGGTGCTTTTGAAACCGAGTTCGGCGTTGTTCGCGCGCTCGGTGCCAATCAGCAACGAATCGGCGCCAGCCGTCGGTGCCGAACCGACCGCCAGGTTGACCCCGCCGGATTTCTCGCCGTGGGACACGGTCGCGTAGCCCAGCACATCGTCAGTGATGCGATAGCTGAGATTGAGCAAACCGGACGGGCTGGAGCTGTACTGATTGAGGTCGCCGGAATCGTAGGCGCCGGCCCGACCACGTCGCGCCGCCGCTGCCGCGCCCGCCACAGCAGCGCCACCGACCGGAGCATCACGCGTCACCCAGGCAGATTTTTCTTCATAAGTCCCACGCACTCCGGCGGTGAAATCCAGTCGCTCGCTGAGGTGCCAGGTGCCTTGGGCGAACAGCGCAAAACTGTCGGTCTTGATGTGGCCGTTGCCGACGCTGCCAACGTTGGCGAGCGCCCCGGCCGGTGTGCCGTTCCAGACGTCCGCTTGCGGGCCGTAATAGGCGAAGGATTTGTTGTCCAGATCAGAGCCGAAGTAGTAGGCGCCGACGACGTAGTCGAAGAACTCGCCTTTGGGCGAAGCCAGGCGAAATTCCTGTGAGTACTGTTTGTCCTCCACCGAAACACCGGCGTTGTAGCTCGCCGGAACGTTGAGCCCGTCGTCATTTTTCGGGGTGAAATTCCAGAAGCGATAAGAGCTGATCGAGGTCAGACTGAAATCACTCGGCAGCGACCAATTCGCTTCGACCGAGGTGCCGCCCTGGTGCACGGTGACGTGTTGGTCGCTGTCCAGATTGACCTTGCGGTGCGAGCCGTTGACCAGTGTCGCCCCCGCCGCCGCTGCGCGTGCGGAATAGAGATTGACGCCATTGATGGTCGGGCCAGTGTTGTACAACACGCGAGTGCCGGCGCTGGAGTCTTCTTCGTTGTAGTCGCCGATCCAGCGCAGGTTGAAGTCTTCGTTGGGCTTGAACAGCAGCTGCGCGCGGAAGCCTTCTCGCGAACCGCCGTTGAGATCATGGCCGTTGTATTCGTTTTTGATATCGCCATCGCTGCGGGTGCGATAGGCCGAAAAGCGGCCAGCCAGTTCGTCGTTGAGCGGCCCGGAAATCGTGCCCTTGGTTTGGAAGTAACCGTCCTCGCCTACCGACGTTTCGATGCTGCGCTCAGGAGTAAACGACGGCGCGCGGGTGCTGATGTTGATGACCCCGGCGGTGGTGTTCTTGCCGAACAGCGTACCCTGTGGGCCGCGCAAGACTTCGAGTTGTTCGATGTCCATCAGATCGAATACCGCCATACCCGGACGGCCGAGATAGACGTTGTCGATATACAGTCCAACGCTGCCTTCCAGCCCATCGCTGGCCGGGTTGTTGCCCAAGCCGCGGATCGACACACTGGACTGCCGCGCATGCATGTAGGCGACGTTGACGCTGGGCACCAGTTGCTGCAAATCCTGAATTCGGTAGACCCGTTGCGTCTCCAGGTTCTGCCCGCTGACCACGCTCATGGGCGTCGGCACGTCTTGCGAACTCTCCTCGCGACGGCGAGTGGTCACAGTCACGGTTTCCAGTTGCGAACCGCTCGCTGACGCTTTGCCCGCGGGCACCGGCGCCGAGGTTTCAGCTTCGGCGGCGTAGCTGTGAGTCCAACTGGCGCTGCCTGCGAGCAATAGAGCCAAAGGCAGGCGCTTGAGCCGTCGTGGCGGTAAGGGTGACGCAAGGTTCAACGGACTCATGGCGCGGCTCCTGGTCAAAAAACACACAGACATCCTTAGCGCTGCATATTCTTTTAAGTTATTTATTTATGGATTTACAAATATTTACTGCATAAGAGATTGCCTTTATAAGGAGTCGACCTAATGCATATCCAATGCATTTCCCGGATATTTTTTATGTGAAAAATGCATATCGACTTGCGGCAACTTCGTCACTTCATCGCCTTGGCTGAACAGCGCAGCTTCGTCGCTGGCGCGCAGGCGGTGAACCTGTCGCAGTCGGCATTCAGTCGCAGTATTCAAGCGCTGGAACACAGCGTCGGCTGTCAGTTGGTCGACCGTGGGCGCAAAGAATTACCGCCGACCAAACAGGGTCAGGTGCTGCTTGAACATGCGCGGCGACTGGTCAGTGGTGCGCAGCAAATGGCCAACGAGATCAGTCAGTTCAATGGTCTGGAAGCCGGGGAGCTGCGCTTCGGTTGCGGGCCCGCGCCGGCGGCGGGATTGATTCCGCGCGCGATTGGCAGCTTCATCGGTCGTTATCCGAAAGCCCGGGTGCAGTTTCAGGTCGATGATTGGCAAAGTCTGAGCCGGCGACTGCTCAGCGAGGAGTTTGAATTCTTCGTCGCTGACACCCGCCAGTTCGAAGCGGATCCGGATTACCTGACGTACCGCTTGCGCCCACGAAAATGGCATTTTTGCTGCCGTGCAGGGCATCCGCTGACGGCGTTTGAGCGAGTCAGCGCCGAGCAATTGATGAGTTATCCGATGGCGGTGAGCATCCGCCCGCCGAACCTGCGCAAGGTCATTGTCGACCTGAGTGGGCGTCCGGATTTCACTCCGAACGTAGAGTGCGAAAACGGTTCGAGCCTGTTGAGCGTGGTGCTGCGTTCGGAGGCGATCGGGATTGTCGGCGCTTACTCCGACGCATTGCATTTGGCCAAGGGCGAGTTGGTGTGCCTGACGATTGAAGGCTTGGCTGATGATCTCGAGGAGCTGTATACGCGCTACGGGATTGTCAGCCGCGCGGGGTATCGGTTGTCGCCCCTGGCTGAAGCGATGATTGAGCAGATCAAAGCGATTGATGCGGTGGATGAAGCGGTGTGTTCACTGGATGGACTGGCTGTCTGACCTACCTCTATCGCCAGCAGGGCTGGCTCCCACAGGTTCGGCGTCGATCACTGATATCCATTGTGGGAGCCAGCCCTGCTGGCGATCAGGCCGGTGCAGGCAGCGATGCATTCCCTGCATAAAACCCATTCCCCAAATGCACTTGCCGAACACCTCCACCGAAAGCGAAAACTCTCGCCTGTCCCACTGACCGGTGAACCCCATGCCCGCCCCGTCCAACCCTGTGCGCAATGTCCTGTACATCATGTGCGATCAATTGCGCCGCGATTATCTGTCCTGCTACGGCCACCCGTATTTGCACACGCCGAACATCGATCGCCTGGCCGCCGCCGGTGTGCGCTTCAGCCGTGCTTATACCCAAGGCACGATTTGCGGCCCCTCGCGGATGTCGGCCTATACCGGGCGCTATGTCAGCAGCCATCAAGTGACCTGGAACGCGGTGCCGTTACCGCTCGAAGAACTGACCATCGGCGATTACCTGCGCCCGTATGGCATCCGCACTGCGCTGGTCGGCAAAACCCACGCGACTGCCAATGTCGATGCGCTGCAACGCATGGCGATCAACCCTGAAAGCGAACAGGCCGAAGTTTTCAACGAGGTCGGCTTCGAACCCTACCTGCGTCACGACGGGATCTACCCCGACGACCCGCTGTTCGATGACAAACGTGAAGCCGCGCCCTACACCCATTACCTGCGCGAACACGGTTTCGAAGGCCGTAACCCCTGGCACGACTGGGCCAACGCCGCTGAAGGCGAGAACGGCGAAATACTCAGCGGCTGGAAAATGCGTCATGCGAATTTGCCAGCACGAATTCCCGAGCAACACTCAGAGACTGTCTACACTACAAATCGCGCCATCGACTTCATCACCGAACAAGGCGACAAATCCTGGTGTTTACACCTTTCGTACATCAAACCGCACTGGCCTTACATCGTACCAGCGCCATACCACGCCTTGTACAGTACGAAATCGATTCTCGAACCGGTCCGCGCGACGCCCTCCGAAGCCAGCCAGCACCCCGTATACATTGCCTTTCGCCAACATGAGGAAAGCCTTAACTTCTCCCGCGATTCAGTACGATTGACTGTAATCCCCACCTACATGGGGCTGATCAAGCAAGTGGATGATCAGTTGGGGCGGCTGTTCGATTTTCTGCAAAGCAATGGCCGCTGGGATGACACGCTGATCGTGTTCACCAGCGACCACGGCGACTTTCTCGGCGATCACTGGCTGGGGGAAAAAGAGTTTTTGCTGGAGCAAGCGGTGGGTGTGCCGTTGATCGTGCGTGATCCTCGGAAAGCGGCGGATGCCACCCGTGGCACTGTCGATGGTCGACTGACGGAGACCATCGATGCGTTGCCCACATTTCTGCAGGCGCTGGGATTACCAAACGCGGACCACAGGCTTGAAGGACGCTCGCTGATCCCGCTTCTGCATGGGGAAAACCCCGATTGGCGCCGCTATGCGATCAGCGAGTACGACTACGCCTTTCAAGCCCCGGCGCGCGAGCGACTGGGCCAACCGATCGACCGTTGTCGCATGACCATGGTGCGCAGCGAGCGCTGGAAATACCTGGCGTACGATGGTTTCCGACCGCAGCTGTTCGATCTGCTCAATGATCCGCAGGAGTTGCGTGATCTGGGTGAGGACCCGGCCTACGCGGCGGTGCGCGAGGAACATGCGGGATATCTTTTTGAGTGGCTGCGCGGGTTGAAGCGGCGGACCACGATCAGTCATCAGGAGATTGATTTGCGTGGGCAGCGGTTTCGGTATGGTGAGCCGGAGACCGAGAAAGTCGTCCAGATCGGAGTGTGGTGAAAGCCCTTCGCGAGCAGGCTCGCTCCCACAGGGTCTCGCGTCGATCACATCCTTTGTGTTCGACGCAAATCCATGTGGGAGCTAGCCCTGCTAGCGATGGGTCCCGATCAGACGCCGACGATATCCAGACCTTTGATGGTTTGACTGCGTTGCCCATTAGCGCCAACCGGCACTTCGCCCTTCAATGTCACCCGACGCACCACCCGATCCTGAGTCCCGTAATCATCAATCGCATAATGCTGCGTCGAGCGGTTATCCCAGATCGCCACATCGCCGGCCTGCCAGCGCCAGCGCACGGTGTTTTCCTGGCGGATCACATGGCTTTGCAACAAGCCGAACAGGTGCGCCGAATCCGCCTGCGAATACCCCTTGATGCGTTTGACGAAATGGCCCAGCAGCAAACTCTTTTCGCCGCTGATCGGATGCACGCGCACCACTGGGTGCTCGGTCTCGTAAACCGTCGAGGTGAAGACCTTGCGATAGCGTTCGAGCTTCTCTGCCGAGACGTCCGGTTTCGCGCTGGCGTAGTCGTATTCATTGCTGTGCACGGCGATCAGTTTGTCCGCCAGTTCCCGCAGTTCGGTCGGCAAGCCGTTGTAGGCGGTGGCGGTGTTGGCCCAGAGCGTGTCACCGCCGAATGCCGGGGCCACCACCGAGCGCAGGATCGAGGCTTTCGGGTAGGCATCGACGAAGGTCACGTCGGTGTGCCAGGAATTGGCGCGCTGACCTTCGGCACCGTCCAGCTCCAGCAAATAACGGGTGCCTTCGCGCGAAGGCACAGTTGGATGCGCCACGGGCTCGCCGAGCAAATGGGCGAAAGCCTCCTGACGCTGGTCGTCGAGTTGGGTCTGTTCGCGAAAGAACACCACCTTGTACTGCACCAGTGCCTGTTGGATGGCTTCGACCGTGGCAGCGTCAAGATCACCGGACAGGTGAACGCCACGGATTTCGGCGCCGATACGACCGGCTACCGGATGGATGTCCAGCGCGTGGACAGCGGGTTTTACGGCGAGTGCGGCATTGCTCATGGGTAGACCCTCATCGGACTGCTTACGGTTGGGCCGCAGCGAAACAACGCTCTATCTATATATCTTTTACATCTAACAGATATACGCATGCTTCGTTGACGGAATAAGAGCTTGCATTTAAAACCTCAGAGAACCCTCGTCGCAAATGCCTTCGAGCTATTTTTAGGATGCCGGAAAAGCATATGGATCTTCGCCAGTTGCGTTACTTCATCGCCCTCAATGAACACCGCAGTTTTGTTCGCGCGGCAGATGCCATGGGCATCACTCAACCGGCCTTCAGCCGCAGCATTCAGGGGCTGGAACAAGAGTTCGGTTGTGTGCTGGTGGACCGTGGCAACAAGGATCTGCGCCCGACGCCCGAAGGCCAGGTGGTGCTGCAACATGCCTTGAGTCTGGTGCAAGGCGCGGCCATGCTCAGCGCCGAGGTCACACAGATGACCAAGCTTGATGCCGGGGAAGTGCATTTCGGCTCCGGTCCGGCGCCAGCGGTCAAACTGGTGCCGGATGCGGTGGCGCAATTCATCAATGCGCACCCGAAAGTGCGCACCTGCTTCCAAGTGGATAACTGGGAAAAACTCAGCCGAGCATTGAGCCGTGAAGAGATCGAATTCTTCATCGCCGACATCCGTCATTTCGAGGCGGATCCCAACTTTCAGACGCAGGCGCTGACGCCCAAGCGCGGGGTGTTTTTTTGCCGGCCGGGGCATCCGTTGCTGGCCAAGGAAAGCCTGTCGACCAATGACATGTTTGACTATCCGCTGGCGACCACGCGCATCCCGCCAGGCATTCGTAAACTGCTGGCAAATCTCAGTGGGCGCATCGATTTTTCCCCGACCATCGAGACCGAACACTTCCCGGCGCTGGTGAAGGTGGTGTTGCAGTCGAATGCGATAGGCGTGGGTACGGAAGAGGCGTTTGTCGAGGACATCGCCAAAGGTTCGCTGGTGTTGTTGCACTGGCGCAATCTGCCGCAAAACCTCGAGAGCATGAATGCACGTTGCGGGATCGTCAGCCGCACCGGGTTTCGGCTCTCGCCAGCGGCGAGGGCGATGATCGAGACGTTGGTGGCGGTGGATCGGCAGGACGTCAGCGTCGCTGTTTGAAATTTTGAAAGATCGCAGCCTTCGGCAGCTCCTACAGAAAGACGCATACCCCTGTAGGAGCTGCCGAAGGCTGCGATCTTTTTGCCTTTAAAGCTGTGATCGTTCCCACGCTCTGCGCGGGAACAATCTGCGTACCTTAAAGCTTGGCCGCCGCCAACTCAGGCGCCACCCAATCACTCACCTTGAAAGGTTTGCGAATCAGCTTCTGCTGCGCCGCCAGATCCACTTTGTCCTGCAGGTTGCTGAGGAACACCGGATCCAGTGTCGATGGGAAAATCTCGCTCAGATTCTGGTCTTTCAGATCCTGAGTGAGAATCACCGGCGGGTAGCTCGCCAAGCCCGACACCAGTTGCACATAGGCTTGCTTGTTGCTGTCCTGGGTCAGCCATTGCACAGCCTGCTGCTGCGCCTTGAGCACTTTCGCGATGACGTCGGGATGCGCGTCGACAAACTCGCCATTGCCGAGCAAAACCGCTTGCACGCTGCCGGCGCCACCGAGGTCTTTGGTGTTCAGTGGCAACTCAGCCAGGCCCTTGACCTGCAAGGCACTCAAGCCAGAGCTGCCCCACGAGGCATCGATCTGCTTGGCCGCTAGCGCCGAGACCGCTGCGTTGAAATCCAGATTGATGACCTTCACGTCTTTTTCGCTCAGGCCCTGGCTGGCCAGCGCCGCATCGAATGACAACTGCGTCGCGGTGCCGCGGAAGATCGCCACACGTTTGCCCTTCAGATCCTGCAGCGTCTTGATTCCGGACCCCGGCACCACGCCCAGATATTGCTTCACGCCTCGAGCAGTGGCGCTAAGCAGCCGCGTATCGAGACCGTTGGATTTACCGATGATCGCGGCCAGATCGCCCAGATATGCCAGGTCGACCTGGCCATTGGCAAACGCCTCGTTGATGACCGGCCCGGCGCCCTTGAAGAAGCTCCACTGAATCTTGATGCCCTGCTCGGCGAAGGCTTTCTCGAAAATCTGTTGATCGCGCAGTACATCGACAATGCCGCCACCGCTGTTTTGCGTACCGGCACTCAGGTCGGGCACGGCGATGCGAATTTCCTTGAGTTCTTCGGCCTGAGCGCAGAGCGCGAGAAAACCGGCGAGCGCCGGAGCGGCCAACAGGCTGATGACGCGTTTGAAGGGGAGGTTCATGGGTGGGGCTCCTTGATCGCTGAGGAGCCGAAGGTAGGCTGAACGACCATCTTCACTTAAATACTATAAACGCACATTTTTATAGCTTTTTGCGCTAAGAGCGGTCCGCCGGGGCTTGCAGCGGCATATGCATAAACAGCATTGAAAATATTCTCCGAATGCATTGGATGCGTACGGGCCGCGGGCCTTAAATGGCTTCGCTTATCTTCTGAATCATATTTGCGTGGCTTTTTTATAACCTTTTGTAGATAGCTGATACCGCTAAAGATCGCAGCCTTCGGCAGCTCCTACAGGGCGGATTCAAGGACGCATTCGCCCCTGTAGGAGCTGCCGAAGGCTGCGATCTTTTGATCTTGATCCAACCCGACACCGGAGGTCACCCATGGCCCGTCAATCCTTGCTTAGCCTGCCGCTGGCCGCACCGGTGGTGAAGACCCGGCGCGCCTGGCCCAGCCTCAACCAGCGCCTGTTGCCTTGGCTGATGCCCGTGAGCCTGTTCGCCCTGTGGTGGCTGGCTGCGCGCAATCTATGGATGAGCGAGCAGATTCTCCCCGCGCCGGCGCTGGTCTGGAGCAGCGCCGTTGAACTGGCGCAAGGCGAGTTGTGGAGCCATTTGTGGATCAGTCTGCAGCGCTTGTTTTGGGGCTTGCTCGGCGGTGTTTCGGCCGGTGCGCTGTTGGGCGCCGTACTGGGTTTCAGTCCTCGCCTGGAGCGCTTGGTGTTTCCGACCTTTGCCGGCCTGGCGCAGGTGCCGACGCTGGCGTGGATTCCGTTGTTCATGGTGTTTTTCGGCATCGGCGAAGTGCTGAAACTGGTGGTGCTGATCAAAGCCATCGTGGTGCCGGTAACCCTGCACACGTTGGTCGGCGTTCGTGATGCGCAGCCGAAATTACGCGAAGCCGCCGCCGTTCTGCGGCTGCCTTCGTACCTGCTGATCCGGCGCCTGGTGTTGCCCGCCGCGCTCCCCGCGTTCATGGCTGGCGTGCGTCTGGCGCTCTCCGCGGGATGGACGTCGTTGCTGGCGGTCGAGCTGCTCGCGTCCAGCGAAGGCATCGGCTATCTGATGGTCTGGGCGCGCCAGCTGTTCATGCTCGACATCGTATTCGTGTGCATCGTGGTGATTGGTGTGATCGGCGTGGTAATGGATCGCGGCATCGGATGGCTCGACCGGAAACTGGTGCACTGGCCCCATCCGCCCACTGCTGAGATTCGCCGTGGCCCGCGTTATCAAGGCTGGCAGCGTCTGCAACCGTGGCTGCTGCCACTGAGCCTGTTGGCTTTGTGGCAATTGGCTAATGAACAACAGTGGATCGACGCCAACATTCTGGTGAGTCCGCTGGCCGTACTGACCGCGACCAGCAATGGCCTGCTCGATGGCACGTTGATCAGCGGCATGGCCCTGAGCCTGGGCCGCACCCTCGGCGGATTGCTGTTGGGCGGCGGGCTCGGGTTTGCGCTCGGTTTACTGCTGGGTCTGTCACGTATCAGCGAGCGCGTGCTCGGGCCGACCTTTGCAGCCCTGCGTCAGATTGCGATCTTCGCCTGGGTGCCCCTGCTCACCGCGTGGTTCGGTCTCGGTGAATTGGCCAAATGGGTGTTCGTAGCTCTCGCGGCGTTTTTTCCGCTGTTCATCGCCACGCAACGCAGCGTTGCCCACCTCTCGCCACAGCTCAAAGAAGCCGCGCAAGTTCTGCGCTTGAGCCTTGGCCAACGCGTGCGCCGCCTGGTGCTGCCGGGCGCTGCGCCGGGCATTTTCGCCGGGCTGCGCCTGAGCCTGATCTACGCCTGGCTCGGCACCATCGGCGCCGAATATTTCATGCCGTCCAATGGCGGCATCGGCAGCCAGATGATCGGCGCCCAACAACTGCTGCGCATGGACTTGATCATGGCCGGCATGCTTCTCGTCGGCCTGACCGGCGCCCTGCTCAACCTGATCGGCCAACGCCTGGAAATCCGCGCGACCCGCTGGAGACACGCATGAACGCACCCATTGTCAGCTTCACTCACGTAGGGAAATCATTCGCCGTCGACGGCTTCGAACTGGAGGCGATTCGCGAATTCAACCTGGACATCGCCGAGGGCGAGTTCGTCGCCATCGTCGGTTCCAGCGGCTGCGGCAAATCGACGTTGCTGCGCTTGCTGGTCGGCCTCGATACGCAGTTTCGCGGGCAGATCAGTGTCGACGGTAAAGCCGTCCACGGCATCGGCGGCGAGCGCGGCATCGTCTTTCAGGAACATCGCTTGTTTCCATGGCTGACCGTCGCCGACAACATCGGCCTCGGCTTGGTCAACGAGCCGCTGAGCGCTGCGCAAAAACACAAACGCATCGACGACTTCATCGACCTCGTCGGCCTGCGCGACTTCAAACGCGCCTATCCGCATCAGCTTTCCGGTGGCATGGCGCAGCGCGTGGCGATTGCTCGCGGTCTGGTCGCCAGCCCGCGAATTCTGTTGCTCGACGAGCCGTTCGGGGCGCTCGACGCGCTGACCCGCCAGCAGATGCAGGACGAGCTGTTGGCAATCCGCGAGCGCGCGAAAATCACCACGATTCTTGTCACCCACGACGTTGAGGAAGCGATCTTCCTCGCTGACCGGGTGGTGGTGATGGAGCCACGTCCGGGACGGATCAAGCAGGTGGTCGATATCGCTCTGCCGCATCCGCGGCAGCGCAGCAGTTTCGACTTTCACCAATTGCGCGAAGAACTGCTCCACGAACTGACCAGTGATGACCATTACCAACCGAGCGTGCCGGTGCAGATCCGTGATCTGCCGCTGACATTCATTGCCTGCTGAACAGGAGTTTCGCAATGCCGCAACGTCCCAACTTTCTGGTGATTCTGGCCGACGATCTGGGCTTCTCCGACATCGGCGCATTCGGTGGCGAAATCGCTACACCGAACCTCGATGCCCTGGCCACCAATGGCCTGCGCCTGACCGATTTTCATACCGCACCGACCTGCTCGCCGACCCGTTCGATGTTGCTGACCGGCACTGACCATCACATCGCTGGCATCGGCACCATGGCCGAGGCGCTGACGCCCGATCTGATCGGCAAACCGGGTTACGAGGGCTACCTCAATGATCGGGTGGTGGCGCTACCTGAGCTGCTGCGCGAGGGTGGCTATCAAACATTGATGAGCGGCAAATGGCACCTCGGTCTGACAGCCGAACTGGCACCCCATGCACGGGGCTTCGAGCGCTCGTTTTCGCTGCTGCCAGGCGCGGCCAACCACTACGGTTTCGAGCCAACCTATGATGAGCAAACGCCGGGGCTGCTGAAATCCACCCCGGCGTTGTACATCGAAAACGACACGTTCGTCGAAGAGTTGCCGCAGGATTTCTATTCCTCCGACGCCTTCGGCGACAAGCTGCTGCAATACCTCAAGGAGCGCGATCAGACCCGGCCGTTCTTCGCTTATTTGCCTTTCTCCGCGCCGCATTGGCCGTTGCAGGCGCCCGCCGATATTGTCGAGAAATACCGTGGCCGCTACGACGCAGGTCCGCAAGTGCTGCGCCTTGAACGCCTGGAAAAACTCAAAGCCCTCGGCCTGATTGAGCCGGATGTCGAGCCGCATCCGCTGATTCAGCTGAGCGCGCAGTGGGACGCGTTGAGCGATGAGCAAAAGCAGATTTCCGCGCGGGCGATGGAGGTCTACGCGGCCATGGTCGAGCGCATGGACTGGAACATCGGCAGGGTCGTCGATTATCTGCGCCAGCAAGGCCAACTCGACAACACGTTCATTCTGTTCATGTCCGATAACGGTGCCGAAGGTGCGCTGCTGGAAGCTTTCCCCAAGTTCGGACCGGAGCTGATGACTTACCTGAACCAGCATTACGACAACAGCCTGGACAACATTGGCCGGGCCAATTCCTACGTCTGGTACGGGCCGAACTGGGCGCAGGTGGCGACCGCGCCGTCGCGACTGTTCAAGGCGTTCACCACCGAGGGCGGGATTCGCGTGCCAGCGTTGCTGCACTACCCGCAACTGCCGCTCAAAGGGCAGATCAGCCATGGTTTCGGCACGGTAATGGACATCACACCGACGATTCTCGATCTGGCCGGCGTGCGTCATCCGGGCACACAGTGGAAAGGCAAAGCGGTGGCGCCGTTACGCGGCAAGTCGTGGCTGGGTTTTCTGTCCGGCGAGACGGCGCAGGTGCACGACGAGCACACCGTCACCGGTTGGGAATTGTTTGGGCGTCGGGCGATTCGGCAGGGATCGTGGAAAGCGGTATGGATTCCTGGACCGGTGGGGCCGGCAACTTGGCAGCTGTATGATTTGAGCAGTGATCCGGGAGAGATTCATGATCTGGCGTTGAGTCAGCCGCAGAAGCTCACTGACCTGATCGGGCATTGGCAGCAGTATGTCGAAGAGACCGGGGTGATCCTTAGTGCTTCGCCGTTTCAGCCGGATTGAAGCAAGATCAAAAGCCCCCCTCACCCCAGCCCTCTCCCTAAGGAGAGGGGGAAAGGGAGCAGATCTTTATGCTTTTCAAACCTGAGCTCGGCTCGAAAGTTCAGGTCGATGTATCCAGCATAAACAGCTCGGTCAGTCCCCTCTCTTTAGGGAGGGGGGGAAAGGGAGCAGATCTTGATGCTTTTCAAACCTGAGCTCGGCTCGAAATTTCAGGTCGATGCATCCAGCATAAACAGCTCGGTCAGTCCCCTTTCTTTAGGGAGAGGGGGAAGGGAGCGGATCTTCATGCTTTTCAAACCTGAGCTCGGCTCGGAATTTCAGGTCGATGCATCCAGCCTAAACAGCTCGGTCAGTCCCCTCTCCCTTGGGAGAGGGTTAGGGTGAGGGGTATCTGTCAGGCCTCCACCGCTTCCCCGGACACCACTTCCTCATCTCTGCGCACAAACCGGTTCGCCCGGCCAAACGTGCCGAAATCATTGAACCGAACCCCCATCTCGCGCATCACCTTATGCGCCACCGGCACGGTCATCTGGCGAATGTAGAAGGGTTCCTTCACCACGAAATGATGAATCCCGTGGCTGCTGCCGAAGTTGAAGCAAAACGCCTGCAACGGCCACAGCCACCATGGGTTCAGCACCTGACATTGCTGCAGCACATTACCTGGCTCGATGTCGCCGTAGTAATGCATGTTCGAGCTGACGAAGTGCAGGCAAAACGTGCGCAGCACGTTCGGGCCGATGATCACCACGGCGGCGATATCGATCACCTGCATCACCGACAACGTGGTCGCTGACCATTCGATCGGCGAGCCCAGCAGATAGGCGATGCCGTTCGCCGCATGAAACCCGAGAAACACATACCACGCGCCCCAATGCAGCAGCGCCAGTGGCGCGTAGACCTTGAAAACGCGTTTACCGATGCTCCATTTGTGCGCCCAGGTCTTGGCTCGAAGCATGCGAATAAACGCAGACATCACGTTGTCACCGACCATCAGCAACCGCGCAAATCCCCACGGCTCGCCGTTGGTGATCGCGCGTTCTTCCATATCGGCTTCGGTGCCGGACACCTTGTGATGATTGAGGTGCAGATGACGGCGGATCCACGGATTGATCGTGCTCGGCCGCGCCAGCCAGACCAGGCCCATCATCAGATTGTGCGGCACGCGTTGCTTGCGGAAATACATGCTGTGAATCAGATCATGTTCCAGCTCGTGGGTCAGCGAAGCAAAAAACGCGTTGAGCAACAGGCACACCCACCACGCCATATGACCGCTGATGTACATAGCCGCCGAACCGATCATTCCGGCCAGGGCAAACGCTAGAATTCCTGCGCCCAGCGCATCCTGATGCTGAAGAATCGGGTAGCGCTTGCGCAATTCCATGCCTTTGGCCAGCACCACCTCGCGAATCTGCGCTGACCGTTGCGCCGCATTCAGGCGTTGGGGACTTGCAGAAGTACCGTCCATGCTTCCATCCTCGGGTTTATGATGTTCGCATCGTGCCTCGCGATGGCTTCGATTGCGGTAGCCGAGAACGCCAACCTGTTGACCGGACGCGCCAATCAGCATGAAGGAACCCACCTCCCTCGCCAGTTGGACCCGTGCCTTGCGCAAGCAACTCGATGCGCTGGGGCTGGACAGCTTTGCCCTGTGCCAACAGGCCGGGCTGGATCCGACGCTGATGGACGACCCTAACGCGCGCTACCCGCTATCCGGCACCACGCGTCTCTGGGAAATTGCCGTTCAGGCCAGTGGCGACCCGGCGCTGGGCTTGCGCGTATCGCGCTTCGTCAGCCCGACCACGTTCCACGCGCTCGGTTATGCGTTGGTGGCCAGCGGCAGTTTGCGCGAAGTGTTCGAGCGCATCGTGCGCTATCACCCGGTGGTCAGCGATGCGCTGGAACTGGAACTGAGCCGCAGCGACGACCGCTATCAATTCCGTCTGAAAATTCCGTCAGGCAATCCGGCACCGGCCTTCGAAGCCATCGACGCATTCACCGCGATCTACGTGCGAACTTGCCGCAATCGCCTCGGCCGCGATTACGCGCCGCTGGCCGTGTTCCTGCGCCGCCCGGAGCCGACGGACGCCCATCAATGGCACAAGGTCTTTCGCGCCCCGGTGCATTTCGGCTGTGTCGAAGATCGCCTGGAGTTCGCCCTCGCGGATTTCGACAGCCACCTCGACGACGCCAACCCGGAACTCGCCGAACACAACGAAGCCGTGCTCAAGCGCACCCTCGCCCAGCTCAAACCGCTGACCTGGGAGCGCAAGGTGCGCGATGCCATTGAAGAACAATTGCCGGAAGGCGAACCGAGTGCCGAACGCATTGCGCAGGCGTTGCACCTGAGCCTGCGCAGTCTGCAACGGCATCTGGCGGATGAGGGCTGTCGCTTCGACACGCTGCTCAACGAAAGTCGCGAAAACCTCGCCCTGCTGCACCTGCGTGATCCGCAGTGCTCGTTAAGCGAGATCAGCTATTTGCTGGGATTCGCCGACACCAGCAGCTTCAGCCGCGCATTCAAGCGCTGGACGGGGATGACGCCGGGGCAGTTTCGGGATCAGTTGCGTTGACTGATCCGGCATTTGCTGTGTATCGACTGGCCTCTTCGCGGGCAAGCCCGCTCCCACAGGTTTCGGGTAAGACTCAAATGCTATGACCAACACAAAACCCTGTGGGAGCGGGCTTGCCCGCGAAGAGGCTTTCTAATTCACTGCAAAGCCCAGCTCGAAAACGGTGCCGTTAGCATCACTGCTGACCCGCACCTGCCCGCCATGCAACTGCATGATCGACTGCACAATCGC
Organism: Pseudomonas fluorescens; assembly: GCF_900636825.1. Taxonomy (NCBI): domain Bacteria; kingdom Pseudomonadati; phylum Pseudomonadota; class Gammaproteobacteria; order Pseudomonadales; family Pseudomonadaceae; genus Pseudomonas; species Pseudomonas fluorescens. The sequence goes on along the minus strand of NZ_LR134318.1, from coordinate 215,066 downwards.
CAACCCCAACCCGCCCGAATCCCCCGGTTCCGCACGCGACGGATCGACGCGATAAAAGCGATCGAACAGTTTGCCCAGATGCTCAGGCGCAATGACCGGGCCGTGGTTGTGCACTTGCAGCCAGCACATCCCCGGTTCGTCGTGACGGCGCAGGCTGACCAGGGTGCCGGGGGTCGCGTGGCGGACGGCGTTGGCCAACAGGTTGCCGAGGGCGCGTTGCAGCAGTTGCAGATCGGCGAACAGCTCGCCGTGCATCCGGTTTTCCAATTGCAGGCCGCGGTCGTCCGCCAGGGCTTCGAAATAATCGCAGAGCTCGTCGCCGACGCTGCGCAGGTCCAGCGTTTGCAGGTTGAGCGCACGTTCGGCCTGTTCGCCGCGGGCGAGGAACATCAAGTTTTCCGCCATGCGCTTGAGCCGTTCGAATTCTTCCATGTTCGAGGCCAGCACTTCCTGATATTCCGCCATGCTGCGCGGGTGATTGAGCGCCTGACCATTGCTGGCGAGCAGAGTGTGCAGCGGCGTGCGGATTTCGTGGGCGAGGTCGGCGGAAAATTGCGACAGGCGCTGCACGCTGTCGTCCAGCCGCGCCAGCATGGCGTTGAGCGCTTGTACCGGCTCAACTAGTTCGCTCGGCGTGCCCTCTGCGGGCAGGCGTCGATCGAGGCTGCGCAAATCGATGCTGCGCACGGCCGCGCTCAGTTGACGCAACGGTTGCAGACCGCGGCGCAGCAAGAGCAATCCCAAAGCGAATGCGAGCAGCGCGCCGAGACCGACGGACAGGTACAAGCGCAGGCGATAACTGCCGAGCATTTGCTCGCGTTCGCTGAGCACTTTGCCGGCAATCACCGTCAGGGTTTCACCATTGGGGCCTTGAGCCTGGCCGGACAGCAAGGCCAGTTCGGCGCCGTCGCTGGCCTGCCAGGTAAGCACATCGCGGCGCTGCGGCAGCTGTTCTCGCGGCAGCGCATTCAGGGCCGGCAATTCACGCTGACGCGGATTGATCGCGATCACGCTGGAACCATCGGCCCGGCGCACCAGCAGCAGGCTGTCGAGATTGCCGAGCATGTTTTGGTAAAGCCGAGGCCGCGCCTGCAAGGCATCGAGGCTGTCGCTGTCGGCGAGCAAGGCGCGCACTTGTTCAAGGCGACCGAGCAGGGCCATATCGTCGCGAAAGGCCAGCTCCGAAGCCAGCGAGCGATAGAGAAACACGCCGATTGCGCTCAACACCAAGGCGCAAACCATGGCGAAAGCCAGCGCCAGTCGCCAGGCGATCGATTTACTCCACATCGTCCGGCGCTTCCAGTTGATAACCGACGCCGCGCACGGTGTGGATAAGTTTTGGCATGTACGGGTCGTCGACCTTGGCGCGCAGGCGACGCACGGCAACCTCGACCATGTTGGTGTCGCTGTCGAAATTAAGATTCCACACCTGCGAAGCGATCAGCGTGCGCGACAGGACTTCGCCCTGGCGGCTGGCGAGCAGCTGCAAGAGAGCGAATTCCTTGTTGGTCAGCGCAATACGTTGGCCGCCGCGACTGACGCGGCGGCGGAGCACATCGATTTCAAGGTCGGCGATGCTGTAGGACTCGGCTTCGCGCATCGGCCCGCGCCGCAGCAGCGTGCGCACCCGCGCGAGCAGTTCGGCGAAGGCGAAGGGCTTGAGCAGGTAATCGTCGGCACCGAGTTCCAGACCACGTACACGGTCTTCAATGGCGTCCTTGGCAGTCAGAAACAGCACCGGCGTGGCGCCGCGCTGGCGGATCAGTTGCAGCAATTGCCAGCCGTTGAGGCCGGGAAGCATCACGTCGAGGATGATCAGGTCGTATTCCTGCTGCTCGATGAAATAGCGGCCATCGAGGCCATTGAGCGCCACATCTACCGCAAAACCCGACTCGCCCAAGCCCTTGGCGAGGAAATTTGCGGTTTTGGCTTCATCTTCTACGACCAGCAAACGCATGGCACACCTCGATTGATCAGGCACACAGGCTAGGCGTCTTCGGCGCCGTTGCCCATTACAAACTTGTAATCCGCCTGACGGGGTTCTGACGAAGTGCGCCGGTTAAGGTGCAGACCTTCCCTTTCGGAGCCTGCACATGACCGTCAAATATCTCGTCGCCAGCCTGCTGCTCGGTCTCAGCGGCGCTGCTATCGCCACGCCGGACCTGCCGCGCCACGCCGATCTCGATCTGAAAACCGCACGCTGGCTCGCCGACAAAGCGATGAGCTCTTGCACCGGCACCGTGTCGGTACTCGACCGTGGCGGCAACCTGCTGGTAACCCTGCGCGGTGACGGCGTCGGCCCGCACAACACCGCCGCCAGCCAACGCAAAGCCTTCACCGCGCTGTCGACCAAGACGCCGACGCGGCTGTTCGCCGAGCGCGCCCGCAGCAACCCGGAAACCGCCAACCTCAATACCCTCGACGAGTTGCTTTTACTGGGCGGCGGCATTCCGTTGTTCGCCGGCAGCGAACTGGTCGGCGCCATGGGCGTGGCCGGTTCCGGCGGTGGCGAGCAAGACGAAAACTGCGCCCGGGCCGCCGCCGACAAGGCCGGCCTGACCCTCACCCGTTCCCAATAAGGAGATCCACCATGACCACCCTGCGCATGACTCTCGCCGCCCTTGGCCTGAGCGCTGTCTCAAGCCTGGCGCTGGCCGCCGGCAATCCGCTGAGCGTGCACGTGCTCAACCTGGAAAACGGCCTGCCGTCACCGGGCATCAACGTCACCCTGGAAAAACACGTCGGCGAAAACTGGCAGCCACTGGCCCAAGGCACCACCAACGAACAAGGGCGGATCGCCGAACTATTCCCGGCAAAACAGCCTTTTGAAGCAGGTGAATACCGCGTGGTGTTCAAGACTGGCGAGTATTACCAGAAGATCAAACACGAGACGTTCTTCCCGGAAATCCCGGTGATCTTCCAGGTCAAGCAGACCGACCAGCACTACCACATCCCGCTGCTGCTGAGCCCGTACGGTTTCTCGACCTATCGCGGTTCGTGATCCCCACTCCCACAGGCTCTGTGGTTTGCCTGAGATATCGTGGACGGTGGAAAACCCTGTGGGAGCTGGCTCGCCAGCGATGGCGTCCGTTCAGCAGACATCGATGTCGGCTGATCCACCGCTATCGCTGGCAAGCCAGCTCCCACAGGGTTCGGGTGCATTGTCAGATCGTGGCCAGGGCACGCAATCGCGCAGCGTCGAGAATTTCAATCTCGCCGTAGCCGAGTCCGATAATCCCCTGCCCCTGCAAATCCTTGAGGATCTGGTTGGTGGTCTGCCGCGACAGCGACAGCATCGCCGCCAATTGTTCCTGCGGCAGTTGCAGCACCCGGCGTGGCGCGTCGAGTTCGCCGTAGCCTTCGGCAATCATCAGCAAGCGATGGGCCAGACGCGCCGGGGCCGGCAGCAGGCTCAGCTGTTCGAGACTGATGAATGCCAAGCGCAATTTGTGGCTCATCAGCAGCGCCAGATGCCGCCAATACACGGGCTGCTCGTCAAGCAACTTGAGCAGCGCCGCCTGCGGAATATTCAGCAACGTGCATGGCCCCACCGCATAGGCGTCGTGGGTGCGCGGCTGGCCATCGAACAGGCAGATTTCGCCGAACCAGTGCGGGGCTTCCACCAGGCTCAGCAACGCCTCCTTGCCCTGCTCGCTCACCGCGCCGATACGCACTGCGCCGTCGAGCACTGCGTACAAGCCGCACGGCGCATCGCCGCGCTGGAACAAGCGCTGCCCCGCCGTCAGCTTCCGCTCCCGGGCCGCCGCCAGCAGACTATCCTGAAAGGATGCTGGCAGATGGCTGAACCACTGGCCGGTCATCAGCCGTGAACGTATGTGCATAAACACTCCTGGATTGTCGTCTGCCTGACAGAGCGAACCCTGATCCCGAGGGATGATGCGATCACCCTACCGGAGGAACAACAATGAAAAGCCTCGTCGACCATCTCAGTCAATACGCCACCTACCACCGTGATCCACGCAACGTCGCCAGCCACTTTATCGGCATTCCGCTGATTGTGGTGGCTGTGGCGGTGTTGTTGTCGCGGCCGCAATGGTCGCTGGGTGGGTTGTGGATATCTCCCGCCGTGGTGCTGGCGCTGGCCTCGGCGTGGTTTTACTTGCGTCTGGAGGTGAAGCTTGGAGTATTGATGACGGTACTGATGGGTTTATCCGTCTGGGCCGGGCACGTGCTGGCGCAACAGAGCACGATGGTCTGGCTGAGCAGCGGACTGGCGATGTTCGTGGTGGGCTGGGTAATCCAGTTTGTCGGGCACCACTATGAAGGGCGCAAACCGGCGTTTGTCGATGACATCAGTGGACTGATTGTCGGGCCGTTGTTTGTCGTGGCCGAGTTGGCGTTTTTGCTCGGGATGCGGCATGAGCTGAAAGAGCAGATCGAGGCACGGGCGGGAGGGGTTCGGGTCAATCCGAATCGAAAGGCGGCGGCTTAGGCCGCTTGAAAGATCGCAGCCTGCGGCAGCTCCTACATCCGCTCGTTCCCACGCTCTGCGTGGGAACGATCATTTTGGAATGCGTTTCCCTGTCGGAGGTGCCGAAGGCTGCGATCTTTTGATTTTAGAGGTTAGCGACTTTCTGCCAGACCTTCGGCTTGAAGAACAGCGTTTCACCCTTGGCCAGGCCGATCAGGCTGTCGTGATCCTTCACCACTTCGGCTTCGATCAGATCAGTTTGTCCTTCGACCTTCAGCGTCACCCGCGTAGTCGCGCCCAGAGGGCGGATATCGCGCACCTCGGCAGCATGGTGATCTTCCAGCTCATGTTTGGACAACGACACTTCGTGCGGACGGAACAGCACATGGTTGTCGTCGCTCAGCAGCAAGCGATTCGAGTCGCCGAGGAAGTGATAAACGAAATCGCTGGCAGGGTTTTCGTAGACATCGCCCGGTGAACCGATCTGCTCGATCACGCCCTTGTTCATCACCACGATGCGGTCGGCGACTTCCATCGCTTCTTCCTGATCGTGGGTCACGAATACCGAGGTCAGGTTGATGTCTTCGTGCAGACGCGCCAGCCAGCGGCGCAGCTCTTTTCGCACCTTGGCATCGAGCGCACCGAACGGCTCATCCAGCAGCAGCACCTTCGGCTCGACCGCCAAAGCACGGGCCAGAGCAATTCGCTGACGCTGACCACCGGACAACTGCTCCGGGTAGCGATCCGACAGCCAATCCAGTTGCACCATGTTCAACAGTTCATGAACCTTGGCCGCGATCTGGCTCTCGCTCGGTCGCTGGTTTTTCGGTTTCATGCGCAGGCCGAACGCGACGTTGTCGAACACCGTCATGTGGCGGAACAAGGCGTAATGCTGGAACACGAAACCGACGTTGCGATCACGCACGTCGTGGCCGGAAACGTCTTCACCGTGGAACACGATGTTGCCCTGATCCGGGGTTTCCAGACCGGCAATAATCCGCAGCAACGTGGTCTTGCCACAGCCCGACGGGCCAAGTAGCGCCACCAGCTCACCGCTCTGGATGTCCAGACTGATGTTGTCCAGCGCCTTGAACGCATTGAAATTCTTGCTGACGTTACGCACTTCGATCGACATGAATTATTCCTCCGCGGCGCTGGCGCGCAGGCGGTTGATACGGTTTTCGCTCCACTGCTTGAGCAGCAGGATGAAGAGCGCCAGGATCAGCAACAGGCTCGCCACGGCGAACGCGGCCACGTGGTTGTATTCGTTGTAGAGGATCTCGACGTGCAGCGGCAAGGTGTTGGTCACCCCGCGAATGTGCCCTGAAACCACCGACACCGCACCGAATTCACCCATGGCCCGCGCGGTACACAGCACCACGCCGTAAATCAGGCCCCACTTGATATTGGGCACGGTGACGTGCCAGAACATCTGCCAGCCATTGGCCCCGAGCAGACGCGCGGCTTCTTCCTCCTGGGTGCCTTGTTCCTGCATCAGCGGAATCAGTTCACGAGCCACGAACGGTACGGTAACGAAAATCGTCGCCAGCACGATGCCCGGCAGGGCGAAGACGATCTGGATGTCGTGATCCTGCAACCACGGCCCGAACAGGCCCTGGGCGCCGAACATCAGCACGTAGACCAGACCGGCGATCACCGGCGATACCGAAAACGGCAGGTCGATCAATGTCACCAACATGCTCTTGCCGCGAAACGAGTATTTGCTCACGCACCACGCGGCGCTGACGCCGAACACCAGGTTCAGCGGCACCGAAATCAGCACCGCGAACACGGTGAGTTTCAATGCCGACAGTGCGTCCGGTTCAAAGATCGCGGTGAAGAATGCACCGAGCCCATTCTTCAACCCCTGCGATACGACGATGAACAACGGCAGCAGCAGAAACAGGAAAAAGACCAGCCAGCCAAGACCGATCAGAACTCTGCGCGAAGTGGCGCTGCCACGGCGTGCAGCGTTGGCCGAAGAGGCGGCCGCAATAGACGATTGGGACATGGTTCGCGCCTCCTTATGGGGTTTCGATGCGCCGCTGCAGCAAATTGATCAGCAGCAACAGGACAAAGGAAACCACCAGCATCAGCACGCCGATAGCGGTGGCGCCGGTGTAATCGTATTGGTCGAGTTTGACCATGATCAGCAGCGGCAGGATCTCGGTTTTCATCGGCATGTTGCCAGCGATGAAAATCACCGAACCGTACTCGCCGACACCACGCGCGAACGCCAAGGCAAAACCTGTCAGCCAGGCTGGCAGCAGCGCGGGTACGAGGATGTGGCGGAACACCTGCCACGGCTTCGCACCGAGGCAGGCGGCGGCTTCTTCGACTTCACGGGGAATGTCGGCCAGCACCGGTTGCACCGTGCGCACTACAAACGGCAAGGTGACGAAGGTCAGCGCCAGCGTGATGCCGAGTGGGGTGTAAGCGATTTTGAAACCGAGATCAGCAGCAAACTGCCCGACCAGGCCGGCCGGCGCGTACAGCGCGGTCAGCGCGATACCGGCCACAGCGGTCGGCAGGGCGAAGGGGAGATCGATCATCGCGTCGATGATCTTGCGCCCGGGGAAGGTGTAGCGCACCAGCACCCAGGCCAGCAGCGTACCGATGATACCGTTGATGATCGCTGCGCACAGCGCCGTGCCAAAGCTCAGTTTCAATGCGGCAAGCACGCGCGGCGCGGTGATGATCGTCCAGAACTGATCCCAGGTCAGCTGGGCGGCGTGGACGAACATCGCCGCCAGCGGAATAAGCACAATCAGGCTGAGGTACACCAAGGTGTAACCCAGCGTCAGCCCGAAGCCGGGTATGACGGGGGAGATACGACGCGACATAAAAGTCCTTGGTTAATAAGCAATCCGCTGAACGCACCAATGTGGGAGCGAGCCTGCTCGCGAAGGGGGAGTATCAGTCAACTCCAGGTCGTCTGACACTGCGCTTCCGCGAGCAGGCTCGCTCCCACATTTTCCGCGCCTGGCTTCAGGCTTGATGTGTGGCTGAAGTCAGATTACTGCGCCTGATAAATCTGGTCGAACACGCCGCCATCGTTAAAGAATTTCGGCTGTGCAGATTTCCAGCCGCCAAAGTCCTTGTCGATGGTCACCAGTTCCAGTTTCGGAAACTGCTGAGCGTATTTGGCCGCTACATCCTTGTCGCGCGGACGATAGAAGTTCTTCGCAGCGATTTCCTGGCCGGCCGGGCTGTACAGATGCTTGAGATAGGCTTCGGCGATCTGCGCGTTGCCCTTCTTCTCGGCATTCTTGTCGACCACCGCCACTGGCGGTTCGGCGAGGATCGACAGCGACGGCACGACGATGTCGAACTTGTCGGCGCCGCCGTCTTCTTTCAGCGCCAGGAACGCTTCGTTTTCCCAAGCCAGCAACACATCGCCCTGGCCGTTGTTGACGAAAGTAATGGTCGAACCACGGGCGCCGGTGTCGAGAATCGGCACGTGCTTGAACAGGGTTTGCACGTATTCTTTGGCTTTGGCTTCGTCACCGCCGTTGGCCTTCAGGCCATAGGCCCAGGCCGCGAGGAAGTTCCAGCGCGCGCCACCTGAGGTTTTCGGATTCGGCGTGATCACCGAGACGTCGTTCTTGACCAGATCACCCCAGTCCTTGATGCCTTTCGGGTTGCCCTTGCGCACCAGGAACACGATGGTCGAAGTGTACGGCGTGCTCGCTTCCGGCAAACGCTTCTGCCAGTCGGCCGGCAGGCTTTTGCCGAGTTTGGCGATTTCGTCGATGTCACCGGCCAGGGCCAAGGTCACCACGTCAGCGCGCAGACCGTCGATTACCGCACGGCCCTGCTTGCCCGAACCACCGTGAGACTGCTGGATTTTCACGTTGTCGCCGGCGTGATCTTTCTGCCAGAACTTGATGAATTCGGCGTTGTATTCCTGATACAGCTCGCGGGTCGGGTCATACGACACGTTCAGCAGCTCGTAATCCTTGGCAACCGCAGAACCGGCAAACACAGCACTGGCCAGCGCGGCCAAAGCGTAACGGCGAATCGACGACATGGTGAAAGCTCCTGGAATTCTTGGTGGTGGCTTTTTCTTATGTATTTCGGAAATCGTTGTGCCGGTTCAAAGATCGTCCGATCGCGGCCCGAGCCTTCGGCAGCTCCTGCACACAGCCCCCTGTAGGAGCTGCCGCAGGCTGCGATCTTTTGATTTTCAACTCAGCCCGGTTGCTTCCCCGGTTGCTGCAAACGGAATTTCTCTTTGCGTTCGATCTGCACGACTTGCGCGTTGTGCACAGTGATTTCCACCGCGCCGAACCGCAGATCGCGCAGGGCGCTCTGGATTTCACGCAAGATGGTGCTTTCGTCCTGACCGTCAACGCTGCGAAGGGATGCGCTCATGGTGCTGCTCCTTTGAAGGGGATTGCCTTGCAGTGGGCGGCACTGCGTTCGGCGTGGGAGCAATATAAGAGAGACGCAGATATTCTTAAAAAGACTATTTAAGAATGTTTATATAACCAGAAAACATTATGTGGCGAGGCAAGGGCCTACGCGTTGAGAAAGCAAAAAAGATCGCAGCCTGCGGCAGCTCCTGCACGGATCCATGTAGGAGCTGCCGCAGGCTGCGATCTTTTGATCTTCAACCAATCAGCGGAGCGCGTGCCCAATCAATGTCCGCCGCAGGGCTCGGGCGTCCAAACCAATATCCCTGTCCCAAATCGCACGCCTGCTCGAGCAAAAACGCCGCTTGCTCGACCTGCTCAATGCCCTCGGCGTGCACCTGCATGCCCATGCTCCGCGCCAGCGCGATAATGACCCGGACGATTGCCGCGTCATCTTCATCCCACGGCAAACCCGCGACAAAACCCTGATCAATCTTCAACTTTTGCACCGGCAATCGCTTGAGCCGCAGCAGCGACGAATACCCCGTGCCGAAATCGTCAATCGCCAGACGAATCCCGAGTTCGCGCAAGCGGTGCATCTGTTCCAGCGCCACCTCCGGGTCATCCATCACCGCACTTTCAGTGACTTCCAGCTCCAGATACGCCGGAGCCAGACCAGTTTCGTCCAACACCTGCGCCACCTGCTCGTACAGCTCGCGGCGGGCAAACAATCGCGACGACACATTCACCGCAACAAACGACAGCACCACCCCGGCCTGCTGCCACTCGCACATCTGCCGACACGCCTGCTGCATCACCCAGGCATCGATCTCGGCGATCAACCCGGTGCGCTCGGCAATCGGGATGAATTCTGCCGGCGACACCAGCCCCCGCTGCGGATGCTGCCAACGCACCAAAGCCTCGACGCCGACCAAGCGACTGCCCTTCAATTCATGCACCGGTTGGTAATGAACACGCAGTTCCTGCTGTTCCAGTGCGCGGCGCAATTCGAAAGCAATTTCGACGCGCTGCTGAGCGTGAAGCGTGAGTTCTTCGGTGTACAACGCGTAACCGTCACGGCCGTTGCTCTTGGCCTTGAAAAGCGCCGCATCGGCGTTGCGCAGCAACTGCTCGGCGCTCAATGCATCATTGGGAAACAGGCTGATGCCAATGCTGGCATTGATGAACAGTTCATGGCCGTCGACGTGCAGGGGTTTCTTCAACGCATCGAGAATGCGCTGTGCCAACGCCGCCGCCTGTCCAGGCTGTGGACAACTTTCCGCCAGCACGGCGAACTCGTCACCGCCGAGCCGCGCCAGCGTGATGCCGGGGCCGAACAATTCCTGCAAGCGCAGCGCCAGCGCTTTGAGCAACCGATCACCAACGTTATGCCCAAGGCTGTCATTGATCATCTTGAAGTGATCGAGATCCAGCATCAGCAACGCGCAGCCGCGCTTGTGCACTTGCGCGGAGGCCAGCGCCTGTTCGGCGCGGTCGCTGAACAACAGGCGATTGGGCAAGTCGGTGAGCGGATCGTGGTGGGCAAGGTGCTTGAGTTCGTGCTCGGAATCCTTGATCGCGGTGATGTCTGAAAACACCGCGACGTAATGGCTGAGCTGCCTCTGATCGTCGCAAATGACGCGAATGGTTTGCCACTGTGGATAAATCTCACCGCTCTTGCGCCGGTTCCAGATCTCACCGCTCCATTCGCCCTGCTTCTCCAGCGTGGCAAACATCACTTGGTAAAACTCTGGCGGATGATGACCCGACTTGAACAGGCTCGGCTGCTGCCCGAGGACTTCTTCGCGCTGGTAACCGGTAATGGCCATGAACGCCCGGTTGACGTGGACGATCAGCCCGCGATGGTCGGTGACCAACACGCCTTCACGGGTGCAATCGAACACGGCGGCAGCCTGGCGCAAGCGCTCACGATCGGCCTGCCGCTCACGCAGGCGCGCACCAATCCCGAGAAACGCACACAAACGCGCCCGTGCCAGAAAGATCAGCCCCGCGCTGACCGCCGCCAATGCATAACCGTTGATCAGTTGCCAGCGGGCACGATCGACGGAATCATCGAAGAAATTGTTTAATAAATGATCAGTAGCCAGCAGCCACACGACAGCAAGCACCAGATAGAGCAGCGCTGCACGCAAGGCATCGCGATAAGTGGCAGACATTCGGCTGTCCAAGTCCCTACAAAAAAGCTGGGATTATAAGTCAAGAAACATTCAGCGACTCTTATCTGAAAGGGCGACTGGTTTTATCTGTGTGCTTGGTGATAATGCAACGGCTGTTTTTATCTTTATCGAGGGCCCTATAGCCTATGTGGTACGAAGGTTTTCTTGGCTTGTCGGCCTGGTCTCTGGTCGCGGTCACCCTGCTGATGACCCACGTGACGATTGTTGCGGTCACGGTCTATCTGCACCGTTACTCGGCCCATCGCTCGCTCGAGCTGAATGCGGGTCTGAAGCACTTTTTCCGTTTCTGGCTGTGGCTGACCACGGCGCAGAACACCCGCGAGTGGACTGCCATCCACCGCAAGCACCACGCCAAATGCGAAACCGAAGATGACCCGCACAGCCCGGTCATCAAGGGTCTGTCCACCGTGCTGCGCACCGGCGCCGAGCTGTATCGCAGCGAAGCACAGAACCCGGAAACCCTGCGCATCTACGGCAAGAACTGCCCGGAAGACTGGATCGAGCGCAACGTCTACAGCCGCTACCCGCTGCTCGGCGTGGCGATCATGGGTGGCATTGACCTCATGCTGTTCGGCACCATCGGCATCACCATCTGGGCGATTCAGATGATGTGGATCCCGGTGTGGGCCGCTGGCGTGATCAACGGTCTGGGGCATGCCGTCGGCTATCGCAACTTCGAATGCCGCGATGCGGCGACCAATCTGGTGCCGTGGGGCATCCTGATCGGCGGCGAAGAACTGCATAACAACCATCACACCTATCCCAACTCGGCCAAGCTGTCGGTGAAGAAGTGGGAGTTCGACCTAGGTTGGGCCTGGATCAAGGTCTTCTGTTTCCTGCGTCTGGCCAAGGTGCAGCGTGTCGCGCCGATTGCGCACCGTGTCGAAGGCAAGGGCAATCTGGACATGGACACCGCGATGGCGATCCTCAACAACCGTTTCCAGATCATGGCGCAGTACCGCAAGCTGGTGATCGGCCCGCTGGTCAAGCAAGAGCTGGCCAAGGTCGATCATTCGGTGCGCCACCAGTTCCACCGCGCCAAACGTCTCTTGTCGCGAGAAACCAGTCTGTTGGAAGACCGTCACCATCTGCGCATTCAGAACATGCTCGAACACAGCCAGGCACTGAAGGTGATCTACGAAAAACGTCTGGCGCTGCAGCAGATCTGGGTCAAGACCAGTTCCAATGGCCACGACATGCTCGCCGCTATCAAAGAGTGGATTCACGAGGCAGAGGCCAGTGGCATCCAGTCGTTGCGTGAATTCGCTGATCAGCTGAAAACCTACTCTTTACGCCCTGCCGCTTGACCCTGTAGGAGCTGCCGCAGGCTGCGATCTTTTGAATTGCTTTCCAAAATCAAAACATCGCAGCCTCGTTTCACTCGACAGCTCCTACAGCTGAGCAGAGTCCCGCTTGCAGTTCCGGTAATAACCGGGAACTTCGGCAAAAATCCCCTATCTCAATGACACTTCGCCATCCCGGCGCGCTGTACCGTGGCCGTCGTCGATGCGGCACGCCCTTTGAGATCTGTGTCGATGGTCAATAACAACCAGAAAGACTCATGTTTCCCGCAGTGGCCAGAAGCCGCGCAAACCCTCATGGCCTTGATGCACGCTCAGGGCGAAGTCGCTCGCCTCAGCGAACGCGAGCAACTGTTCAGCTCATTGCTGGTGAGCGTCAACGCTGTGCTTTGGGCTTTCAACTGGGAGACTCGGCAGGTGTTGTACGTCAGCCCCGCCTATGAACGCATTTTCGGCCGCTCCGCTGCGCTTGTACTGGCGGACTATAACCAGTGGCGCGACAGCATCTATCCCGACGACCTGGACTATGCCGAGCGCAGCCTCGCCGAGGTCTTGCACAAAGGCGCGGTAGAAGATCGTGAGTATCGGATCATCGCTGCCGACGGCCAGGTGCGCTGGCTCAGCGACAAGTGCTTCATCAACCGTCAGGACGAACCCGGGCAACCGGTGATCATTGTCGGCATCGCTGAAGACATTACCGACAAGAAGCACATGGAAGCCGAGCTGCAACGCTTGGCGACCACCGATGTCCTGACCCAGAGCAGCAATCGTCGCCATTTCTTCGAATGCGCCAATCGCGAATTCCAGCAAGCCCGCCTGCAAGGATCGCCAATGGCGTTTCTGCTGCTGGATATCGATGATTTCAAAGTCATCAACGACACCTACGGCCATCAGGAAGGCGATAACGTATTGCAGCGGATTGCCGAGTGCGGACGCGGCTCATTGCGCCGCGGCGATGTGTTTGGGCGGATTGGCGGAGAAGAGTTTGCCGCGGTGTTTCCGGGGTGCGCGCCGGATATGGCCATGCAGGTGGCCGAGCGGTTGCAGCAGGAAATTCAGCGATTGCGCTTCAACCATGACGGCCAGACATTCGGCATCACCGTCAGCCAGGGCCTGACCAGCCTTACCGAGGATGACGAGAGCCTCGACAGCCTGTTCGCCCGTGCGGATATGGCGATGTACGAGGCGAAGCGGCAGGGCAAGAACCGGATTATTTCTGCGTAGACCCTATTTGAATCCGCCACAAAACCTGTGGGAGCTGGCTTGCCAGCGATGAGGCCAGCACATTCAGCAGATGTTGTCTGCGCCGACGCCATCGCGGGCGAGCCCGCTCCCACAGTGATTTGCATTGTTCCGGGTTACTTACGCATCCGCAGCAATTCCGGCAAACCGATCTTGAGCAAACGCGCCGTGCGGCTCTTCGCCAGTTCCTCGATCCCCTCATGCTCGGTCATGCGCGCCATCTGCGCGGCCATGTTCATCACCAGCGCCTCGCGGGAATACACCCCGCCACCGAGCTGATACACCGCAGCGATCAACTCGCGCAATTCCAGTGGCAAACGCCAACGCGTGCGCAATGCCGAACCATACGCGGCGCCAAATTCGGCGAGCGCTTCGCCGACCTCCTCCCATTCATCCAGCGTGCCGCCAGCCTGCTGCCACTCCTGCAAGCAGCGCAATAGCGCCAGATCACCCAGACAATGCAGCATCCCGGCGCAATAGCAGCGCTCCTGATCGAGATCGAGCAGGCGCGCCAGCGTGCGTGCATATTCAGCGGTGTGCAGCGACAGCTCCCAATAACGTTCGGCGTAGTCCGCCAGACACGGGTCACTGAGCCTGGCGCTGCGCTTGAGCGCGAGCCCCAGAATGAGGTTCATGCTTTGCCCGGTACCCAGCCGATGGAGCGCCTGAGCCAAGGTTTGCACTGGCGCACCATGATGTTGCGCGGCGCTATTGGCCGCTGCGATCAGCACCGCAGTGATTTGCGGATCGGTGCGAATTTCTTCTTCCAGCAATTTCAGATCCAGACCGCCGGGATTGAGGCTGCGCTTCACCGCCAGTTGCACGTCAGTCATCAACGGCGCGCCATCGGCCTGTTCGCGGCGCCGCTCGAGAAAAACCGACAAGGTCATGCCCAGCGCCAGAGCGGGCACTTCACAAAACACTTCCTCCCCGGCATTGAGCAACAACCCCTGCAAGCGCTCGGTCAGGCTCTCCATGTTCAGCGGTTTGGTCAGATACGCCGTCGGCGCCAGCGGTATGGCCTCACGGACACTGGCGCTGTCGTTGCGGCTGCTCATCAGGATGAACGGAAGCGGCGGATTACGTTTGCGCTGACGCACATTGCGCAACACGTTCAAGCCATCGACGCCGGGCAACTCCCAATCGACGATGGCCAGGTCATAGGGAATCTCGCCAAGCATCGACAGGGCTTGCTGGCCATCGGCACACAGGTCCAGTCGCGCATCGCAACGCACATTCAACAGAACCTGTTTGAGCAGGTCACGCGACCACGGATCGGCCTCGGCAATCAGCACTCGCGGTGCGGCGGGTAATTCAACAGCAGTCATGCGCGCTCTCCCTTGCAATGCCTGAACCTTAGCCAATGCTGGCGATTCGATACAGCGCCAAAGCATCCGATATGTTTCAGGGGGTATAAAAAAACCCGCCGAAGCGGGTTTTTTGTCGATCAGGTCACACTGGGTGATCAGAGCTCGGAGAAGCACTCTTCGATGATCGCCAGACCTTTGTCCAGTTGCTCGTCCGGCGAAGTCAGCGGAACCAGCACGCGCAGAACGTTGCCGTAGGTGCCGCAGGACAGCAGGATCAGACCCTTGTCGCGCGCTTTGGCGACAACGGACGCTACCGCTGCAGCGTTCGGCTTGTGGCTGTCGCCGTTTTCAAACAGCTCGACCGCGATCATTGCGCCCAGAGCACGCACTTCACCAATCACCGGATACTTGGCCTGAATAGCCTTGAGGCCAGTGACCAGACGCTCGCCAACCGCTTTGCAGCGATCCAGCAGTTGTTCTTCCTCGAACACTTCCATTACGGCCAGGGCCGCAGCGCAAGCGATCGGGCTGCCGGCATAGGTGCCGCCCAGGCCGCCAGGAGCGATGGCGTCCATGTATTCGGCCTTGCCGCAGACACCGGCCAGCGGGAAGCCGCCAGCGATGGATTTGGCGAACGTGGTCAGGTCGGCAGCAACGCCCATCTGCTCCATGGCGAAGAACGTACCGGTACGGCCAGCGCCGGTCTGCACTTCGTCAGCAATCAGCAGGATGCCGTGCTGGTCACACAGCGCGCGCAGACGCTTCATGAACTCCTTCGGAGCGACGTAGAAACCGCCTTCGCCCTGAACCGGTTCGATGATGATCGCGGCGATGTCTTTCGGCTCGGCATCGTTCTTGAAGATGCGCTCGATGGAAGCGATCGAATCGTCGATGCTCACGCCATGCAGCTCGTTCGGGTACAGCGCGCGGAAGATGCCGCCTGGCATCAGGCCCATGCCTGCGGAGTACGGAACGACTTTACCGGTCAGGCCCAGAGTCATCATGGTACGGCCGTGATAAGCGCCGGTGAACGCGATCACTCCAGCGCGGCCAGTGGCGGCACGGGCGATCTTCACGGCGTTTTCGACGGCTTCGGAACCGGTGGTGACCAGCAGGGTTTTCTTGGCGAAATCACCTGGCACCTTGGCGTTGATTTTTTCGCACAGTTCAACGTATGGCTCGTAGGCCAGCACCTGGAAGCAGGTGTGCGTCAGCTTGTTCAGCTGCTCGGTCACGGCGGCGATGATTTTCGGGTGTACGTGGCCAGTGTTGAGTACGGCGATACCACCAGCGAAGTCGATGAACTCACGACCTTCGACGTCAGTCACGGTAGCGTTCTTTGCCGATTCGGCGAAGATCGGGTGAATCTGGCCGACGCCACGTGGAACAGCTGCGGTGCGACGGGCCATCAGTTCAGCGTTAGTCTTGCTCATTACAGTCCTCATTCGCCGCTCATCGGGCGGCGCAGTTCAAGGATGAAGCGGGAGGAATCGGCGGTGGCAGCATGCGATGATCGACTGCCACGGCGTTCCCGGCCGCAGAGAAAATTCCGGTTCTGAAACGACGCAAAGGGACAGCGCTCTCGTGCCCTTTGCGTTTGCAGCGATCCTTGTCCGAACTTAGATGCCCAGGCAGAGGTATTTGATTTCCAGGTAATCTTCGATGCCGTACTTGGAGCCTTCACGGCCCAGGCCCGAGGCCTTGATGCCGCCGAATGGCGCGACTTCGTTGGAGATCAGCCCGGTGTTGACGCCGACCATGCCGTATTCCAGCGCTTCCGCCACGCGGAACACACGGCCAAGGTCACGCGCGTAGAAGTACGACGCCAGACCGAACTCGGTGTCGTTGGACATCGCGATCACTTCGGCTTCGTCTTTGAAGCGGAACAGCGGCGCCAGCGGTCCGAAGGTTTCTTCCTTGGCAACTGCGGCGTTTTTCGGCACGTTGGTGAGGATGGTCGGCTCGAAGAAATTGCCTTCCATCGCCTTGCCACCGGCCAGCACGGTTGCGCCTTTGCTCACCGCATCAGCGATATGTTCCTGAACCTTGGCTACGGCTTTTTCGTCGATCAGCGGGCCGGTGGTGGTGCCGTCTTCAAGACCGTTACCGATCTTCAGCTTGGCCACAGCCACTTTCAGCTTCTCGGCGAATGCGTCGTAGACCGCATCCTGAATGTACAGACGGTTGGCGCAGACGCAGGTCTGGCCGTTGTTGCGGTACTTGGAAATGATCGCGCCTTCGACGGCCTTATCCAGATCCGCATCGTCGAACACGATGAATGGCGCGTTGCCGCCCAGTTCCAGCGAGACTTTCTTGATGTCTTTGGCGCATTCAGCCATTAACTGGCGACCGATTTCGGTCGAACCGGTGAAGGACAGTTTGCGCACGATCGGGTTGCTGGTCAGCTCGCTGCCGATGTCGCCGGCGCTGCCGGACACCACGCTGAACACGCCAGCCGGAATGCCCGCGCGCTGAGCCAGTTCGGCCAGGGCGAATGCGGAGAAAGGCGTTTGCGAAGCAGGCTTGAGCACCATGGTGCAACCGGCAGCCAGCGCTGGACCGGCCTTGCGGGTGATCATCGCCGCCGGGAAGTTCCACGGCGTAATGGCAGCGGTCACACCGATGGGCTGCTTGATCACGATCAGACGCTTGTCTGGCTGGTGACCCGGAATCACGTCGCCGTAGATGCGCTTGGCCTCTTCAGCGAACCACTCGATGAACGATGCGGCGTAAACAATTTCGCCCTTGGCTTCGGCCAGTGGCTTGCCCTGCTCGAGGGTCATCAGGCGCGCGAGGTCGTCCTGATTTTCGATCATCAGTTCGAACCAGCGACGCAGTTTGCCGGCACGCTCTTTGGCGGTCAGTGCCCGCCAGGCCGGCAGCGCCTTGTCTGCCGCTTCAATGGCACGGCGGGTTTCGGCAGCGCCCATCTTCGGCACGGTGCCGAGGATTTCGCCGGTGGCCGGGTTATTGACCTTGATCGTCTGACCGTTGTCCGCATCGACCCAAGCGCCATCAATGAAGGCTTGCTGGCGGAACAACTGGGTGTCTTTAAGCTGCATGTCGGCTTTCCTTAACAGCACCGCGGCCTGCGCGGAGCAAATTATGATTGTAGAAAGGCGCCTCGCAAGGCTGCCGTCAGGGAAATCAGTGACCGGTTGTGGCGCATCAACAGTGGACGATTAGAACCACCGGCGCATCAACACCCCGTCAACGAGCGTTTGAAATCTCAAACGGATCGTAGGATCAAAGGGGTTAAAGGACAATAGGCCGTTCGAAAAAAAGAACAAAAATGCCGCTTTTCAGATCAACGCATCAAAAGCCCTTGCCGCAGAAAAACCATAGATCAACCCCGGCAAAGCGCCAAGCGAGGGTTTTGCAGGACGTTACCGCTTTAAGGAATGCAGCGATTTTGCGCCGACACGCACACTGACAAAACCCGCCCAAACCCGGCATGGACGCCCCGAGCCGACCTAGGTATGATGTCGCCCGCTGCACCAGTAGCTCAGCTGGATAGAGTACTGCCCTCCGAAGGCAGGGGTCGTGGGTTCGAATCCCGCCTGGTGCGCCATTGATTTAAACGAGAAAGCCCCGGACTGTAATGGTCCGGGGCTTTTTTGTGGGCGCTGATGACGACGCTGGATCAACTCACTCCGTCGTCCAGTCAAACTCATCATACTCGTCGTCATCCCCCTCCTCCTCGACCTCGTCAAAAACCTCGTCTTCCTGAACCAGGTCTTCTTCCGGCTGATTCAGCAGAAACTCCTTACGTGCTTCAGTAATCGCTCGGCGCATCTCCTCACCCTTTTGCGGGCAGCTGAGAAGTTGGGCGATGCGGTCGATTTTTGCTGCCACGGTTTCCTCCAGCGCATTGGCTATGCGCTCGATAGTGCGCGTTTTCGCGGGCTAATGCCAAATGGCGGATGGGCCGCTGAGGTCAGCCGTTCCCAAGCGGCAAAACCTCAGCGGTGATAGCGACGTACCGCACTGCTGTTACGCAGCACGTGGCCTTTGATTTTTTCCATCAGCTCGGCGCGGGTCAGGCCGGCGGGCAAGGCGTCCGGACCAAGGTCGAGGGCGTAGATCTGGATGATGTAGTGGTGCGCGCTGTCGCCCACTGGCGGGCACGGGCCCATGTAATGGGTGTTGCCTTTGCTGTTGGTGCCGCCGACGCCTTCGAGCGCGGATTTGGCGCCGACGCCGGCCGCGATCTGATGGGTGGTGGGTTTGATGCCGTAGTGAATCCAGTGATCGACGCCCAGGCCTTTCTGCCCGTCCGGGTCGTGCATGACGATGGCGTAGCTTTGAGTGCCGGTGGGGCCGGCGTTCCAGCTCAGCGCCGGCGACTGGTTCTTGCCGCCGCAACCGGGTGCATCGCTGGCTGCTGCCGAGGTAAACAGGCGGTTATCCGAGACGCCCGGGATGCTGAGGGTAAAGCGCTCCTGGGCCTGCGCCGAAACCTGCACGCAAAGGGTCACGGCGATGGCCGCCAGCCATGGGTTGAGAGAGGTCAATCGGGTCATTCCGGGAACACCTTGTGCAGTGAGGCCATCGTCGGCCCGCAAACTATAGCTGTACCGTTCGTGCCTTGGCAGCAACAAATGGCTGAACCTCGCACGACGGCGTCAACTCGTAAGAGAAATGCCTGCGAGGAAGCCGAAAATGTCCCTGCACCGTGTCGCCCATGCCCAAGACGTCCCGCAAGACCGTGGCCTGCAAGTCGAAATCGGCGACTGCAAGATTGTGTTGCTGCGTGCCAATGGCGAGTTGCGTGCCTTTCAGGGCCAATGCCCGCACGCCGGCGCGCCCTTGGCCGAGGGCGCCTTGTGTCACGGACGGCTGATCTGCCCTTGGCACAAAGCTGCGTACCGCGCCGAGGACGGCGGTTTGTGCGAGCCGCCGTCGCTGGACAGTCTCAAACGCTATCCATTGGAGCTGCGTGGCGACGAAGTCTGGGTCGACGATCAGCCTTTGCCAGATCAACACACACCGCCCGCCGATGACCCGCGCACGTTCGTTGTGGTCGGCGCCGGGGCCGCAGGCACGGCGTGCGCGGCGGCACTGCGGGAGAAAGGTTTTGGCGGGCGAATCGTGCTGGTCGATGGCGAACCTGACGCCGGATATGACCGCACCGTGTTAAGCAAATTTGTCCTCGCCGGCGAGATGACGGCCAAAGAAGCGCCGCGCCTGCGCGACGAGGCGTTCTATCAAGCGCAGCGCCTCGAACGGGTGCAGGGCGAAGTCACTTCAGTCGATGCCCCAGGCAAAGTCCTTCAGCTGAATAACGGTGGGACCTTGCGCTACGACGCCGTCGTACTGGCCACGGGCGGGGCACCGAATCCACTGAAATTACCCGGCGCCGACCTGTCGAACGTCTTCGTTCTTCGCTCAAAAGCCCAGGCCGAACAGATCATGCAGGCCGCTCAACCGGGTCAACGCGCGGTGATCATCGGCGACAGCTTCATTGCGCTCGAATGTGCATCGGCCCTGCGCGAATACGGTCTCGACGTCACTGTTCTCGCGCGCCATGCCACTCCCTTCGCCAAGCAATTCGGCGACGCCGTCGGCAAGGCGATCCGCGCGCTCCACGAGGCGCACGGCGTGAAATTCATCAGCGAGCATGAAGCCATGGAAATTCTTGGCGAAGACAAGGTCGATGGCGTGCTGCTGGACAATGGCCTGCGGCTGGCGGCTGATCTGGTGCTGGCCGGGGTCGGCGTTCATCCCGCCACGGAGGCATTCGCCTCATTGCCCCAAGAGGACGATCAATCGTTGCGGGTCGATGGCGACATGCGCGTGACCGAAAGCGTGTGGGCCATCGGCGATATCGCCACGTTCCCGTTGAGCGGCGAGCCGACCCGTATCGAACATTGGCGGCTGGCTCAGCAGCACGCGCGAATTGCCGCTGCAAACATGCTTGGCGGCGAGGAACACTATCTGGATGTGCCGTTTTTCTGGACGTACCACTTCGGCAAGAACTATGACTATCTTGGTCATGCCAAGGAGTGGGACGAAGTCGAATTCAGCGGCGAACCGGAGAATCCGCCGTTCATTGGTCTGTTCGCCAAAGACGGCATCGTCGTCGCCGCGGTGGCATGCGACAAGCAACGTGCGATGGCGCTGCTCGCCGAGCGAATGAAGCAGCCGTTGCGGATGAAAGAGGCGTGGACGCTGATCCAGGCCTGACCCCGATCCACTGTAGGAGCTGACGAGTGAAACGAGGCTGCGATCTGTTGATTCTTGAAAGACAAGATCAAAAGATCGCAGCCTTCGGCAGCTCCTACAGGGAGGCATGCCTTTAGCTGCGATCTGTGATTCTTGAAAAACAAGATCAAAAGATCGCAGCCTTCGGCAGCTTCTACAGGTGAGGCCTGCCTTTAGCGGGGCAGGGGCTCGCGATTGTCTCCCTCATCGGCATGCAGAAAGATCACCCGCGGATGCTCCAGCGGTGCCAGCGGTGGCGGCAGACTCTCCAGCTGTAACGGCCAGAAATGCGTGACTACGTTGCTGATATCGCCTTCCTGATCGTTGTGAATGGTCATCACCCCGGGCGTGCGCAGTTTCTGGAATCGGTCGTCGCTCAGTTTGAAACTTTTGCTCAGTCCCGCATCGTCGATGACCGGCGAAGGCAACCGGCGCTGAGCGAAGCTGCGGCTCTTGCGCTGTTGATAACGCGCCCAACCGATCAGGATCAGAGCGTTGACCAATGCCACCCACAGGTAGATTTCCAGAGTGCCCAACGCGTCGAATGCCGAGTTGTCGATGGCTGACTCGCTTACCTGGGAGGCAAACAACGGCCATAGCCCACGGAACAGCAGGTACAACAGGCCTACCCAGGCCACAACCGTGAGAATCACATCGACCACGACCAGAAAGGGTCGTTGGCGGGTCCGGATGATTTTCATTTGATCACCTCCTCTGTATCGTCGCCGATCGGCTTGATGCCCCGGTCGGGACTGACCCAGCGCGCGCGTTTCTGATGTTGACCGAACAACACTTTGGGGAAGCTGACCAGGGTGGTCAGCAGGCTGACGAGCCAGAACGCAATCGGATACCAGACCACCCAGAACATGGTTTTGCCCAGCCCCGGCTCGTAGCGGCGGTCAATGATGATGCTCACCGCGAATTGCACGAGGCAGACAAAGGCCAGCAACAGTCCGGTAAACGCCGGCGGCATCAGGTGATCCACGGCGATGGCTTCCGGCATGACCACGAACTTGCCGACGGCCCAGAAAATCACCGACAACAGGAAGGTGAAAGCCCAACCGGTCGACAGGCAGTATTCGAACAGCAGAGGCCACAGGTACCGGTGGCGGTACTGCCAGATGCCGCGAATATTCTTGAACAGCACTTCGGCGCCGCCCTGGGCCCAGCGCAGACGCTGCTTCCACAGGCCGCCGAGGGTTTCCGGCATGAGAATCCAGCACAGTGCGCGCGGTTCGTAAAAGATGCTCCAGTGATCCAGTTGCAGCTTCCAGCTGATGTCGATGTCTTCGGTGATCATGTCCGGGCTCCAGTAACCGACCCGGTTCAGCGCCGTACGGCGGAACGCGACGATCACGCCAGACACGGTGAAGATCCGCCCGAACACGCGTTGCGTGCGTTTGATCAAACCGATGATCGATGAGAATTCACCCACCTGCACTCGCCCGACCAGTGTCGAACGCGTACGAATGCGCGGGTTGCCGGTCACCGCACCGAGACGCGCATTATCGAGCATCGGCGCTACCAGATAAGCTGCGGTGTTCGGCGCCAGTAGCGCGTCACCGTCAATGCACACCAGATATTCACTGCGCGCAGCAATGGCGCCCATGCGCAGAGCGACGGCTTTGCCCTGGTTTTCCGCCAGGTGCAGCACGCGCAGACGCGGATCTTCCTTGGCCAGCGCATCGAGGACTGCGGCGGTGTTGTCCTTGGAACCATCGTTTATCGCGATGACTTCGATGTTCGGATAATGCTGGGCCAGCGCCGCATGGATGGTGTCAGCGGCGTTGTCGCCTTCGTTGTAGCAAGGAATCAGGATCGAGATCAGCGGCTCGCCTTCCAGCGGTGGCGGCAGCGTGTCGTCCTGCCACGGCCAGTGACGCTCCCAGTGCAGCCAGAAATACAGGCCGCCGGCAATCCACAACCCGGACATGAACAGTGGGTAGAAGAACACGAAGTCCATCAGGAACTGCCCGGTCACGAGGAAAATCAGGCCCAGCGGCACGCCGAGGACGAGCGCCAGAACAAGCAGGGCAAACAGTCTATCCAGCATGTCATGGGTTCCATTTGTTGGAGAGTGCAGGCCTTACGGTTTTCAGGTCTGGCAGGTTGTCGAGGAAGTTGTCCGGGTAATAACCGAAGCTGGTCGCACCCTGACGCTTGAGACGGCCCATCCAGTCGGCCAAATGCGCGGCATCGATATCGGCCTGATCCTTTTTGTTCCAGTCGCGCGCCTGCAATTCGAACACCGTGCGATTGAGCGCACCGGGACGTTTCTTCACCGTGGCGACCAACGCTTCGAGCCAAGGGCCGGACTGCGCCTGAGTCTGTTTTTCCATCAGCGGCATGGCCATCGGCGCCGTCCAGTCGTAGGTGGCGAGGAAGTCGTCAAGGTTCTGCGCGAACCACGCTTCACTTTCCGGATTGAGCATCGGCTCGGCGAAGATGTTGCGTGCGGTCAGCACCTGCGGGCCGCGAATCGCACGGACCTTGGCGGTGAGTTCGTTGGTGAAGTCGATCAGGTAACGGCTCTTGAAACGCGTCCAGCGCTGCATGGCCGCCGGATCGTCGCGCAGCGCAGCGACCGTGCCCGGCAAGCCTTGCGCGGCGTAGGCTTTCAAAGCATCGGAAGTGGCATCTTCGAAATCCGACAGCACTGCATCGTCGTGATACAGAATGCCGTCGACCGACGTCAGGCGCGCCAGGTCCTCGTAGATTTCACCGATGATTTTGCGCACTTCGGGGTTAAACGGTGACAGGCGTTTGTACTGCTTCGGGTCGACCGACGTGGTACCGGTTTTCGGGTCCCAACGGGTGACGCGTGGCAGCTTCGCATCGAGTTCGAAACTCAGCACCGGCATCCACGCATACACCTTCACGTGAGCACGGGTGCGCAGTTGCCAGGCGACACGGTCGAACAGGTCGGCGCGTACCGGCAGGTGGCGATTAGGGAAGTACAGCGAATGCACCAGCCCATCGCCCTTCGGATCGGCGAACGCTTGCAGGAACACCGTGTTGGCGCCCAGGTCAGCCATGCGCTGCACGAGTTTGCCGAGGTTGATGTCCTGTTGCGCCGGGTCCGGATCGTAGACGTTGTCCAGATCGACGTGGACCACGCGCATGGCCGATTGGGCTTGCACCGAAACGATGCTGTTGGCGAAGTGGGTGCCGTCAGGGTCGGACGCGACGAGAAAGCGCGGGCTGCTCATCAGGTTGTCGAGGGTGTCGAGGCCGTCGTCGAGAGTCAGGGCCATTTCATAGCCCTCCTCGCCAACCACCGTCAGCGACGTACCGTCAGCGGTGCCGTAAGGCCAGACCCAGACACGCGGCTTGTAACCGGTGACCTTGCGGATTTTTTCCGAGATATTCTTCACGTCGCTACGAATCCGCGCCTGGAAATCGGCTTCGGATTCGTAACTTTTCGTCACCGGGTCATAACGCCGGGTGGCGGCCGCCGGCTGCAGGTTGCCCTGCGGGTTGGCCAGAATGCCTTTGTGGTTGGCGTCGGTGTGCGCGGCGATTTCCACCAAACCGGATCTGGAAATTTCGCGTACCTGATCCCAGGTGAGGAAGTCCGAACGCTTGCGCGGCGTACCGGCAAAATCCACCGGCTGATTCAGCGGCGTGTCGATCCAGGTGCCGACCGGCGCCAGCAAGGCATGCCAGTTATAGGCGCGCAATACCGGCAGCACACGGGTGTAGAAGCTCGCATAACCGTCGTCGAAGCTGAGCAATACCGCTTTCGCCGGTAGCTCCGGGCCGCCCTTGCGCGCGGCCATGATCTGGTCGACGGTCACCGGTTTGTAGCCGTTCTCGCGCAGCCAGGCGAGTTGCTCGATCATGCGCTCGGTGCGTACCGCCACCACGGCCTGATCGGGATCGCGGTCCTCGACATCGTGATAGGCGATGCCGAGCACCTGGTTTTTCGGCCACGCTTGTTCGCTGTCCGCGACCGGGCGCTCGGAAGGCGGCGCGAAGGCCGGGGCTTGCTGGGCGCAGGCGCTGATCAGCAGCGCTCCCAGCAGAAGGATGAAACGCGAGATAAAAGGCATCTTCAAACTCTTCTAGAAGCGGAAAGTGAGGTCGACGAGCAGACGCAGATCAGTTTCCCGATCACCGTCGTAAGGCCGGTTGATCACACTGAGCATGCCGCCCACATCGAACACGTCGTTCCAGGCATACCGTTGGCCATAACCGAGCAATGCCATGCCGCCGGTGCCGTGGTCGCGTTGGCTGTAAGTGCCGGCGCCGGCCTGGAATTGCTGGCTCCAGGAGGTTTCGTAACGGTGATAGAGCACGTGGTTGGCGTTGATCAGCGGCATCACGCTGAAGTCCGACTTCGGGTTGAAGTACGGCACGTCGTCAGACTTGGAGTTGTGACTGGTACCGACTTCCAGACCGGCATCGACCTGGATGTTCGGCGCGCTGTAGATACCCTCGCGCCCGGTCAGCAAGGCTTCGACGCGGTTGTTGCCATCGCTGAAATGCGACGGGCTGACCGACACCCGCCATTCGCGGCTTTCATTGGCGCGCCAGCGCAGGAACGCGCTGCCGCCATTGGCCTTGATGTCGCTGTTGAGCGCACGCAACGGCGTTTCCGCCGAGAGATATTCGAGGCTGCCGCCGTACTGCCAGTGATCGTTGATGTCGCGGGCTATCGCCAAGCGTGCGCCCTGCTTGTCGCCAAAACCGTAGTCGTGATTCGACACTTCGGCTTCGAGGGTCATGTCCCGCGTGCGCCGTTCCAGGCCGACACGTTGAAAGCGATGGTGGCCGGTGCCTTCGGCGAAATCACCGGTGGCATAACCGGCACCGGCGAAAACGCGCCAGTCTTCGTTGATCGGCGGGCTGTAAACGGTGCTCTGGATACCGAAGTCACGGCTGCCGCTGACCGCACCGGCATCACCGCTGCCGCCACCGTTGGCTTTGCCGCCATAGGCTTCGACGCGCAGTTCGGCCATGTCGTGGACTTCGCGTTCACGGGCCAAACGCTGCACCTGGCGGTTGTCCGGAAAACGCGCGACCACATCGTCGACCAGCGCATCGTTCTGCCGCCATTCCTGCAATTGCATCGCCGTGCGCGCCTGAGCGACTTCCAGACCGGCGTCGCGCGGGGCCATGCTTTCGCTTTCCTTGAGTTGGCTTTCGGCACGGCGCGGCCATTCGCGGGCAAGGTACAAATCAGCCTGAGCGAGACGCAAACCGAGGTTGCCCGGCGCCTGTTCGACCAGCGCCTGCAAGCGCTCTTCGCCGTGGGGCAGGTCAGCGCTGTAAGTGCCGGCCTGGGCCGCCAGTTGTTGCGCGTCCATCCACTCATCGTTGGGGTTGCCGACCGGCAGTCCTTTGAGTTCGACCCGCGGCCGCTGGGCTTTGGCTGCCTCTTCGGCAACTTTGCGCGCCTCGTCGGCGCGGTCACTTTCCAGCAGCGAGTAGTACAGCGCGGTGGTGTCTTCGAGGCGATCACCGACATCGGCGTCCGGCGCAGAAAGCACCTGGCGATAGAGATCCGTGGCGATTTCCGGCTCACGCTGATCCAGATACGAGGCAGCGACCCAGCGCCGGGCGTAAGTCGGAATCTGCACGCCTTCAGCCTGCAATATTTCGTATTCGCGGATGACATCGGCAGTGCGCGCGCGGGCCCTGAGCGCGCCCATGCGGTCGATGCGCCAGCGGGTCACGTCGTCGTGCGCGGTAGCGTCCGGAGTCCAGGTGGCGAGCAGCTTGTCGTAATCGGCCAATGCCCGGTCGGCAATCACGTAACGCTCTTTTTCGCTGCGGGTGGCCAGTTCGGCAAGGCGCACACGCTCGGCAGCAAGATCGCCTTCAAGGCGACGCAGGGTCACCGGATCGATCAGGCCGGGACGTTGGCTCGCCAGACGCAGGGCCGGCTCGGGCAGACGGGCCTTTTGCAGCGCGACCACGTATTCGCGGGCCACTTCCGGTTTGTTGCCGGCGCGGATAAACGCTTGGTCGAATTCGAACAACGCGTCGTACTGTTTACCGGCTCGGCCGAGCGCATAGCCCAGGGCGAGGCGACGCGAGGGATCATCGGGTTTGGCTGCCACCAGCGCCTGGGCGCGGCTCACTGCCTGATCAGGTTTGCCGGCGTCGGCCTGGGTCAGCGCCAGACCCAGTTGCAGGTCGGCATTGTCCGGCTCCAGCGCCAGCGCTTTGTTGTAGACCTGCGTGGCCTGATCCCAGCGCTTGAGATTGCGATAAGCGCGTGCCGTGGCGGTCAGCGCTTGAACCGGCAAGGCGCGGTCGCGGCCCTGGGTTTCATAAACCTTGACCACTTCTGCATCAAGCCCGGCCCAACTGGCGATTTGCAGGTGATCGCTGATCTGTCCGTCGCTCGCCTGTCCCGGCGGCACTTGGCGCAAAACCGTCAGCGCAGGCGTGTAATGCCCGGCGCGGGCATCGCGGACCATTTCGTCGTAAGGGGTGTCGGCCAATGCCACAAGCGGCCAAAGCAACTGGCTGCACAGGGCGAATCGGAACAACGGGCGCAAACCACGATGTAATACAGGACCATCAATACGCGGCATTTCGTCAGCATCCTTACATGGCCAGCCGGGTCGCAATGCCCTCCTTGCCCATTCGTAACGGTGGCCGACGATGACAGCCCTCGGCCAAGCTTGGTGAGGCAGTCTGCACGCAAGGGTGGTCGAATTTGCACATCGCAATAATTATTCAGAATCGTCACGTCTGTACAAATCTCGTACAGCAAAACGCCCGGCGCCTGTTCACACAGGGGCCGGGCGTTCTGCTGGAGCGCCGCGAATTATTGCACTTGGGTGACACCCGCAAACTTGCTCATCAGGAAGCCGACGAACTGCTCAACGGTCATTTTCTGGCCGTTGAATTCGACCTGATTGGCCGCGTAATGCAGCTTGGTCACAACGTTGGTGCCATCGGCCACGGCCAATTGCGAGCCGACGGCCATGCCGGCGAACATGTCGGCGGCTTCCTTGGACTGATCAACGATGGCTTTGGCATCGGTCTGGCCATCCAGTTGCGCCTGGACACTGAGCAGATCGACCAGCATCGGCTTGGACACCTGGATATTCAGGTCGAGCAACGCGACCAACTGTTTGCCCAGTTGATCCGGCGGCAGATCCAGCGACTGCGGCTTGGTCAGATCAATCACCAGATTGGCGCGACTTTCGCCGTTGGCGGTGTTGAACGACAGGTTTTCCAGCGCGATTTGCGGGCCGGCGGCCAACAGTTTCTGCAGATCGGCTTTGACTTGGGCATTTTCCGCTTCAGTCAGGTTCAGTTCCGGCGCCGGCAAACCTTGAGCGGCGGCTTCGGCAGCGGCTTTTTCGTATGGCTGCAACTTGGTCTGGTAGATCTGCATCAGCGACATGGTCGACGGGATGTCGAGGTTCTTCAGGCTCATGGCCATGTTCGCCGAACCGATTTTCTTGTCGTTGAGGCTGACTTCGCCAACCTTGTAATCGGCGCGACCGGAAGCGTTACTGCCGTTTTCTTCGGTGAGGTTCTTCATTTCGAAGTTCTTCACACCGAGCACCGATTGTTTAGGCCCGAAAGTGGTTTTGCTGTTGGTCAGCTCCAGAGTATTTTCGCCGGTGTAATAGCCGTAGCTGCTCTTGGCGAGGTTGCTGGCCAGGGTCAGGCCATTGAGCTCGACCTGAACCGGTGTCTGATCTTCGGCCACAGTGCTCAGTTTCAAGTTGTCCATGTAACCGTTGGCTTTGACCTTTTGCGCCTGGGCGCTGGCGGAGATATCCATGGTCAGGCCGGAGAATTTCAGGTTCGACTGTTCATCAAGCGCGGTTTCGAACGGCAGCAGATCGAGGGTGCTGGTGGTGGATTCGTCGTAGCCGATGTTGGTCACGCCTTTGAGCGGCGCCGCGCCTTTGGTGGCGGCGAACCATTTTTCGGTGGCCGGGCTCTTTTCCAGCTCGTAATTGCTGGTGGCCATGACCGGCAGCCATTTCAGCGAGACCAGGCGCGAGAAGGGCAGCGGGCCGTGTTCGATATGGTCGACAAACAGCAGCTCGACTGGCCCTTCGCCGAACATCTCGCCTTCGCCCTTGAGGCGATAATGGGCGGTGCTGGTGAAGGTGTGGCGCTCGAGCGATACCAGCTCCAGCGACGCAGTGCCGTTGGAGCCGGCCATGGCGGTTTGCAGTTCTTTGTTGGCGTTGCTGACCGCATTGTTCAACACGCCTTCGATCTTGGTCCCGGTGTACCAGGCCCCGCCTGCGCTGATCGCGCCGATGGCAACAACAATTCCGAGAAGCACGCCTGCTGATTTATTCATGAATGACCTGATCGATTTCCGTGGCTGTGGGGGTGGTCGTCTTCCTTGAACCCGAGAGCGGGTCGCGGCTCGACTGTGCGCAATTCAGCGGTGGAGATTAGCACCGGGCGCCGACGAGGGCCCAGTGTTTAAAGGTTAAAGAGTGTCTATGGACACTCGGGAAAGCAAAAAGATCGCAGCCTGCGGCAGCTCCTACAGGGAAACGCGTTCCATTGTAGGAGCTGCCGCAGGCTGCGATCTTTTGCTGTTCAGGAATACTGAACCTCGATCTCATCCAGCTGATGATCAAAAGTCTTCAGCCGCGCGGTCCAGGTGTAAACCAGCACTTCAAAATCCCGGTCGATCACTGCCCCGCCCGCCGAGTCCGCGCGCACATCGCAAAAATCCAGCTGATAGCGTTCACGGGCCATGGCCGTGGCGACATCCGACAGTTCGCGGGCGTTGTTGAGCCAATGCCAGCCCTCGTCATCAATCTGCTTGTCGAGTTCCAGACACTGCTTTTTCAGCGCTTCGAGACTTTTTTCCAGCGGTGTACCGGTCAGCTCGCCCATGACTTCGGCGAACGTTCGTCCCGGTTGCCAATAGCTCCCCCAGAAATACCGGTCAAAGACGGTTTCGACCCGGCGCAGGGCCACTTTGGTGTCCCAGATCAGCACCAGGATCTTGCCTCGTTCCAGTTGGCGCTTCTTGACCCGTTGCACTTGCACCGAGGCCCAGGCGACGACAACGATCGCCATGACCGCAATCAGCGCGACGGCGCTGTCGAGAAAGATCATCGCCGTGTCGATCTGGTGCGCCAGCATGATCCCGTAGAAATACGTGGCCGAGAGCAGCACCAGCGCGACCAGAGCGCACCAGAAGCCGAGAGCGTAAGGGTTCTTCATTATTGGTTTCCCCTGGGCCAGCACGAGCAATGTGCATTGGAGGAGCGCTTGGCATGGGGCGCCCTCCAACACTTCAAAGCATAGCAACGGCTTCAGGGTTTGCTGGCGTGCGAGGTGTTCGTTCGTCCGCTTTCCCAGCCACCGCCAAGGGCAAGGAACAAATCGATCTGGCTCATCGCGACCTGAGTATTGGCGGCGGCCAGTTGCGCGGTGACATCGGTGTAGGTGCGGGTTGCTTGCAGGTCAGCGAGAAACGACTCGCGGCCGGCCTGGAAGAAGCGGTGCGTCTGCTCGGCGGCAAGCTTTGCGGACTGCTCGGCTTCGGCCAGGGCATCGCGGCGTTGCAGCAGTGCGCTGTATTGGGCCAGACCGGTCTGGGTCTCGCGGATGGCGTTAAGTACCACGCCGTCGAAATGCGCCAGTGCACCCTGGGTATTGGCTTCGGCTTCACGAATGCGCGCACGGGCACCATTGGTCGGGACTTTCCAGCTCAGCGACGGACCAAAGCCCCAACGGTTGGTTGACGGATCGCCGAGGTCATCGATGATGCCGACCGTGCCGATGGTCGCGCCAATGCTGATGTCCGGGTACAGCTCGCCGGTGGCGATGCCGATGCCAGCGGTTGCCGCTGCAAGACGCCGTTCGGCCTGGCGAATATCCGGGCGCCGTTTGAGCAGAGCGGCACCGTCACCGACCGGCACCAGTTGCGCGATCTTCGGCAATTCGGCGCAGCTGGCCGTGCCCGCCGGCAATTGATCGACCGGTTTTGCCAGCAACATCGACAGGCGGAACAGCCCGGCCTGACGCGCTGCTTCATAACGCGGCAGATCGGCGCGCAAGGATTTGAACTGGGTTTGCGAACGAGTGACCTGGGTTTCGTCGCCACGCCCGGCGTCGCGCAGGCGCTGGATCAGCTTGGTGCTTTGCGATTGCAGATCAAGGGAATGCTCGGCGATTTCGCGCTCTTCGTTGGCAGCGCAAACCTGGGTGTATGCGCGTACCACGTCCGCCACCAAAGTGATGCGCGCGGTGTCGGCGGCGGCCTGAGTCGCATCGGCGTTGGCCTTGGCCGCCTCGATGCCGCGCTGCAAAGTGCCCCACAGGTCGAACTGATACGACGCGCTGATGCCGATATCGGCGATGTTGGCCACCGGGACTTTTTCCGGCAGCAGGAACGCCTGACCGGATTCCTGTAACCGCTCGGCGCCCATCTTCACCCCGCCGCTCCAGCCTCCGGCGGCTTCGGCTTCATCTACCTGAGCACGCGCCCGTGACAGGTTCGCCGCTGCCACGCGCAGATCGGTGTTGGAAGCCATGGCCTGCTGCACCAGTTGATCGAGGCGCGGGTCTTTATACAGTCGCCACCAGTCTGTCGGCACCGGCGCCGAGACCACCGGTTTGCCGGCCACCGCCAATTCGCCCTGAATATCCTTGCGCTGTACCGCCGCGTCCGCCGGGACCTGATAGTCCGGACCGACCATCTGACAGGCCGAGAGCATCACGCCCAACCCGGCGATCAACAACGCCCTGCTCATGGCTGGGGCTCCTCATGCTGATCGTCGATGATCGACACCGTCGCTGTACGCCCGGCAATCATGCGGAAGTCGGCCGGCACCTCGTCGAAGGCGATGCGCACCGGAATTCGCTGCGCCAGGCGCACCCAGCTGAACGCCGGGTTGACGTTGGGCAGCAGATTGCTGCCGCTGGTGCGGTCGCGGTCTTCGATACCGGCGACGATGCTTTCGACATGCCCGCGCAATCTGGCGCGGTCACCAATCACGCGTATGTCCACCGATTGCCCGACGTGAATGCCGTCGAGTTTGGTTTCTTCGAAATAGCCGTCAATGTGGAAGGAATTGCTATCGACCACCGACAAAACCGGACGCCCGGCGGTGACGAATTCCTGCGGACGCGGCGCGCGGTCGTTGACGTAGCCGTCCACCGGGCTGCGGATCACCGAGCGATCGAGGTTGAGCTGCGCGCTGTCCACCGCTACCAACGCTTCGGCCAGCGCCGATTGCGCACGGGCCACCCGCGATTGGCTTTCTTCCAATTGCTCGGCCGGCACCAGGTTGCCGAGGCCACGGTTACGCTTGGCTTCGCGCTGCGCCTGAGCAAGGGTTTCTTCGCGATCGGCGACGGCGGCCTTGGCCTGACGCAGGGCGAGCTTGAAGCGATCCTGGTCGATGCTGAACAACACCTGACCACGCTTGATCAACTGGTTGTCCTTCACCTCGACCTGCTGGATCAATCCGGACACGTCCGGGGCGATCTGGATGATGTCGGCGCGGATGTGGCCGTCGCGGGTCCACGGCGCGAACATGTAATACATCACCATGCGCCAGACGAGGACAACGGCAAAAGTCACGATCAGCAGGGTCAGCACCACGCGACCGATGGTCAAAAACGGTTTTTTCATGTCATCAGGTATCGACTGAGTGAGTCCACGCCGTACAGCAGTACCGCGTAGAGGGCCACGTTGAACAATGCCCGGTGCCAGACCAGACGGTAAAAGTGCAGGCGCTGGAGCACGCCATGCACCAACACAAACAGCACATAAGTAATGCCCATCAGCACCAGCAGGGTCGGCAGGAAAATACCGCTGATGTCCAGATCACCGATCATAGGGGCGCTCCATCGGGCAGCGGTTCTTCGGGCTCGGCGCTGGAGACGAATTCGACGCCGGGCAGCAAGGCCAGACGCAAACCGCTCAAAGCGTGCAACAGGTGCAGACGGGTTTCATCGTCGCCGTGGCCGTTAAGAGCACGGCGGGTACGGTCCAGCGTCATCAGCAGACCGCTCGGCGCCGGCAAGCGTTCGCCAGACTTGAGGCAAGCGCGGAAATACTCTCCGACTTCGGCCACCACTTGCTGGAGCAAGGCGTTCGGAGCCCCCGTCACTCGCGGCGTGTAGGCGAGCAAGTCGAGCATATTCAGACCGACACGCACTTCGCGCATCGCGATGCCGGTGTCCTGACCGGTCAAGGCCAGACGCGGCAGGTGCTGCATCAGCCGATCAAGCAACTGCACGCCCAACTGTCGATGCTCGGCGAGGCTGGCCGGCTCGGTCATGCTGACGATGTCTTCCCAGCTGAATCGGGTCAGGCGCTTGGCCGCCAGTTCAGCGCCGAATGGCCGCGCCACCAGCGTCCAGATGAAGGCAAACAACAGCCCCAGCGGTCCGGCGAGGTTGGAGTTCACGAAGGCGAAAAAATCCGCATCGTAAGCGCCCTGAATGCTGATGAACGACGAGGTGTTGACCAGCGTCAGTAGCATGCCGAGGTAGAAACGCGGCTGCACGGTCAGCGTCCCGACGCAGATGAACGGGATGGAAAACGCCAGCACCAGCATCGGGAAATCGTGCAGGTTGGGCAGGATCAAAAACAGATACAGACTGGCGAACAGCACCGACATGCCGGTCCAGAAAAAGAACCGGTAGATCTGCGGCGCCGGGTCGTCCATCGAGGCGAAGAAGCTGCACGCCACTGCCGCCAGAATCACTGCGCTGCCGCCATCCGGCCAGCCGAGCAGGATCCATAACACCGACGCGACGATGATCGCCAGAATGGTTGAGGCCACCGAATACAGCATCAGCCCGCGATCGATAAACGGCGTCAAACGACCAAGGCGCCAGTGCCGATACACCGCGCGCCAGCTGTCCTGGCGCTCGCACAGAATCGCATCCTGCAGGCTACGGCAGTCCTGCCACAAATCGATGAATTCGCCGAGGCGGTAAATCGCGTTGGAAAATAGCAGCTGCCTGCGATCTTCCAGTGCTTCGGCGCTGGGTTGCAGCGCGTCGAGTGGATGTCTCAGTGCTTGCCAGCGATCGAGATCCGCGTCTGCATGCCCGAGCCATTCGCGAGTTGCCGTCAGCAGCGGCTGAAATTTTTCCACCAGCTCTGGCGTGCGGCGTTCGAGCGCATACAGCGAATCTTCAAGCGCATCGATCACTGGCAACAGATGAATCATCCGGCCACGCAATTCCTTGGTGTTGCGCACGGTCTGCGGCCGCGCGCCTTCGTGCGGCAGCTGGCCGATCATCAATTCGAGGCTGTTGAAATTGGCGACCATGGCCATGCGCAGTGCGGTGACTTCTTCCGGCTGCACATCGCGGCTGAGAAACTTCAGGCTATAGCTGGTTGCGTCGGCGAACCACTTGCTCACTGCATCGTTGAACACCGGCGCCAGCCGCCGTGGCCAGAACATCGCACCAACCACTGCGGCGACCACGATGCCAAGGAAAATCTCTTCCGTGCGCGCCTCGGCCACATCCCACACCGCCAGCGGATTATCGACCACCGGCAGGGCAATCAGCGGCAAGGTGTAACCGGCCAGCATCAGAGCGTAGCTATTGGCCGTGCGTAAATGCAGGGACATAAAAAGCAGGATCCCGGTCCACAAGGCGACGACCACCACCAGCACATACGGGCTCTGCACGAACATCGGCACGAACAGCACCGCCGCCGCGGCGCCAAGAAAAGTGCCTGCCGCGCGGTAGAGCGCCTTGGAACTGGTCGGGCCGAGAAACGGGCTGGAGACGATGTACACCGTAGCCATCGCCCAATACGGACGCGGCATTTGCATGAGCAAGGCGATGTACAGCGCAATCATCGACGCTGCAAAAGTTCGAACCCCGTAAAACCAATCGCGGGCCGGCGGAATGCCAGTGAAAAAACCGTTCAAGGATTAACCACCACAGGCGGATTGGCCGCCTCAAAAGCTCTGAGTACTCGAAGCGTAGCTTCCAGATCGGACTGATCGATGCCTTCAAGCACCTCGCGACGCAAACGCACCAGCTCGACTTCGACCGCCTGCACCAGCTCACGGCCGGTATCGGTCAGGCTCAAGCACTTGGCGCGCCGGTCCTGGGCATCTTCGGTGCGGCAGACATAACCGGCATGGCACAACTGATCGAGCAGACGCACCAGCGACGGACTTTCCATCCCGGCCGCCTGCGCCACCTGCACTTGGCGCACCCCCTCGCCCAAACGGCCGATCATCAATAATGGAACGGCGCAGGCTTCGGAAATTCCATAATTGACCAGCGTGGTCTGGCAGATCTTCCGCCAATGCCGGGCGGCCACCACCATGGCGCTGCTGATGTTCATCTGGAGATTGTCGAGGGAATCGGACACGGGAAAACGGACACTGTTAGTTTGCTAACTATCAATATCGCACTGGAGGGGAATTTCAGTCAAGTTTTGAAACAAATCTGCCGCGCTTGGCCGAATGAAGGACACGCTGTGGGAAGGTGTTTGGATCGACAGACACGATCATCCAAATGCGTATGGGAGAAATACGTCAACCAGAGAGCGTCACGGAGGGAGGCGTACCCACGAGTCGGATTGTAATTTTCCGTAGAAAAAATCTACTTCGAGGGACAAAACGAAGTTTTTTTTACAGTAAGCAGGTTTTTTTTACATCTGAGCCTTTTCCCGCAATTTTTTTTACACGCTGCACCTCATGCCAAACGATATATCCCGTTTGTGCGCAGACGGCAGAAACTCAAGCTTATAAGTCATCCAGGCTTACCGAAATGGGCGTTTCGTGGGGGCGCGAACGAACGATGTCAGCCAGCTCAAGATCATCAAGCCGCTCCATCATCGCTTCGTAAACTTCGGCCGGCACCATATAACCCATGACGCGATTGTGGTTGAGGACAGCGACGGCCCCCCGTGTGCACCGTTCAACACGGCGGTAGGATTTTTCTTTAGTTCAGAGACACTGACAGCCATATCGGCGAGAACGCTTTGCATAATAAGAACCTCTAATTAGGGCGTGATTTTTGGTCTATTTATGCCACTTGGACAACCTTGGCGTCAGACGTGACTGCAAATTCGCAATGATCACACCGCCCGCCCCTTACGCAACATCACATCCAACCGATCCACCACATTCGCCCAATCCGCGTCTTCCAAAATTTCGTCGCGCAAAAGCTGCGCCTGACTTTGCGTCCAGAAAAACGCGTCGGCCAGATGCAATTCCGGCTTGAGCGGGGAATGGCTGGCGATGAATTGGTCGATGCTGATCGGGTCATCAGCGAGGCCGAGTTGTTTGAACAGGGCCGGAAGGCTGTGCTGCGGCTTTTCCATGATGCAACTCCTCTGGAACTCAGGCGCGACGTTACGCCGCCTGCTTCAGTGGAGTTGATCATAGCCGCCGCTGTCAGTTCAGGGTTTCGCGACGTCCTGCGAGCCTGCGGCCAGTTGCGCCGCTGGATAAACCGACTGCCATCCGCCGCCCAACGCTTTGTACAACCCGACCATCGCCAGGGAAACGCCGGTGGAGCTTTCCACCCACTGCTCTTGCGTCGCCAGCAGCGCGCTCTGCACGGTGAGGACGTTGACGAAATCGACTACGCCTTCGACGTACTGCTGCTGCGCGGTGCGCAGCGCGATCTGATTCTGGCGCACGGCTTCGGCGAGGCTGTCGCGGCGGCGCTGGCTGGCGTTGTAGGCGGTCAGTTGGTCGTCGATTTCATGCCAGGCCCGCAGCACCGTTTGCTGGTAGGCAATGGCCGCTTCCTGTTGCTGGGCTTCACGCAGTTGCAGCATGCCGCGCAGGCGTCCGCCGTCGAACAACGGCAAGCTGAACTGTGGGCCAATGCCAAACGCACGCGAACCCCAGGAACCGAAATCGCTGAGTTGCATGGCCTGCGAACCGAGGTTGCCGGACAAGGTGATGCGCGGATAGAAATCGCCCTTGGCCACGCCGATGTTGGCGGTGGCGGCATGCAGGCGCGCTTCGGCCTGACGAATATCCGGACGCCGTTCGGCCAGTTCCGACGGCAGGCCAATGGCGACTCGCAACGGAGACTGCGGCACTGCGGCATCCGGGGATAACGCTTGAGCCAGCGCCTGCGGTGGTTCGCCCATCAGCAGACTGATCGCGTTGATCAATTGCGCCTGACGCTGCTCGAGCGCCGGCAGCCGTGCTTCGATGGCGGCGACTTGCGCGGCGGCTTCGGCGACGTCGAGATCAGTCGCCACGCCATCGGCCAGCCGCAGCTGCGAAAGCTTCAGACTGTGCCGCGCGACATCGAGGTTCTGTTGAGTGACGGCGCGGGTGTTCTGCACGCCGCGCAACTGAATGTAGTTTTGCGCGGTGTCGGCAAGTACTGTCAGCAACGCCCCGCGCCGGTCGTTTTCGGCGACTTCGAGATTGGCATCGGCGGCTTCGGTCTCGCGGCGCACGCGTCCCCAGAAGTCCAGCTCCCACGAGGCCGAGAAACCGGCATCCCACAGGTTGAATGCCGAATCGCCGTTGTGCCCGGACGGATCGTTCAGGCCATCGCCGCTGTTGCGTTTGCGCCCGTAGCTGCCAGTGGCTGCGGTGTTCGGGTAGCGCTCGGCGGTGATTACCTGACGGGCGGCGCGACTTTGTTGCAGGCGGCTGCTGGCCAGTTGCAGATCGAGATTGTTCTTTGCCGCGCGTTGAGTGAGGGCGGAAAGCTGCGGGTCTCGAAAGGTTTCCCACCACCGTTCATTCAGGGGCTCGCTGACGGCTTGGCTGGGGGTGGATTGGGCCGGTTTCGCCCAGTCGGCAGGTTGAGTGGCTCCGGGTTTCTGGAAGTCTGGGCCGACGGTACAAGCGCTGAGGCTGACTGCAAGCAAGGCACTCAGGGTGAGTTGCTGCCAATGCCCCCATCGCTGGCAAGCCAGCTCCCACAAGGATGGTGCAGGTTGTGCAAAACGGTTCAGCCTGCCAATGCCCCCTGTGGGAGCTGGCTTGCCAGCGATGAGGCCAGACGATTCAACACCGATCATCGCTGCGTCACCTCGCGGCCGGGCGCTGCCGAACTCGCGGTATCAATACTCGCCTCCACCGACATCCCCACCCGCAAGCGCTCAGCCAGTGGCTGGCCAGGCTGGAGCACGATCTTCACCGGAATCCGCTGCACCACTTTGGTGAAGTTGCCCGTCGCGTTATCGGGTTTGACCGCTGCGAACGTCACGCCGGTCGCCGGTGCGATGCTTTCAACGCGGCCGCTCAAGGCTTCGCCGCCGAGGCTGTCGACCCGCACTTGCACATCCTGCCCAGGCTGCACGTCGGTCAACTGGGTTTCCTGAAAGTTGGCGACCACATAAGCCTGCTGCAACGGCACCACCGCCAACAGTTTGCTACCCGGCGTGACGTAGGCGCCGACGCGCACCGCACGCTCGCCGATCATGCCGTCCTGCGGCGCGGTGATGCGCGTGTAAGACAGGTTGAAACTG
Organism: Pseudomonas fluorescens; assembly: GCF_900636825.1. Lineage (NCBI taxonomy): Bacteria > Pseudomonadati > Pseudomonadota > Gammaproteobacteria > Pseudomonadales > Pseudomonadaceae > Pseudomonas > Pseudomonas fluorescens. Next base: position 176,635 of record NZ_LR134318.1, on the reverse strand, counting down.
GCGATTTCCAGCGCCGCCTGCGCGTGTTTGAGATTGCCTTCGGCGGCGTTGCGCTGGGCCGTGAGAATTTCGACTTGCTTGCGTTCGGCCGCCAGTTTCGCCGTCGCGGTGTCGAGACGCGCCGAAGCCTGGTCGATGCGGGTTCGCGCCTGCTGGGCGTTCTGCACAGTGCCGGCGCCGACGCCTGCCAAGTGGTTGTAGCGATTCAATTCCTGCTGAGCGAAGGCCATTTCAGCTTTGGCTGACACCACCGACGCCTGCGCCTGAGCAATCAGCGAAGCCTGACGTTCCAGAGTCGCGTTGGCATTCTGCAATTGCGCCCGCGCGACCAGCGTTTGCGCATCCGCCGCCTCGGCCGCGGCGCGCAAATCGCGATCATCGATCAGCGCCAGCAACTGCCCCGCTTTGACCTGCTGATTGTCTTCCACCAGCACTTGCTTGATGAACCCGGCCACGCGCGGCACAACGAGCGTGTAATCGGCCGAGACGAAGGCATCGTTGGTGGTTTGCTCGGTGCGTTTGCCGAATAGTCCGGGCATCGCCAGATACACCAGCACGCCAACGGCCAGCGCGGCCGCCACGGCCACCGCGAGTTTTTGCTTTGCTTGAGTCGTCATAAAAGCCTTCTGTTTCATACAGCTATCAGGTCGGTGCGCGCGGCGGATAGATCCGCGTCGGCAGCCAGAAAATCAGCAGGATCAACGCCACCGCGACGCCGGCCATGCACACATAGAGATCGGCAGAAGTCAGCACCACCGCCTGCTCGTGCAAGCGATGGGCGAGGCCCGGATCGCCGTGATCGGCCAGCGGCGAATTACCCAGCGCGTCGACCAACATCGTCGAATGGAAATGCAGGCGCGAAGTGGTCAGCGCTTCAATCACTCCGGTGGCGACCACCGCGGACAGGCCCTTGACGGTGTTGAACCACGCCGAAGCGAATGGCCCTTCCATCGGCGTGATACTGCCGGTCGACAACATCAGCAATGGCAACACCGCCATTGGCTGGCCGAAAATCTGCAACCACTGCAACACGTAGAAATCGTCGCGAATCCACGCCGATGTCAGGTGCGATCCACCGAGACACGACAGCGCCAACATGCCCAGGCCGATGCCAAGCACCCAGCGGCAATCGACCCAACGCAAGTTGCACAGCGCCGCCACCAACGGCAGCGCAAGCAACTGCGGCAACGCGGCGATGAGCATGATCGGCGCGGTTTGCGCCGGGCGATAACCCTGCACTTGCGCCAGATAGCTCGACGGAATCAGCACCACCGCCAGCAGCACAATCAGCACGCCAGCCAGAGTGATCAACGCGAACAACAGGTTGCGGATGCCGAGCATCTGCAATTTGAAAAACGGAATTGGCTGCGACCACTCGTTAATCAGAAACGCCACCAGCAACAGCGAACCGGCGCCGAGCAATCCGCAGATCAGCCGCGATTCGAACCAGTCCAGCCGATTGCCCTGCAACAGACCGATCACCAGCATGCAGATCGCCGGGAAGCCCAGCAGCAGGCCTTTCCAGTTGAACGACTTGAGCCGCTCCAGTCGCAGCGGATCCTGCGGCAAGCCATACGCCACGGCAGCCATGGCGATCAGGCACGGCACGATGATTTGCCAGAACGTCCATTGCCAGCCGACGTATTCGGTCCACAGACCGGCCAGGGGTGTGCCGAGGCCAGGGCCGAACGTTGCGGTCAGCGCATAACCGGCAAGACCGTAAAGCTTGATGTTTGCCGGCAAGAACCGCAGCGCAACCGTCATCAGCATCGGTGGCAACGCACCGCCGGCCAGGCCTTGCAGGGTGCGCATCAGCAACAGGCTTTCGTAGTTCGGGGCGAACGGGCACAACACGCCGAGTAGAGTGAACACGCTGATCGCACTCAAAGTGAAGCGACGCAAGGAGAAGGTCACCGAGCACCACGGCGCGAAGGCCATGGCCGCGACCGACGTCGCGGTATAACTGGCGACGAGCCAGGTGCCTTCGTCGTAACCGATGTGCAGTGCGCCGCGAATGTCGGCGAGCGCGACTTTGGTGACCATCTCGTTGAGGCCCGAGACCAGCACGGCCAACAGCACGCCGACCAGACCAATGATGATCCGCGCCCCGAACACCGGTGGCGTGGACGCCGTCGCCGGGTTGATCGCGGCAAGGGGCGCCGTGACCGTCAGGGATGTCATGGGAAACTCCGGGGGTGAGAAATACCGGAGCATTTTAGTGAGACTGGATGCTGACGAAAATTGACTTATTGACAGGTTATAAGTGCGTCAGACACAACTATGGGAAACAGAGGATCGCAGCCTTCGGCAGCTCCTACAGGGGAAATGCATTCCAGTGCAGGAGCTGCCGAAGGCTGCGATCTTTTGATTTTTCAAGGCTGCGCCGCCAGCCACGTTTCATCGCAACAGCTCTTGAGCGTTTCGCGCAGCCAGCGATGCGCCGGATCCTTGTCGAAGCGCGGATGCCAGGCCTGAGTCAACATCAGCGTGGGCAGCGGAATCGGCAGGTCGAATGAGCGCAGCTTCAGGCCCAACCGTCGCACACTCAGCAGCGCTTCCTTGGGCACCGGCAGGATCAGGTCGGAGTCCGGCAGGGCGAACATCGCGGCGTGAAAACTCGGGGCAATCACCGCCACCCGGCGCTCCAGGCCCAGCGCATTCAATGCGGTATCGATGGGACCGCGAGCGATGCCACGGCGTGACATGCTGATGTGAGAAAACCCGGCGTAACGCTCGGCCGTGATCTCGCCGTCGAGCAGCGGGTGGTCTTCCCGCACCAGCCCAACGAAGTGCGTAGCGAAGAGATTCTGAACCTTCACTTCCGGTGTGACCGGCCGGGTGTTACTGACGCTCAAGTCGATGCGCCCTTCACGCAGCGCCTCGTCGTCACCGTCGCCTTCCGGGACAAAACGCAGTTCGCAATGCGGGGCGAGTTGGTCGAGCGTATCGAACAGTTTTCCGCCGTAGACGCCGACGAAAAAATCATTGGCGCGGATGCTGAAACGTCGTCGCAACGAGCCCAGCTCAACGGTGTCGGCTGAGCGAAACAGCAGCGCCGCCTGCTCGACCAAGTCCCGCACCTGTTCGCGCAATTCAAGGGCTTTGGGGGTCGGTACCAGACCGCGACCGGCCCGGACCAGGATCGGATCGCCGATGGCTTCGCGAATCCGCGTCAGCGTTCGGCTCATGGCCGCCGGGCTGAGGTTCATCCGCCGCGCCGCGCCGACCACACTGCCCTCATCGAGCAAGGCATCGAGGGCCACCAGAAGATTCATGTCGGGGAGTTGCATTGCGAGCACTCTTTGCTGATCTGGATTGATCCAGGCGCATGCTAGCAGATCAAAAGATCGCAGCCTTCGGCAGCTCCTACATTGGAATGCAACTTCCTGTAGGAGCTGCCGAAGGCTGCGATCTTTTTCAGGTCAGCGCTGCATACCCCACCGCTTCACCGTCACACGTTCAAGGGTGTCAAACACCAGATTTTCCACCAGCAGACCAATCAGAATCACCACCGCCAACCCGGCAAAAACCTTGTCGGTATACAACTCGTTGCGATTCTGAAAGATGTACCAACCCAATCCACCCTTGCCGCTGGTCGCACCAAAGACCAATTCGGCAGCGATCAGCGTGCGCCAGGCAAACGCCCAGCCAATCTTCAAACCCGCGAGAATCGACGGCAGCGCCGCCGGGATCAGAATGAACAGCACCAATCGCAAGCCCTTGAGCCCATAGTTGCGCCCGGCCATGCGCAGGGTTTCCGAGACGCCGAGAAACCCGGCATAGGTGTTCAACGCCAATGCCCACAGCACCGAATGCACCAGCACGAAAATAAGGCTGTTCTGGCCCAGGCCAAACCACAACAGTGCCAGCGGCAGCAGGGCGATCGCCGGCAAAGGGTTGAACATCGAAGTCATCGTGCTTAGCAAATCACGCCCCAACTGCGTCGACACCGCCAGCGTCGTCAGGGCAAACGCGAGGACGATGCCGATCAGATACCCCTTGATCAGCACCACCAGCGATATCCACACCTTGGCCAACAACTCGCCGCTCAGCAGGCCATCGAACAGCGCATGGCTGGTTTGCAGAAAACTCGGCAGCATCAGGTCATTGTTCTGGATCCGCGCAACCACTTCCCAAATGATCGCGAGCACAATCAGGATCAGGCTTTTGCGCAGCCAGCCCTGTTGCCACAGCCGCGTGCCGAGCGATAGCTCGCGCTCGACCGGCACTTCGGTCAGCGGCTCAAGCACGATTTCGAATTCTTCACGCACAGATGATGAATGGCTCATCGGGTAGTCCTCTCGGCCGTTCAATAGGCGATGCGAATATCGTTGAAGTCATGATCACGTTGGGCTTCCGGCGACGGGCCTTCATCGAACAACAGACGATGAATGCGCCGTGCCGATTCCTGAAACGCCACACCACCAAGGCTGTGCAGATCGTACTGATGGCTGTGCACTTCGGCGCGCACCCGGCCCGGATGCGGCGACAGCAACAGGATGCGATTGCCAACCACGAGGGCTTCTTCAATCGAATGTGTGACGAACAGCAAGGTGAAGCGCACCTCTTCCCAGAGCAGCAGCAATTCTTCCTGCATCTTGCGTCGGGTCAGCGCATCGAGTGCGGCGAACGGCTCGTCCATCAGCAGGATTTTCGGCTGCATCGCCAACGCCCGGGCAATCGCTACCCGCGCCTTCATGCCGCCAGACAGGGTGTGCGTATAGGCATCGGCAAACGCCGCCAGTCCGACCTTTTCCAGATAGTGCAGCGCGCGTTGTTCGGCGTCTTTCTTGTTCAAGGTGCGCGAGGCCAGCAGCGGAAACATCACGTTCTGCTTCACGGTTTTCCACGGCGGCAGCTGATCGAATTCTTGGAACACCACAATGCGGTCCGGCCCCGGCGCATCGATGCGCTGGCCTTGCAGGCGGATCTCGCCTTCACACGGTTTGATAAAACCGGCGACCGCTTTCAGCAGGGTCGACTTACCGCAACCGGACGGGCCAAGCAGGACGTAACGATCGGCGGGATCGATTTCAAAACTGATCTGATGTGTGGCGCGCACTACGCGTTGCGGCGTGCGGTATTCGAGGCTGACGTGATCGACGGCCAGCAACGCTTCGCTGCGGGCGATCGGGTTGCTGGCCGCGTGGCCTGGCAAAGAGGCGTTCATGGTCGATCTCCGGCAAATCAGAAAGGCGCGTCGCCCTGAATGGTCGTGCGATACAGCTTGCGGCGCAGGTGCGCGGGGCAGCCGGCGGCAAGGTGGATCAGCGAGCGGTTGTCCCAGAACACCAGATCGTGGGGCTGCCACTGATGGCGGTAGATGTTTTGTGGCAGCACGCTGTGGGCGTACAACTCGGCGAGTAACTGGCGGCTTTCGTCTTCGGGCAAACCGACGATGCGCGTGGTGAAGCCTTCGCTGACAAACAGCGCCTTGCGACCGTTTTCCGGGTGAGTGCGCACCACCGGATGCACCACTTCGGCAACCTGAGCGAGTTGTTCCGGCGTCAACGTCGGGCGCCAGTTGCCTTCGAATTTGGTTTCGCTATAGCGCGCCGTGTAGGAATGCGCGGCGAAGCGTCCTTCGACCGCCTTGCGCAGGGCTTCGGGCAGATCGTCCCAGGCTTTGTGCATGTCAGCGAACAGCGTGTCGCCGCCCTCGGACGGCAGCTCTTGCGCATGCAACATCGAGCCGAGACTCGGCAGTTCCTTGTAGGAGAGATCGGAATGCCAGAACTTGCCGGCGTCACCGAGACCGATGTTTTGGCCATTCTCGACGATGTTGGAAACGATGAGAATTTCCGGGTGATCGGCCAGCAGGAATTGCTTGAGGACGTGGATCTGCAGCACGCCGAAGCGACGACTGAAGGCGATTTGCTGTTGCGGAGTAATCTGCTGGTCACGGAAGACCACAACGTGGTGGTCGAGATGCGCGCGATGAATGCGCGCAAAGTCCTGATCATTGACCGGTCGACTCAGGTCGAGGCCAACGATTTCGGCGCCGACGGCACCGCTGAACGGTTTAATTTCAAAGAATTGCGGCGCGGCGGTCGCGGCGCTTGAGGTGGCAGTAGCTGCGGACATCTTTCAATCTCCCACGCACGGCGCGCTCACGGGCGCGCTCGTCGATCAGACACTCACGCTGGATTGCGTGTTGGTTCAGGTCGTGCGGCGCGCCGATTGGTCGGCAGGTACGCAGGTGGGTGACTTTAAAGCTATAAGAATTGGAAATTAAATACCGTTAATGAATAACGATATGGCGAATGGTGAGGGAGGGCGATTGACGGTTTCGGGCACTTACCCACGTTTATAAGGCACCCCTGTAGGAGCTGCGGCACGCTGCGATCTTTTGATTTTGAATAACAAGATCAAAAGATCGCAGCCTCGTTTCACTCGGCAGCTCCTACAGGGTTATTGGGTGTTCAGCGCTCGTGCAACGCCTCGGCCCGCGCTCGGATGATTGGCTTGAGCAAATAGCTCAACACCGACTTCTTGCCGGTGATGATGTCCACCGAGGCAACCATGCCCGGAATGATCAGCAGCGGCTTCTCATCGGTGCCCAAATGGCTGCGCTCAGTGCGCACCTTGATCACGTAGTAAGTGGTTTTCTTGTCTTCGTCGGTAATGGTGTCCGCGCCGATCTGCTCCAGCTGCGCTTTCAGCCCGCCATAAATGGTGTAGTCATACGCGGTGAACTTGACGATCGCTTCCTGCCCCGGATGCAGGAAGGCGATGTCCTGCGGCCGGATTTTCGCTTCGACCAGCAGGGTGTCATCCAGCGGCACGATTTCGACCATGTCACTCCCCGGCTGGATCACGCCGCCGATGGTATTGACCAGCAATTTATTGACAATGCCACGCACCGGCGAGGTCACCAACGTACGGCTGACGCGATCTTCCAGCGCTTTGCCAGTGGCCTGGGCCTTGTTCAGATCGGTGCGCGCTTCGTTAAGCTGGGTCAGCGCTTCGCTGCGGAATTTGCCCCGCGTCTCGTCGATCTTGCGCTGCACTTCCTTGATCGCTGATTCGGCACGGGGGATTGCCAGCGTCGTCGCGTCGAGCTGACCACGGGTTTCCACTTCAGCACGCTTGAGGCGCAAGACTTCCACCGGCGAAACCGCGCCCTGCGCCACCAGCGGCTCGGACATGTTGATTTCCTGACGCTGCAAACCGAGTTGCTGACGGTATTGCGCCTGCTTGGAGCTGAACTCACGCAGCTCTTGCTGACGCTGGATCAACTGCTCCTGCAGGCCGCCGATCTCGTCATGCAGTTGCTGACGGCGGCTGATGTACAGCGATTCTTCGCTTTTCGCCTGGCCCGGCACGGCTTTGAGCACGTCCTCGGGGAAATTCAGCGGCCGGTCATCGACTTCCGCGCTCAGACGCTCGACGCGCAGCAGCATCGACAGTCGATCAGCTTCGGTCTCGCCGACGTTGGAGGCGAAACGCGTATCGTCGAGGCGAATCAGCGGTGCGCCGACCTCGACAATCTGCCCTTCTTTGACGAACAACTCGGAGACGATCCCGCCTTCGAGGTTCTGGATTTTCTGGATCTTTGACGACGGGATCGCCTTGCCGTCGCCCTTGGTCACTTCGTCGATCACAGCGAAGTTGGCCCAGAGCATGAGGAACAGAAAAAAGCCGATGATGCCCCAAATGGTCAGGCGCACGACGCGCGGAGCGTCTTCGATCAGCGCCTTGTTGACCTCTGGCAGCGGCTGGCCCTGCAGCGAAGCGGAACCCTTGAAGTAGCGACGGATCGATTCCTTGACACCAGACTTAAGCAACACTGATCTGCCCCTTCTTCAACGCTTCCATCACGGCGGCTTTCGGGCCGTCGGCGAGAATCTGCCCGCGGTCGATCACCAGCAGACGATCAACCAGCGACAACAGCGATGCCCGGTGCGTGACCAGCACCACGGTCTTGTTTTCGATCACCGCGGCGAGGCGTTGCTTGAGGCGTTCTTCGCCGGTGTTGTCCATCGCGCTGGTCGGCTCGTCCATCAACAGGATGGGCGGGTTGAGCAGCAGCGCCCGCGCCAACGCAACGTTCTGGCGCTGCCCGCCAGAGAGGTTCTGCCCGCGCTCGCCGACCTGCAGTTCGTAGCCTTGCGGATGCAGACGGGCGAATTCGTGGACACCGGCCAGCTCGGCGGCTTGCAGCACCAGTTCGTCTTCAACATAACGCGCGCCGGAAACCAGATTGTCACGCAGGGTGCCGGACAGCAGTTGGATATCCTGCGGCACATAGCCGATGTTGTAGCGCAGTTCGCTGACGTCGATCTGCCGGATATCCACACCGTCGACCAACAACGCACCGTCATCCGGTTGATACAGGCCCACCAGCAGTTTCGCCAGCGAACTCTTGCCCGAACCGCTGCGGCCGATGATGCCGATTTTCTCGCCGGGACGGATCACCAGGTTGATGTTCTTCAGCGCCGGGTGCTGCTGGTCCGGGTAGGTGAAGCTGAGCTGGCGGCATTCGATGGCGCCTTGCAAGACCTTGCGGCTCAATGGGCGCTCTTCGAAATTACGCTCCTGCGGCAGCTCCATCATCTGGTCAACCGAGGTCATGGTCACCCGCGCCTGTTGATAGCGAGTGAGCAGACCGGACAGCGACGCCAGCGGACTCAGGGCGCGGCCGCTGAGCATGTAGCAGGCGATCAGCCCGCCCATGCTCAGGTTGCCGGCGATGATCTGATACACGCCGAAGACGATCATGATCACCCCGGCCAATTGCTGCATCAGCAAAGTGATGTTCATCGCCAGACCGGAGAGCATTTTCACTCGCAGCTCGAGACGGCTGAGGGTGCCGATGGTCTGCTCCCACTGATACTGACGCTCGCTTTCGGCGTTGTTGACCTTGACCGCATCGAGGCCGGCGAGGGTTTCGATCAGGCTCGACTGGCGCTCGGCGCCCAGCGCCATGGTGCGTTCCATGGTCGCGATCAGTGGCTTCTGCAAGGCGTAGCCGATCAGCAGGGCAATCGGGAAGGCCAACACCGGAATCCACACCAGATGCCCGCCGAGGATGGCGATCACGATGAAGATCAAAATCGTGAATGGCAGGTCGATCAGGCTGGTCAGGGTCAGCGAGGCGAGGAAGTCGCGCAGGCTCTGAAATTCATGGATGTTCTGCGCAAAGCTGCCGACCCGCGCCGGGCGGTATTTCATCGCCATGCCGACGATACGCTCGAACAACGTGGCAGAGATGATCAGGTCGGTTTTCTTCCCCGCCAGATCCAGGCACAGGCTGCGCAGGCTTTTAAGGATCAGGTCGAAAATGTATGCGCCGGTGATGCCCAGCGCCAGCACCCACAGGGTCGCTTCGGCCTGGTTCGGCACCACGCGGTCGTAGACGTTCATCACGAACAGCGGGGCGGCCATGGCGATGATGTTGATCAGGAAACTGGCAGCGATCGCATCGGCATAGAGCCAGCGTGAACGCTTGAGGGTGTCGCGAAACCACGAGCGCGCCCGGGGGATCAGCGTGCCGTGGTTGACGTCGAATTTATGCTGCGGCTGGGCGAAGAACACTTTGCCGATGTAGTCGTCGGCCAGCAGCTCACGACTGACCACCGATTCGCCGCCATCGCTCTCGCTCAGTAGCACCCGCGCATCGTTTTCACCCTGCCAGCCGAGCAGAACAGCGCTGCGGCCATCCTTGAGCAGCAACAGCGCGGGCATGGCAATCGCCGGAATTTCTTCGAGCTTGCGCTGCAACACCCGACCTTGCAGACCGGCCCGCGCCGCTGCGCGCGGCAGCAACTCGACACTCAGGCGTTGCTTGGGCAGCGGCAGGCCGGTGGTCAGCATCGCCGCGCTGGCGGGTTTCTGGTGCAGCATGCACAAGGCGAGCAGACCATCCAGCAACGGATCGTCGTGCAACGCGCGTGGATCATGGCTGAGTTGAACTCGACTGACTTCTGATTCCACGCTCGACACTCTTTAGCAGTTGAAAGGGATAACTCAATTCATCCCAGGCAGCTGGACCTTGGGCTTTACGTCGTTCTGCACAACGGATGCCAACGGTGCGACCACTCCCTGGCTTTTGAGCAATTCGCCCATGGTCGCCTTGATTCGGTACTGAGTAAATAACTGAATGTTCTTGATTTCCGCCAGACGCCGCGACGCGGTGAACAGCTCGTTTTCGCTGTCGAGCAAGTCCAGCAGGGTGCGTTCGCCGAGGCTGAATTGACGCTGATACGCGGTACGCACCGAGGTGCTGTGATCGACATATTGCTGGGCGATCGGCACCTGGGCATTGGCGTTGTTCAGGGCGTTCCAGGCCAGGCCGAGCTCTTCATTCAACTGACGCAGGGCGTTGTTGCGGATGTCCAGTGCCTGATTGGCCAAGTACGACTTGGATTCCAGATCAGCCTTGTTGCTGCCGCCCGAATAGAGGTTGAAGCGCATGCGCAGCATGGCCTGCCATTCGTTGTTATGGCCGTTCTGCCCATCGAGATCGTTATCGGCGGTGCGGCCCAGTTCGGCGTCGAAACGCGGATAGAAGGTCGATTTGGCGGTGGCGTACTGGTTCTCGGCAGCGGCGATATCCGACTCGGCCGAACGCAGGATCGGGCTGTTTTCCAGCATCTGCGCACGGGCTTCATTGAGATTGGCCGGCATCATCGCCATGAACGGCGCCGGGCGCTCCAGCTGGTCAGGCATCTGGCCAACGGCGCTGAGGAAATTGGTTTCCGCGTCGGCGAGGTTGGTCTGCTCGGTGATCAGGTTGTTGCGGGCCTGAGCCATCCGCGCTTCGGCCTGATCGAGATCCGCACCGCTGCCGACGCCACGCTGGGTACGCAGCTGAATCTGGTCGTAAATACGTTGGTGGCTTTTCAGGTTTTCTTCGGCCAGGCGCACGAACTCGCGACGGGTGAGTACATCCAGATACACCTGAGCGACGGTCAGCGCGGTGCGCTCGGAAGTGCCGAGCAACGAATAAGCACGGGAGCTGACGTTGGCTTGTTGACGCGCAACTTCATTCGACGTCGCAAAACCGTCAAAAACCATTTGCGAAAGACGTAAACTTGACTCGCTGCGGTTCAAGGTCTCCCAATGATTGCCATTCCCGCCGTTCGCCCTCGTGGTCACGCTGTCCGTTCCTTCCCGGCCATAACCGCCCAGCAAATCGACCTTCGGCAGGTAACCGCCCTTCGCCGCGCGCAATTGATAGTCCGCCGCGATTCGACTGTTCACGCCGGCTTGAATCTCCGGATGGACGTCCATCGCCTGTTGCATGGCTTCTGGTAAGGATTGTGCTTGTACAAAACTGGCGGCGAGAACGAAGGGTACAGCCAGCAACAAAGGCGAACGCATGGTTGGAATTTTCCCAGTACTTCTTGTCTTGAATCACAGCAAAACGTGGCGCTGCGTCGGATGGAGGCAACCCGAATGACCGTATGTCGGAAAGTTCAAAAGAGGAACTGGATGACACGCTGAAGGACAGGTCGCCGCGGAAATATCAATGTGACATTAGTGGGGCGATTGTTTAGGATGGCTCCCATAAGGTCAATAGTTTGGCATTAAGTTAATCGCGAAAATATCTAGTCAAATTATTGACGAATTGTAGCATCAACAAGTTATCCCTTTTATCGAAACACGTCCAGACTGAAGTGGCACCGACGCCCGTCAGGTCCATGGAAGTCAACTGAATGCGACACCCCGGAGAGTCTTCAATGAGCAGTGTTGTGGCCATCGTCAAAAGCATTGTCGGTCAGGTTTTCGTGGTGTCCCCAGAGGGCGTGCGTCGCGTACTCGTTGAAGGCGATCGCCTTTATGTAGGCGATCAGATCGATACCGGTCTTTCCGGTGCCGTCTCGCTTGAATTGGCCGATGGCCGCACGCTCGACCTCGGCCGCGAGACCCAGTGGAGCGCCAATTCCCCTGACTCCAGCACTGACCTGGCCGAAGCTACTGCGCAAGCTGCGCCGTCGGTTGAAGAACTGCAGCAAGCCATCGCTGCCGGTGTCGACCCGACTACCGCCCTTGAAGCCACCGCTGCCGGCCCAAGCGCCGCAGGCACTGGCGGTGCGGCGGGCGGCGGCCATAGTTTTGTGATGCTCGACGCCACTGCCGGGCGCGTTGACCCGACGATCGGTTTCCCGACTGCGGGCATTAACTCTGCAGGTCAGGCTGCGCAGGACATCACTGCTGGACAGACTACCGACCCCACTACTAACGCTTTGCGTGATTCGACTCTGAGCCTCAGCGCCACGCCGACCATCACCGAAGCCGGCGGCGTGTTGGTCTACACCGCGACCCTGACTCAGGCGCCGCTGACCGACCTGACCATCACCCTGTCGAACGGCGCGGTGATCGTGATCCCGGCCGGTTCCACCACAGGCACCGTGAACGTGCCGATGGCGCCGAACGATACTGTCTATAACGACCCGACCCAGATCGACGTGACCGTCACCGGTACCTCCGGAGGCAACGGCATCACCGTGACCCCGCCGACGCTCCCGGCCACGACTCAGGTCACCGACACCGTCGACACCACCACCGTCACCCTGACGGCAGGCCAAAGCGTCACCGAAGGCGGCCAGATCACCTACACCGCGACCCTGACCAACCCGGCGCAGACGCCGGTAACCGTCACCCTGTCCAACGGCTCGACCATCACCATCGGTGCAGGCCAAACCACCGGCACCGTCAACGTTCCGACAGCGGCCAACGACGTTTACAACAATGGCAGCACCGTCAGCACGACCATCACTGGCGCAACCGGCGGCAACTTCGAAAATCTGGTGCCGAGCACGACGCCAGCGGTGACCACGATCACCGACTCGGTCGATAACACTGGCCTGACCTTGACCGCGACCAACAACATCGTTGAAGGCGGCCAGATCACCTACACCGCGACCCTGACCAACCCGGCGCAGACGCCGGTGACCGTCACCCTGTCCAACGGCTCGACCATCACCATTGCGGCTGGCGAAACTGTCGGCACCGTCAACGTGTCGACAGCGGCCAACGACGTCTACAACAATGGCAGCACCGTCAGCACCACGATCACTGGCGCAACCGGCGGCAACTTCGAAAATCTGGTGCCGAGCACGACGCCAGCGGTGACCACGATCACCGACTCGGTCGATAACACTGGCCTGACCCTCAGCGCCACTGGCTCCGTGGCCGAAGGTGGTTCGATTGTTTACACCGCGACCCTCACCAATCCGGCAGGCACGCCAGTGACCGTGAACCTGAGCAACGGCTCGGTCATCACCATCGACGCAGGCAAGACCACCGGCACCGTAACTGTTCCGGCGCCGGCTGATGACGTCTATAAAGATGCCGGCCAAGTTGAGGTGACGATCAAGGACGCCTCCGGTGGCAATTTCGAGAACCTGGTGCCGAGCACTACCCCAGCGGTGACCGAAATCACTGACACCGTCGACACGTCGACAGTGAAACTGACCGCGGACACCTCAGTCGCCGAAGGCGGCACCGTTACTTATACCGCCACTGTGGGCGCGCCAGTCACTGGTTCGCCTGTGGTCGTGACGCTGGCCAACGGTCAAAGCATCACCATCGCTGTCGGCCAGACTGCCGGCAGCATCACCACCACCGCACCGAACGATGCCCTGGCCGGCAATGCGCCGTTGACCAACTCGATCACCAACGTCAGCGGCGGTAATTACGAGAATCTGGTCGCCGATAAAACGCCCGTCTCCACCAACGTCACCGATGTCGCCGACACCACCAGCCTGTCTCTGTCCGCGACCGGCACCGTGGCCGAAGGTGGGCAGATCACCTACACCGCAACCTTGAGCAATCCGGCCGGCGCGCCGGTTACCGTGAACCTGAGCAACGGCTCGGTCATCACCATTGAAGCGGGTAAAACCACCGGCACCGTGACCGTCGATGCGCCGAAGGACGACGTCTACAAAGACGCCGGCAAAGTGGAAGTCAGCATCAAGGACGCCACCGGCGGCAACTTCGAAAACCTGGTGCCGAGCGCCACCCCGGCGGTAACCGACGTCACTGATACCGTCGACACATCGACAGTGAAACTGACCGCTGACACCTCGGTCGCTGAAGGTGGCACCGTCACTTACACTGCCACTGTCGGCGCGCCAGTGACCGATTCGCCTGTTGTCGTGACCTTGGCCAACGGCCAGAACATCACCATCGCCGTCGGCCAGACCACTGGCTCCGTCACCTACACCGCACCGAACGACGCTTTGACCGGCAACGCGCCGCTGACCAATTCCATCACTGGCGTAACCGGCGGCAATTACGAAAATCTGGTTGCGGACAAAACTGCAGTTTCGACCAATGTCACCGACGTTGCCGACACCACCAATCTGTCGCTGAGTGCGACCGGTTCCGTGGCTGAAGGTGGCCAGATTACGTACACCGCGACCTTGAGCAACGCCGCAGGCTCGCCTGTAACAGTGACCTTGTCGAACGGCGCCGTCATCACCATCAAGGCGGGTGAAACCAGCGGCACCGCAACCGTTGCGGCACCGTCTGATGACGTCTACAAAGACGCCGGCGCCGTTCAGGCAACGATCAGCAGCGCCGCCGGTGGCAATTTCGAGAATCTGGTCTCGAGCACCACGCCAGCGGTCACGCAAGTCACCGACACTGTCGATACCTCGACGGTCAAATTGACCGCAGACACCTCGGTCGCTGAAGGCGGCACCGTGACCTACACCGCCACCGTCGGCGCGCCAGTCACCGGCTCGCCTGTCGTCGTGACATTGGCCAACGGCCAGAACATCACCATCGCCGTCGGCCAGACTGCCGGCAGTGTTACCGCCACCGTATCGAATGACGTCCAGATCGGTCACGCACCGCTGACCAATTCGATCACCAACGTCAGTGGCGGCAATTATGAAAACCTGGTCGCTGACAAGACTCCGGTCAGCACCACTGTCACCGACAACGTCGATACCACCAGCGTCGCTCTGACCGCCACCGGCAACGTCAACGAAGGCGGGCAGATCACTTACACCGCGACCCTGAGCAACCCGGCCGGCACCCCGGTAACCGTGAATCTGAGCAACGGCTCGACAATCACCATCGAAGCCGGCAAAACCACCGGCACCGTGACCGTTCCTGCGCCTGCCGATGACGTCTACAAGGACGCCGGCAAGGTTGAAGTAACCATCAAGGACGCGACCGGCGGCAACTTTGAGAACCTGGTGCCCAATCCGACGCCAGCGGTGACTAACGTTGCCGACACCGTCAACACCACGCACCTGACGCTCAGCGCGGAAAGCTACGTGCTCGAAGGCACTTCGATCACCTACACCGCCACCCTGACCAACGCCGCGCAGACGCCGGTAACCGTCAAACTGAGCAACGGCGAGACCATCACTATCGAAGCCGGCAAAACCAGCGGCTCGGTAACCATCGCCGCGCCGAGCGATGACGTCTACAAAGACGTCAGCAAGCTCACCGTAACGATGACCGATGCCAGCGGTGGCAACTTCGAAAAACTCGACGTGAGCAAAACCCCGATCAGTACGACGGTCAACGACACTGTCGACAAAACCGCGCTGACCTTGACTGCCAGCGACACCGTCAGCGAGGGTGGCCAGATCACCTACACCGCGACCTTGAGCAACCCGGCCGGCAGCGCCATGACGGTGACCCTGGCCAACGGCGCGGTGATCAACATCGCCGCCGGCGCTACCAGCGGTTCGGTGAATTTCCCTGCACCTGCCAACACGCCATACGTTGACGGCAGCAACGTGCGGACCGCAATCGCCAGCCACAGCGGCGGCGATTTCGAGAAGGTCGAAGCGGATCGTTCCGCCGTCGTGACCAAAGTCACCGACGCGGTCGACACCACCAACATCAGCCTGAGCGCCACCGGCTCCGTGGCCGAGGGCGGTTCGATTGTCTACACCGCGACCCTGAGCAATCCGGCCGGCACGGCCATGACCGTGACCTTGAGCAACGGCGCGGTGATCAACATCGCCAAAGGTGCCAGCACCGGCACCGCAACCGTCGCCGCACCTGGCGACGACGTATACAAGGACGCCGGAAAGGTCGATGCGAGCATCACCAAAACCAGCGGCGGCAACTTTGAGAACCTGGTGGTCGACAAGACCCCGGCCTTCACCAACGTTACCGACACTATCGACAACAGCACCGTTTCGCTGACCGCTAGCGCCAGCGCGGTCGAAGGCGGCGTGGTCGTGTACACCGCGTCCGTGACCGCACCGGTCAGCGGTTCGCCAGTTGTGGTGACTTTGTCCAACGGCCAGACCATCACCATTCCGGTCGGCTCCAGCAGCGCCAGCGTCAACTTCACTGCGCCGAATGATGCTCAGGCCGGCGGCAACACCCTGAGCGTGAAGATTGACGGCGCCAGCGGTGGTAACTATGAAAATCTGGTGGCCGACCAAACCCCGGCGGTAACGTCGGTGACCGATACCGTCGACGCCACCAATCTGTCGCTCAGCGCGACCGGCTCCGTGGCCGAGGGCGGTTCGATCGTTTACACCGCGACCCTCAGCAATCCGGCCGGCACGCCAGTGACCGTGAATCTGAGCAACGACGCGGTGATCATCATCGCGGCCGGCAAAACCACCGGCACCGTCACCGTTCCGGCACCTGCCGATGATGTCTATAAAGATGCCGGCAAAGTTGAAGTCACGATCAAGGATGCTACCGGCGGCAACTTCGAAAACCTGGTGCCGAGCACCGCGCCGGCGGTTACCGATGTCACCGATACCGTCGATACCTCGACGGTAAAACTGACCGCCACCGAAACGGCGGCCGAGGGTGGCACTGTCACCTATACCGCCACGGTCGGCGCACCGGTTACCGGCTCGCCTGTCGTCGTGACTTTGGCCAACGGCCAGAACATCACCATCGAAGTCGGCAAGACCAGCGGCAGCGTGAGCACCATGGCGCCGAACGATGTCCTCGCCGGCCATGCGCCGTTGAGCAATTCGATTACCAACGTCAGCGGCGGCAACTTTGAAAATCTGGTCGCCGACAAAACCCCTGTCAGCACCCTCGTGACCGACACCGTCGACACCACCAATCTGTCGCTCAGCGCCACCGGTTCGGTGAGCGAGGGTGGCCTTATCACCTACACCGCGACCCTGACCAACGCCGCCGGCAGCCCGGTGACCGTGACCCTGAGCAACGGCGCGACAATCACCATTGACGCCGGTAAAACCACTGGCACCGTGACCGTCGACGCGCCCAAGGATGACGTCTACAAAGACGCCGGCAGCGTTGAAGCCACCATCAAGAATGCGACTGGCGGCGACTTCGAAAACCTGGTTACCAGCTCGGCACCGGCCGTGACCACGGTCAACGACACCATCGACAGCTCCACCGTATCGCTGAGCGCCACCGCGAACGTCGCTGAAGGCGAAACCGTGGTCTACACAGCGACCGTAAGCGCGCCGGTAACTGGCTCGCCGGTAACTGGCTCGCCGGTGATCGTAAACCTGTCCAACGGTCAGTCCATCACCATCGCCGTCGGTGAAACCACCGGCAGCGTCAACTACGTCGCGCCGAACAGCCCGTTGGCTGGCGGCAGCTCGTTGAGCGTGACCATCGATGGCGCCACGGGTGGCAACTACGAAAAACTCGTGGTCGACGGCAAGTCCGCCGACACCGTGGTTGCCGATACCAACGACACCACCAATCTGAACCTGACGGCGAGCGACTCCGTCGCCGAGGGCGGCCAGATCACCTACACCGCGACGCTGACCAACCCGGCCGGCACACCGGTGACCGTGACCCTATCGAATGGCGCCGTGATCACCATCAAAGCTGGCGAAACCAGCGGTAACGTGACCGTCGACGCACCGAAAGATGACGTCTACAAAGACGCCGGCAAAGTCGAAGTGACCATCGAGAATGCGACCGGCGGCAACTTCGAAAACCTCGTGCCAAGCGCGGTTCCAGCGGTGACCAATGTCACCGACACCATCGACACCTCGACGGTCAAACTCACCGCCGACACTTCCGTGGCTGAAGGTGGCACCGTCACCTACACCGCCACAGTTGGCGCGCCGGTTACCGGTTCGCCGGTTGTCGTAGCCTTGGCCAATGGTCAGAGCATCACCATCGAAGTCGGCAAGACTACCGGCTCCATCACCTACACCGCGCCTAACGATGCCCTGACCGGCAACGCACCGCTGACCAACTCGATCACAGCCGTGAGCGGCGGTAATTTCGAAGATCTGGTTGCGGACAAAACTCCGGTTTCGACCACCGTTACCGATGTGGCCGACACCACCAATCTGTCACTGAGCGCGACTGGTTCTGTGGCTGAAGGTGGCCAGATCACCTACACCGCGACCCTGACTAACGCCGCTGGTTCGCCAGTGACCGTGAACCTGAGCAATGGCGCGGTTATTACCATCGAAGCGGGTAAAACCACCGGCACCGTCACCGTCGATGCACCGAAAGATGACGTCTACAAAGACGCCGGCGAAATCGAAGTGACCATCAAGGATGCCAGCGGTGGCAACTTTGAGAATCTGGTGCCAAGCACCGCGCCAGCCGTGACCGCCGTCACAGACACCATCGACACCTCGACGGTCAAACTGACCGCTGATACGTCGGTGGCGGAAGGCGGCACCGTGACTTACACCGCCACCGTTGGTGCGCCGGTGACCGGTTCGCCAGTGGTCGTGACGTTGGCCAATGGTCAGAACATCACCATCGCAGTCGGTCAAACCACCGGCACCGCAACCGTCATCGCATCGAACGATGCGCTGGCCGGTCATGCGCCGATTACCACCGCGATCACCAATGTCAGCGGTGGCAATTTCGAAAACCTGGTCGCTGACAAAACTGAGGTCAGCACCACCGTCACCGACACCGTCGACATCACCAACCTGTCGCTGAGCGCTACCGGCTCCGTCGCTGAAGGTGGCCAGATCACTTACACCGCAACGTTGACTAACGCCGCGGGCACACCAGTGACCGTCACCCTGTCGAACGGCGCTGTCATCACCATCAAAGCAGGCGAAACCACCGGCACCGCAACCGTCGACGCACCGAAAGATGACGTCTACAAAGACGCCGGTTCCGTGCAGGCAACGATCACCAGCGCTACCGGTGGCAACTTCGAGAACTTGGTACCGAGCACCACGCCAGCGGTCACTCAAGTCACCGACACCATCGACACCTCGACGGTCAAACTGACTGCCGATACGTCGGTTGCTGAAGGCGGCACCGTGACTTACACCGCAACCGTTGGTGCGCCGGTTACCGGTTCGCCTGTTGTCGTGACTCTGGCCAACGGCCAGGCCATCACCATCGAAGTCGGTAAGACTACCGGCACCACAACCGTCATCGCATCGAACGATGCGCTGGCCGGTCATGCGCCGATTACTACCGCGATCACCAATGTCAGCGGCGGCAACTTCGAAAACCTGGTCGCTGACAAAACTGAGGTCAGCACCACCGTCACCGACACCGTCGACACCACCAATCTGACGCTTAGCGCGACAGGTTCCGTGGCTGAAGGTGGCTCGATTGTTTACACCGCAACGTTGACTAACGCCGCTGGCACTCCAGTGACCGTCACCCTGTCGAACGGTGCTGTCATCACCATCAAAGCAGGCGAAACCACCGGCACTGCAACCGTCGACGCACCGAAAGATGACGTCTACAAAGACGCCGGCTCTGTCCAGGCAACCATCACCAGCGCTACCGGCGGTAACTTCGAAAATCTGGTACCGAGCACCACGCCAGCGGTCACTCAAGTCACCGACACCATCGACACCTCCACCGTCAAACTGACCGCCGATACGTCCGTCGCTGAAGGCGGTACCGTGACGTACACCGCAACCGTTGGTGCGCCGGTTACCGGTTCGCCTGTTGTCGTGACTCTGGCCAACGGCCAGGCCATCACCATCGAAGTCGGCAAGACTACCGGCACCGCAACCGTCATCGCATCGAACGATGCGCTGGCCGGTCATGCGCCAATTACCACTGCGATCACCAACGTCAGCGGCGGCAACTTCGAAAACCTGATCGCTGACAAAACTGAGGTCAGCACCACCGTCACCGACACCGTCGACACCACCAACCTGTCGCTGACCGCGACGGGTTCTGTGGCTGAAGGTGGTTCGATTGTTTACACCGCAACGTTGACCAACGCCGCTGGTACTCCAGTGACCGTCACCCTGTCGAACGGAGCCGTGATCACCATCAAAGCAGGTGAAACCAGCGGCAACGTGACCGTCGATGCACCGACAAATGACGTCTACAAAGACGCCGGTTCTGTGCAGGCAACCATCACTAGCGCAACCGGCGGTAACTTCGAAAATCTGGTACCGAGCACTACGCCAGCGGTCACCCAAGTTACCGACACCATCGACACCTCGACGGTCAAACTGACTGCCGATACGTCGGTGGCTGAAGGCGGCACTGTGACTTACACCGCCACCGTTGGTGCGCCGGTGACTGGTTCGCCAGTGGTCGTGACATTGGCCAACGGTCAAAACATCACTATCGCCGTTGGCCAAACTACCGGCACCGCAACCGTCATCGCGTCGAACGATGCGCTGGCCGGTCATGCGCCAATTACCACTGCGATCACCAATGTCAGCGGCGGTAATTTCGAAAACTTGGTCGCCGACAAAACTGAGGTCAGCACCACCGTCACCGACACTGTCGACACCACCAATCTGACGCTGAGCGCGACCGGTTCTGTGGCTGAGGGTGGCCAGATCACTTACACCGCGACGCTGACTAACGCCGCTGGCACTCCAGTGACCGTCACCCTGTCGAACGGTGCTGTCATCACCATCAAAGCAGGCGAAACCACCGGCACCGCAACCGTCGATGCACCGAAAGATGACGTCTACAAAGACGCCGGTTCCGTGCAGGCAACCATCACTAGCGCCACCGGTGGTAATTTCGAAAATCTCGTTCCGAGCACAGCGCCAGCGGTCACCCAAGTCACCGACACCATCGACACCTCCACCGTCAAACTGACCGCTGATACGTCGGTGGCGGAAGGCGGCACTGTGACTTACACCGCCACCGTTGGTGCGCCGGTGACTGGTTCGCCTGTTGTCGTGACTCTGGCCAATGGTCAAAACATCACTATCGCCGTTGGCCAAACCACCGGCACCGCAACCGTCATCGCATCGAACGATGCGCTGGCCGGTCACGCGCCAATTACTACCGCGATCACCAATGTCAGCGGCGGTAATTTCGAAAATCTGGTCGCTGACAAAACTGAGGTCAGCACCGCCGTCACCGACACCGTCGACACCACCAATCTGTCGCTGACCGCGACGGGTTCTGTGGCTGAAGGTGGCCAGATCACCTACACCGCAACCCTGACCAACGCTGCTGGCACACCGGTGACCGTCACCCTGTCGAACGGTGCTGTCATCACCATCAAAGCAGGCGAAACCACCGGCACTGCAACCGTCGACGCACCGAAAGATGACGTCTACAAAGATGCCGGCTCCGTCCAGGCAACCATCACCAGCGCTACCGGTGGCAACTTCGAGAACCTGGTACCAAGCAAGGTGCCAGCGGTCACTCAGGTTTCCGACACCGTCGACACCACCAACCTGTCGCTGAGCGCGACCGGTTCTGTGGCTGAAGGTGGCTCGATTGTTTACACCGCAACGTTGACCAACGCCGCTGGCACTCCAGTGACCGTCACCCTGTCGAACGGCGCGGTGATCACCATCAAGGCAGGTGAAACCACCGGCAACGTGACCGTCGATGCGCCGAAAGATGACGTCTACAAAGACGCCGGTTCTGTGCAGGCGACGATCACCAGCGCCACCGGTGGCAACTTCGAGAACCTGGTACCGAGCACCACGCCAGCGGTCACTCAAGTCACCGACACCATCGATACTTCGACCGTCAAACTGACTGCCGATACGTCCGTGGCTGAAGGCGGTACCGTGACTTACACCGCCACGGTCGGTGCGCCGGTGACTGGTTCGCCAGTGGTCGTGACGTTGGCCAATGGTCAGAACATCACTATCGCCGTTGGCCAAACCACCGGCACCGCAACCGTCATCGCATCGAACGATGCGCTGGCCGGTCATGCGCCGATTACCACCGCGATCACCAATGTCAGCGGCGGTAATTTCGAAAACCTGATCGCCGACAAGACTCCGGTCAGCACTACCGTGACTGACACCGTCGACACCACCAACCTGTCACTGAGCGCGACCGGCTCTGTGGCTGAGGGTGGCCAGATCACTTACACCGCGACGCTGACTAACGCCGCTGGCACTCCAGTGACCGTCACCCTGTCGAACGGTGCTGTCATCACCATCAAAGCAGGCGAAACCACCGGCACCGCAACCGTCGATGCACCGAAAGATGACGTCTACAAAGACGCCGGTTCCGTGCAGGCAACCATCACTAGCGCCACCGGTGGTAATTTCGAAAATCTCGTTCCGAGCACAGCGCCAGCGGTCACCCAAGTCACCGACACCATCGACACCTCCACCGTCAAACTGACCGCTGATACGTCGGTGGCGGAAGGCGGCACTGTGACTTACACCGCCACCGTTGGTGCGCCGGTGACTGGTTCGCCTGTTGTCGTGACTCTGGCCAATGGTCAAAACATCACTATCGCCGTTGGCCAAACCACCGGCACCGCAACCGTCATCGCATCGAACGATGCGCTGGCCGGTCACGCGCCAATCACCAACGCGATCACCAATGTCAGCGGCGGTAATTTCGAAAATCTGGTCGCCGACAAGACTCCGGTCAGCACCACTGTCACCGACACCGTCGACACCACCAATCTGTCGCTGAGCGCCAGCAACTCGGTAGCTGAAGGTGGCCAGATCACGTACACCGCCACGCTCACCAATCCGGCCGGCTCGCCGGTCACCGTGACCCTGAGCAACGGCGCCGTGATCACCATCGAGGCTGGTAAAACCAGCGGGAGCGCCACCGTTCCTGCGCCATCGGACGACGTTTATAAAGACGCCGGCACCGTACAGGCCACGATCACCAGCGCCACCGGCGGCAACTTCGAAAATCTGGTGCCAAGCACCACGCCAGCGGTGACTAGCGTTACGGATACCGTCGATACCACCACCGTCAGCATCACCGGCAGCAGCTCGGTGACCGAAGGCCAGACCGCCAGCTACACCGTCAGCCTGAATCACCCGGCGCAAACCGAAGTGACCCTGAAAATCGTCTACAGCGGCACTGCCGCTGACGGTTCGGACTTCACTGGCGTGTACACCGTGAAAATTCCGGCGGGCGCCAGCAGCGCGCAGTTCAACGTCGCCACCCTCGATGACAAGATCACCGAAGGCACCGAGAACTTCGTGGTCAAGATCGATTCGGCCACCGGCGGCAACTTCGAGAACCTCGCAGTCAGCGGCACCAATGGCAGCGTCAGCACCTCCATCATCGACAACGATGCACCGCCCGTGCTGGATCTGGATGCCAACAATTCCAGCGGCGCGACGGGTGCCGATTACAAGGTGACGTTCACCGAAAATACCCCGGGTGCCGGCGTGTCGATTGCCGACACGGATCTCAAAATCACTGATCCGGACAGCACCATGCTGACCGGCGCGACCGTTGTACTGACCAACCGTCAGGACGGCGATGCGCTGAACCTGGGCAACAGCGTCAACGGCATCAGCATCATTCCCAACAGCACCAACGGCACGGTGACCCTGACGCTGTCAGGCAACGCCACCCTGGCCGACTACATGCAGGCCATCAAGAACATCAGCTTCACCAACAGCAGTGACGACCCGAGCACCGTACCGCGCATCATCACCGTGACCGTGACCGACGGCGGCAACTACTCCAATACCGCGACCACAACGGTCAACGTAGTGGGGATTAATGATGCACCGTTTGCCGCGCCGAGCAATGTCACTGGCACCGAAGACACACCGCTGGTCCTCGGCTGGTCGACCTTTGGCGTCAGCGATGTCGACAGCCCGGCGAGCAGCCTCGGGGTCAAAATCACCCAGCTGCCGGGCGAAGGCAAACTGCAGTATCTGGATGGCTCGACCTGGAAAGACGTCGCCACCAACCAGACCTTCAGCAAGGCCGACATCGACGCTGGCAAGCTGCGCTTTCTGCCGGATGCCAACGAGTCGGGCGCCAACGGTTACGGTGGCACCGGCCTGGGCAACAATCAGGCGGACTACGCACAGATCAAATTCCAGCCTACCGACGGTCAGGCACTGGGCAGCACCGGCACGATCAAAATCGATATCACGCCAGTGGCGGATGCGCCGAGCGTGAGCGTGGCCGACAACAGCGTGAAATCCACCGGGCTGATCAAGGAAGTCTGGACCGGTCTGTCGGGGCTGGGCACCAACGGCAATGGCGCGGATTCGACGACATTGAAAAATGTCATCGACGCTGGCGGCAAACCGAACTCCAGCAGCAACGTCACCAACGTGCAGTCTGACGGCAGCGTTGCCGCCGGCACAGCTTCGAAAACTTCCGGCCTGATGTATCTGGAAGCCGGCAAACCTACAGCTTCAGCGGCGTTGCCGATGACAGCCTGCTGATCACCATCGGTGGCAAGAACGTGGCTTCGGGCACCTGGGGCGCAGGCGGTGCGATCAACGGTTCGTTCACACCGACCACCAGCGGCTATTACACCCTCGACATTTACCACCACAACCAGAGCGGCCCGGGCAGCTACGACGTCAACCTGTCGGTCAACGGCAGCACGCCGATCGACCTGAGCAGCGCTGGCGTGCCGATCTACACCGGCGTGCAGGATCTGGTGAACTCGGGCGTGACTGTTTCCGATCTGCACGGCACCAACGGCGAAGGCTACTACGACGGCTACAAGCTCAACACCGGCGCCGAAGGCACCACCGTGAAACTGTCGGCGGTCACTACCGCGCTGAGCGATACCGACGGCTCGGAAACCTTGAGCGTGAAGATCAGCGGCGCTCCGGTCGGTTCGGTGCTCAGCGATGGCGCGGGGCATACCTTCACCGTTACCGCGAGCAATGGCGAAGCCAACGTTACGGGCTGGAGCCTTGGCAGCCTGACCGTCACACCACCGCCTTATTACAACGGCCAGTTCAACCTGACCGTGACTTCGACCGCCACTGAGCAGGTCGGCGGTTCGGCCAGCAGCACCGCGACCATTCCGGTCACGGTAGTGCCGGCGGTTTACAACGCCGTCACCGCCACCTCGGGTGACGATGATGTCATCGGCACCGACGCCAACGACATCATCGTCGCAGACATCGGCGGCCTGACCGTGGTGCCGGGCACCAACTACAACATCGCATTCATGGTCGACAGCTCGGGCAGCATGAGCACCTCGTCGCTGAACGCCGCGAAAGACTCGCTGACTTCGGTGTTCAACAGCCTCAAGCAAAGTCTGGGCGGCAGCACCTCGGGCACGGTGAACATATTCCTGGTGGACTTCGATACCCAGGTCAACAAGTCGGTGTCGGTGAACCTCAACGACCCGAATGCGCTGACCTTGCTCAAAGCGGTGCTGAACTCGATGGGCTCCGGCGGCGGCACCAACTACGAGGACGTGTTCAAGACCACGGCCAACTGGTTCCAGAGCGCCGACGCCGTGGCTAACACCGGGGCCAAGAACCTGACGTACTTCATCACCGATGGTCAGCCGACCTATTACCAGAGCGGCGAACAGACCAACCCGACGCTGTACGGGACGGTGAAATTCGACAGCGTGATCACCACCAGCAACTACAAGCTGGGCGACAGCTTCGGCACGTATATCGATAACACGCATTACCTGAGCATCAATGCCAACGGTTTTGCGCAGCTGCAGACCTACACCAATCGTTATGGCTGGACCACGAGCAATCTGGGCACCGTTCACGCCCAAGGCGATGGTACCTACGAATTGTCGAGCCTCAACGGTAGCGGCAACAGCACTGACTGGTACACCACCGACAACTCCACCAGCAGCTTCGCCTTGCTCAGTGGTCTGTCGAATGTAGAAGCTATCGGCCTGAACAGTGGGGTCAGCCTCAACGACCTCAAGCCGTACGATTCGGATAAAACGCCGCAAACCAACATCGATCCGAAGGATCTGGCCAACTCGATCATCGGTCACACCGAAGCGACGATGCCAGGTAACGACACCGTCAACGGTGGCGACGGCAATGACATTCTGTTCGGCGATCTGGTCAGCTTCAACGGCATTGCCGGCGAGGGTTATCAAGCGATGCAGGCGTTCGTCGCCAAGGAAACCGGCGTCGATGTCAGCAAAGTCAGCACCAGCAATGTGCACCAATACATCACCGAGCACTATCAGGCGTTCGATGTGTCCGGCGCACACGATGGCGACGACTCGCTGCTCGGTGGTGCGGGCAACGACATCCTGTTCGGCTCGGGCGGCAAAGACTTGCTCGATGGCGGCAAAGGCAATGACATCCTGCTTGGCGGTTCCGGCAACGACACGCTGATCGGTGGTCAGGGCAATGACATCCTCATCGGTGGTTCTGGTGGCGACACCTTCGTCTGGAAGTCGGGCGACACCGGCAGCGATGTGATCAAGGATTTCAAAGCCAGCGAAGGCGACCGCATTGATTTGCGCGATCTGCTGCAAGGCGAAACCGGCAGCACCATCGACAACTTCCTCAAGATCACCACGGTCGATGGCACGTCGTCGCTGCAAGTCAGTTCCGGCGGCAAGTTCAACTCCGCCGATGCCGCTGCGGCAACCCCGGATGTGACGATCAAACTGGAAGGCAACAACTGGTCGAGCGCCAACCTGCACAACCTGATCGCCGGCAGCGACCCGACCATCAAGGTCGATCACAACAACAGCTGAGGCTGAAACAAAACGGCCGCCTCCGATGAGGCGGCCGTCGCGTTTAGGGGCAATGCAGCGGTGACGATTTGATCGCCGCCCCGCATACTTGTGCGCAGTTGGCTATGCTGCTGACAGCATGACGCTGTTCATTTCCGAGGGATGCTCAATGTTTTACGTGCAACGCGATGCGCAAGGCCAGTTGATTCGCGTGGAAGCCGCGGCGTATGCCGAGGCCACGGAAACGCTGCCCGCCGACAATCATGAGATTCAGGCGTGGTACGCCAACGAAGCCGTGGAAAACAGCCTCAAACAGCTCAAGCAGAGCGACTTTGAGATGATCCGGGTTCTCGACGACCTGATTCAGGTGCTGACGCAAAAAGGCGTAATCCGCGTCACCGACCTGCCTGCAGCGGCCCAGGCCAAGCTGATGGACCGGACCCAGGCACGTGAGGCGCTGGGCGGGTTGAGCCAGTTGATCGATGAAGATGAGGGTGGGTTGATCTGATCCTCTCAAGATCAAAAGCTTACCCTCACCCCAGCCCTCTCCCGGAGGGAGAGGGGGCCGATCCAGGTGTTTGGCACTGACCATCGACCTGAGAGATCGCGCCGGTTATGGATTCAGTGGAGCCCTTTCACGCCGGCATATCTCGTAAATATCCCACGGTCAGTCGCCCTCCGGGAACGGGGGCCGATCGAGGTGTTTGGCACTGACCATCGACCTGAGAGATCGCGTCGGTTATGGGTTCAGTGGAGCTCTTTCACGTCGGCGTATCTCGTAAATATCCCACGGTCAGTCGCCCTCCGGGAACGGGGGCCGATCGAGGTGTCTGGCACTGACCATCGACCTGAGAGATCGTGTCGATTATGGATTCAGTGGAGCCCTTTCACGTCGGCGTATCTCGTAAATATCCCACGGTCAGTCCCCTCTCCCTCCGGGAGAGGGTTAGGGTGAGGGCGCTTCTTGGCTCACCCCCAAGGCTTCGGCTCACCGAACAACTGCCCCTGCACCCCATACAAGCCCATCTCGCGAATCACCGACAGCTCCCCTTCCGTCTCGACCCGTTCGGCAATCAGCGGCAGATCAATGCTGTGCGCGGCGCGCTGGATCGCTTCGATGAACAGGCGCTTGTCGCTCTCCTGGTCGATCGCGCGAATGTAGCTGCCGTCAATTTTCAAGTACGCCAGGCCCAACCGCGCGAGGTTACCGATCATGCTGAAGCGCCCGCCAAAACGCTGCAGGCTCAGCGAGAAACCGAGCTCGCGCAGGCGTCGGGTCAGTTGCTCCAGCACCGCCTGTTCCGGTAATTGCTCCTCACCGATTTCCAGGGTCAAACGCGCGCCGAGGTTGGAGTGCGCACGCAAAATCTCGAAGACTTTGTTCAATGCCAATGGATCGGCCAGGGTCGCCGAGGACAGGTTCAGCGCCAGCGAATCCTCATGCTCTTTCATCTGCTCCAGCACCCGCTCGAGCATCAGGCGATCCAGCCGCGCGGTCCAGCCGAAGCGCTCAAGCCACGGTAGGAAACGCCCGGCGGGAATGGTCTGGCCTTGCTCGTCGAGCAAGCGCGACAGCACTTTGTAATGCAGCACCAGTTGTGTGTCCTGCGCCGCGACCACCGGCTGGAAATACAACTCGAAACGCTGCTGACTCAACGCCTGATCCAGCAGCCGATGCCAGGCATGATGATCGTCGCCCACATCCGCCACCAGGCTCTGATCGATGCACGCCCAATTCTGCTCGCCCTGCCCTTCGGCCTGCGCCAGCGCCTGATCACCCAGAGTCAACACTGCTTGCGGCGAATCACCATGGGCGAACGGCGCGAGACCAATCGAAGCCACCGCCGGCACATCGGTAGCGCCCGTGGCATGCAGGCTGCTCAGCGCACTGTCGAGATTCTGCGCCAGTTGCAGCGCTTCCTCTCGCACCAGCCCCGGTGCCAGCACGGCAAATTCCCCGCCACGAATACGCGTCACCAGGTTTTGCGTTTCCGGGTATTTGGCGCATTCGCGAGACAACTGTTCGCCGACCGCTTTCAACAGCTCATCGGTACGCTGACCACCGAGGCGCTGGTTGAGCCCGGCCAGATCCTTGACCCGCAGCAACAGCAGGTAACCGGAGCTGGCCTGCTCCGGGTTGCTCACGCGATTGTTCAGCTGCATCTCGAAATAGCGGCGGTTGGCCAACCCCGTGAGGTTGTCCTGATAGGACTCGGTGCGCAGCTTTTCACTGCGTTCTGCTTGCTCCTGAAACAGCGCCTTGAGCTTCTCGACCATCTGGTTCATCGCCTGCACCACGCGGCGCAGTTCCGGCGTGCGCGGTAGCTCCGGCAGGCTGAGAAATTCGCGTCGAGCGATGGCGTGAGACTGCTGAACCATGTAATCCAGCGGCTTGAGTTGCCGGCGCAGTAACAGCGCGCCGAGCACCGCACTGATCGCCCCGCAGATCAGCAACCAGCCGAGGCTACCCAACGCGCTCTGCCACAGCTTGGCCACGGCGAACATCGGATGGCTGACCACTTCCACTCGCGCCGCCTGCTCCCAGCCACGGCTGACCAGTGCATCGCCACCGGCCGATTCCAGACCGATCAGATTGACGAACCAGTCCGGCACGTTGCTCACCGACGGAGCACCCGAGCGCTCAACGATGGTCTGATCGGTCTTCACGTCGACCACGCGAATGCTGGCGTAGTAACCGCTGTCGAAAATCGAACTGACCAGCAGCTCAACCATCGCCGGGTCGTCGATATTCGGCGTCAGCGATAACGCCAGCGCAGTGGCGGCGTCCTGGGCGTGCGAGCGCAACTGGTTGACGTACTGGGTGCGCGAACTCTCCAGACTGACCATGAAGTTGCCGGTGAAGGCGACCACCAGGAACAGACAGATAGCGATCAACAGCTGTTTGAACAAAGACATCTGAGCGCGTGCTCCTAGTTAATCGTCTCGACCGGAAAACCTTCGGCCTGCATTTTTTTCAGTACATCCTGCCAGCGCGACAGGCGTTTCGTGTCACCGACCTTTTTATTGCCTTTGGCCCCCGGCAGATACAAACCTTCAGCATTGAAAGAGTAGACCGGCAGCAAGTCGGTCCGCTGCGAGGCTGGCTGAATCGGATCGATCAGGCTGTCGAGCACCAGCGGCATGGCATCGGGGGTCGCATAGTACGTCAGCACCATGTGCGCGCGGTTCTGGCGCAGCGCCTTGACGTAGGTGATACGCAGCTTGTCACTGGACACCCCGAGATGGCGCAGGCTGAAATACTTGGCGATTGCATAGTCCTCGCAATCGCCAGCGCCCTTCCACAGCGCTTCGATCGGCGTCTCCCAGTAATCGACTTCGCGCCACAGATCGATGTCTTCGACGTAGCGCACCTGTTTGTTGAAAAACAGGTTCACTACTTTCAGTTTGTCCATTTCGCTGACCTGTTTCTGCGTCGCCAACAGGTTCTGCCAGGCATCGATGCGCTGCTGTCCCGCGCCGAGCGGCCCGTAGATCGCCGTGGCTTTGCGGCTGATCGCGGAAAAATCCCAATCGGCATGCAGACCGCCCAGCATGACGCCGGCCAGCAGCAGTGCGCAGCCAAGCCAGCGCAGTGTCCGGGGGATCGCGAAACGTACCGCCACAGCAGGTTTCCAGGGGCAAAAGGGGAGGCGTTTGATGGTGAAGCTTAGTCCGGCAAAAAACAATGGCACCATGAGATCATCGTCGCCGCGCTAGACTGTGATTATCTGCAGATATCCTCTACACGATTTGACAACCTGTAGAGCAATCACTAGTGTCATTTGGATCCAAATATGTCGACAGACAGGGTGCGTATTCGTGACACAGAAGCCCAAACCGCTGCACAGCATTAAAGTCGAAGGACCGATTCCAGCGCACCTGGCCCGTTCGATCATTGAAGAAACCTTACGCGCCGCCATCCTCGATGGCCGGCTGCCGTGTGGCACGGCATTACGCCAGCAGGATCTGGCCGACCTGTTCGGCGTCAGTCGCATGCCCGTGCGCGAAGCCCTGCGCCAGCTCGAAGCGCAGGAGTTACTGAGCGTGACCACGCATAAAGGTGCGGTGGTTGCGCCTCTCATTCAGGGAGATGCCACCGAAACTTACGAACTGCGCATTCTCCTCGAATCCGAAGCGTTGCGTCAGTCGGTTCCGTTGCTGACCGCTGCTGATTACGCTGAGGCGGCCAGTTGTATCCAACAACTGGAAAACCAGCGCGACTACACCGAAATCGGCCGGCTCAATCGTTTGTTCCACATGGCCCTGTACAGCAAGGCGCCTAACAAACGGCTACTACGCCTGGTAGAGGACGGACTGAACGAGGAGGAACGTTTCCTGCGCTTCAATCTCGAAGCCATGGGTCTGGGCACTCTGTCCCAGGACGATCACCGCGTCATGCTGCAAGCGGCCATCGAACGTGACGTTGAAGGCTCAGTGGCACTGCTGGTGAAGCACCTCAACCGCGGCGTCGAGGTCATCACGCATTACCTCGCCAGTCCATCGGCGCACAGCCGTAAAGCCCAACGCTGAAAAATTCCCATCGGGCAGGCTCACCCCCTGGCCCGACGACTCACCCGCTTACAAATCCCCCCATCGATCTGCCGACCAATGGCTGGCAAGTCGACGTTTGCGCTCTAACCTCCCCCCACGCGCGTCAGCCGGTTATTTTGCAGTTCTGATGACCAATCGGTAATAGCCGGGATGGCAATTTACCCGCACTCTTGATCCGCCAACCCAATAAAGAACGGGCGACGCGCCGCACCGCCGGCACAGTCCCCGCAACAGGAACCTACGGAAGGAGCCTTGTCACTGGGAAAAAGGAAGTCACTGGCGCCGGTCACGGCCAACTTCCGCCCTCTCGAATCTATTAATTCTTATTTATTAGAAAGTTGCTGCGAGTGAGGCATTCACTCTTATTTTGAATTTTGGCCGCTATTAGCCGAAAGGAGCAACTACGCCCAAATAAAACTTAAACAAAAAGTTTTATCGGCCACTCTCATACTTGAAAAAGACACAATTTAAAATAATTGAAATTAAACTTGTTAATTGTTGTTGCCCTGTATTAGCTGTTCTTCGCCGAGTTTGAACCTTACCGCTCATCTTGGCTGCAGCCCTTGGCCAAAAGGCTTGGACAAGAACCGCGTTGTATATCTGCAGGCCGTAAAGCAAACAAGTTGTACATCTACAAAGATGGGTTAGCACTTTTCGCCAGGATATATGCGCCCTCGTTAAATCGATCGTACCGCTGAACTAGCCGTTCTATTCAATATCAATGATAAAGGACATCATGATGCCCATTAAGAACCAACTCGCCTTGAAAAAAGCTGAACTGAGCGTTCATCCGATCTTCTCCGAGATCAGTTCGTTATCCGTATTGCAGCGCTTCATGGAAACCCACGTATTCGCGGTGTGGGATTTCATGTCGCTGACCAAGCGTCTGCAGCAAGAACTGACCTGTATCCGATTGCCCTGGCTACCACCGCGTGATCCGCACGCTGCTCGGCTGATCAATGAAATCGTACTCGGGGAGGAATCGGACGATCGCTTGGGCGAAGGCCATTACAGCCACTTCGAGTTGTACCTGGACGCGATGCGCGAAATCGGCGCCAGCACCCACGCGGTGGAACGCTTTGTCGCTCTGCAACAGGAAGGGGTGAGCTACGACGTTGCGCTGCAAAGCGTGGAGATCGAGCCGGCGGCGGCGCAGTTCGTTCGTGACACGTTACGCGTTGCCCTGCATGCGCCGGGTCACAGCGTGGCGGCGGCCTTTCTGCACGGTCGCGAGAGTGTGATCCCGACGATGTTTCAGCGCATTCTCGATGACTGGGGCATCGGTATCGAACAGGCACCGACCTTTCGTTATTACCTGGAGCGGCACATCGAAGTCGACTCCGAAGACCACGGCCCCGCTGCCGAGCGTCTGCTGGAGAAACTGGTCGGTGGCGACCCGCAGCGTGAGGCCGAAGTCTACGCCAGCGCCATCGCCGCCGTAGAGAGCCGCATCGCCCTGTGGGACGGCCTGCGCCAAAGCATGCGTGAGCCGTTGGCGGAGGTGGCGCAATGAATGCCGCCGATTATCAATCTTTCGCCGACGCGTGGGAGAGCCGCGCAACGATCCGCACCCGACCGCGCCGCGTGCTTGAGGACGATGAACGCCTGATTTATCCACTCAGTCGCCAACCGCTGGTGCTCAGCGAAACGTTCCTGCGCGAATGCCCGCAGCAACGGGATTTCGCCCTGGTGCAGACGCTGTACAAGTTCATCAACGACGTGGTGATTTTCGAGACCGAGATCGTCGACAAGACCGCGCGCAGCATCGCCAAGAATCGCTTCGCCGTCGCCTTCCCGTTTGCCTGTCGCTACGACGCGATGACGGTGGTGGTCGACGAGGATTACCACGCCTTGGTGGCGATGGATTTCATGCAACAGACGGTAGCGATGACCGGTATAGAACCCATCCAGTTGCCCGATGAAATCGAGCTGAGCCGAGCGATTCCGGCTGCCGTGGCGCTGGCTCCGGAACACCTGCGTAGCGCCGTGGAGTTGATCTGCGTGGCCATCGCCGAAAACACCGTGACCGGCGATGTCGCGGCGTTTGCCCGGGACGACACGGTCAAGCCATCGATCAAGGGCCTGATGGCCGACCACTTGCTCGACGAAGGCCGGCATTCGAGTTTCTGGGCGCGGATGGTGCGCATTTATTGGCACACCGCCAGCGATGCAGATCGCGAAACCATTGCGCAGATTCTGCCGGTGTTCATCGGCCATTACCTGACCAACGACATTCAGAAGGCCTTCGACCTGCGGCTGATCGATGCGCTGCCGGCCAGCGAATCGACGCGGCGTTCGCTCAGGAACGAAATCACCGCGCTGGCCTTCCCGATCAATCGCCATCACCCGCTGGTGGGCAACA
The DNA here is from genome assembly GCF_900636825.1 of Pseudomonas fluorescens. Lineage (NCBI taxonomy): Bacteria > Pseudomonadati > Pseudomonadota > Gammaproteobacteria > Pseudomonadales > Pseudomonadaceae > Pseudomonas > Pseudomonas fluorescens. The sequence continues at coordinate 143,006 of NZ_LR134318.1, read as the reverse complement.
TCGTCAAGTTCTTCCACAGCAGCTCGCTGCTTGACACGCCCTGCGTGCACAGCGCCCTGCGCGACTACCTGGTTTGATGAGGAGGCCGACATGAAACGTCTCGACATTTTGCTGATTGGCGCCAGCCAGGCCATGACCGACCTGGCGCAGGAACTGGAACAACACGGTCATTCATTGCAACGTAGCGCTGCGGGCGCATCGACCGTGGATCTGATCATCGACGATGGCTTCATTGGCGCCGGCGATCGCTGCGCCATCCCGCACCTGCATCTGCGCCTGGGCGTCGGTGCCAGAGGCGCGGCGGGTTTGCCGACGCTCGATCTGCTGTGCTTCCTCGGCTCGTCGCTGATCAGCCGTGTGCCGATAGGCGATGAACCTTCCGGCAACGGTCAGGCACTGCGTCAGCGGGTACTGACGCATATCGTTGACGAGGTGGCCTTGCTGGTCAGCCGCTTCTCTCGCGATGCGGACTATCTTCAGCAGGCCGCGTTGCTGAAAGCGCCGGATTTCGAGCGGATGGAAAATCTGTTATTTCTCGACAGCCTGGCGTATGTCCATCAGCGCAACGACACGGTTGATGCGGGGCTGCTGGAACAGGCGCAGGTCCCAGTCATCGAGCGCCTGCAACACAGTTTGATTCGCCATGCGGAACGAACGGCGCTGCACCTCGCCGGACAGTCGATCAGCTACCGCGAACTGCACATCCACAGCCTCGCGATTCAGCAGCGCTTGCTGCCCTTGCTCGAGCAACACCCGCGACCGTGGGTAGTCGGTATCTGCCTGGCGAAGAGCCCGGCCATGTTTGCCTCGATTCTGGCAATCCTCGGCAGCGGCGCGGTGTATTTGCCGCTGGAGCCGAGTCATCCCCTGCAGCGTCAGCAATACATTTTGCAAAACGCCGGCGCCTCGTTATTGCTGCACGACGGCGAGCATCCGCTGAGCACAACGATGGCAGGTCTCGATGTCAGTGATATCGACAGCGCCGGAGCGGATCTCGGTCAGCCGTTGATGCGCCGGCGCCCCGAACTGGAGGGCCCGTGCATGGCGCTCTACACCTCGGGCACCACCGGCCATCCCAAAGGTGTGTTGCTAAGTCAGGCCAATCTTGCGCACTTCACTGCGTGGTACGCCGGTTACGTGAAATTGCGAGCCGAAAGCCGCGTGTTGCAGTTCTCCTCGCTGAGCTTCGACTCTTCGCTGATCGACATCTTCCCGACTCTGCTGGCAGGCGCCGAACTGGTGGTGCCGGACGACACGCAACGGCGCGATCCGCTGCAATTGGTCGCGCTGATTCGTCGGCGGCAATTGACCCACGCCTTCCTGCCGCCAGCGCTGTTGAGCATCCTGCCGCTGGAGCAACTCGAAGGCGTGCAAGTGATGACCGGCGGCGATGTCTGCGAGCCGTTTGTCATCGAGCAATTAACCCGCCAGGGCACGCTGCACAATCTCTATGGCCCGACCGAAGCCACAGTGCTGATCACCGCGCGCCAGCTCAAACCGGGCGACAGCAACCGCAGCCTCGGCGCGCCGATTGCCAACAGCCAGGTGCTGATTCTCGATGACGATTTGCAACCGGTGCCGGAGCAAACCGTCGGCGAGTTGTTCATCGTTGGCCCCGGCGTCTGCCTCGGTTATCTGAACAACCCGCAGCAGACCGCCGAGCGTTATCTGACCTTGCATTTGCCGGATGGCCAAACGTTGCGCGCCTACCGCAGCGGTGACATGGCCAAGTGGGGCGCGGACGGCATCGAGCTGTGCGGGCGGCGCGATAACCAAGTGAAGATCCGTGGCTTTCGGGTCGAGCCAGAGGAGATCGAACGTTGCCTGCGCGAGAGCCAGTTGTACCGTCAGGTCGCCGTGGTGATCGACAGTCAGCGGCGGATTCTGGCATTCCTCGCTCAACCGCAATCGGACACCGCCCGCGATGCCCTGAGGGCTCACGCCCGGCAGTTTTTGCCGGACTACATGCAGCCCGTGGCGTGGACCGAGCTGTCCAGCATGCCCTTCGCCAGCAATGGGAAGGTCGACCGCAAAGCGTTGCTGGAACTGCCGGTGAGTGTGCAGGAGAGCGGCCCGAAATGCTTGCCGACGAATGCCGATGAAGCCTTGCTGCTGGAAATCTGGGCTGAGTTGCTGGAGCTGCCCGGCAGCGACATTTCTACCGACGAGAGCTTCTTCAATCTCGGTGGCCATTCGATTTTGCTGTCGCGCATGTTGCTGCGCTTGCGCGAGGAATTCGGCCGCAGCATTTCGATCAATCGCTTCATCGAACTGCCGACGATCAGCAAACTCGCCACGCTGGTGCGCGGCACCGATGACAGCGCAGAACTCAGCGCCCAAGCCATGGCCGACGCCGAGCGACCGCTGGATATCGAAACGCTGCCGATCAGCCGCATGGGTGATGTGCACAAAATCATCGTCACCGGGGCCAACAGTTTCGTCGGCGTGCACATTGTCGAGGCGCTGCTCGGTTGGGGCGCCAGCGAAGTGGCGTGCCTGGTGCGTGACGGCGGCGGGCAAACGGCGGCGCAACGGTTCGCGCAGGCGTTGCGCGAAAACCGCCTGGAGCATCTGGATCTCAGTCGCGTGCGGGTTTATGCGGCCGATATCAGCCGCCCGCAACTGGGTCTGTCCGCCGACGACTATCAGCGTCTGGATCGCGAGTTCGGCGCGCTTGTGCACAACGCTGCCAACGTCAATCACGTACTCGATTATGAGTCACTGGCGGCAGATAACGTCGAGCCGATTTTCGCCCTGCTGCAACTGTGCGAAGGACAGAGCAAAAAGGTCTTCAATTTTGTCTCGACGCTGTCGGCTTCAAGCACTGTCGATGACGCCGGCCGGGTGCTGGAACTGCCCGCCGCGGCCACGCCGCCGATCTACATTCGCAACGGCTACAACCTGTCGAAATGGGTTGGCGAGCGCATTCTCGAACGCGCTCGCGAGCGCGGCGTGCGGGTCAATCTGTATCGGCCCGGCAATATCAGTTTCAACAGTCTGAGCGGCGTTTGTCAGCCGCACAAAAATCGTCTGATGCTGATGCTCAAGGGTTCGATCCAGCTCGGTCAGGTGCCGGCATTCGCGCTGAATTTCGACTTGATGCCGGTGGACTTCCTCGCCCGTTTCATCGCCTTCCACGCCAGTCGTTACGCGCCCGACCGCGCAGTGTTCAACCTGCATAACCCCGAGCCTTTGAGCTGGGATGCCTACGTCGCGTCGTTTCGGGAAACCGGCAGCGAATTCTCGCTGGTCAGCGTCGCCGACTGGCAGCAGCAACTGAACCGTGTCGATGCCGATAACGCGCTGTTCGGTGTGCTCGGTTTCTATCTCAACGGCTTCGAGGAAGACATCGGCGACATCTCGCTGATCGGCCACGCCAACGCCGAGGCCGGCGTGCAACAGATGGGCGCGCATTACCCGCAGAAATCTCCAGCGCTGCTGCGCCGTGGCTGCGACTACCTGAAAGAAATCAACTTCATCTGATCAACCAAAAGGAGCATCACCATGAGCAATTTGCAACCCGACACCCTGATCAAAAATCCCCATGGCTGCCACGTTGTGTCTTCGGTAGAGGTGCCGGCGGACGCGGCGCAGGTCTGGGCGATAGTCGGCAACTTCGGCGGCTTCGAACGTTTCATTCCGGCGCTGTCGCATATCGAAATGACCGGCGAAGGCGTGTCCTCCCTGCGCAAGAAAATTTTCAAGGACGGCAACGTGGTGGTTGAACAACTCAACTCGCATGACAACCAGGCGCGAAGCATGACCTGGACGACGATCTATAACACTTTGGGCGTGGCGAATTTGTGGGCGGCGATGAATGTGGAGGGGCTGGGCGAAGGTAAATCCCGAGCGACGTGGACGATCATCGCCGAACCGGCTTCGGGTGGTGAAGAAGCGCTTCCGGGGTTCACGGATTTTGTGCAGGGGTTTGCGGATGACGCGATGGGGAATGTTTTGAAGCTGTTTGTTTAAGGCTTGCTTCGGTGGTGAATGAACCACCGCTATCGCTGGCGAGCCAGCTCCCACAGGATTTCTGTCGAACCCACAATTGGTAAACGACTTGGACCCTGTGGGAGCTGGCTTGCCAGCGATTGAACGATAACGCGGTCTTCAATCTGAAAAATCAGATTTTGAAACTGTCGACCAACTGCTTCAGGCGATTGGCCTGTTGCCGACCTGCAGCGAGGTGATCATTTTATGGATTTCTTCCGCCGATTCCTGAATGCGTGGGCCAGGTTGCGCACCTCGTCCGCCATCACCGCAAAACCGCGTCCCGCCTCATCGGCACGGGCCGCTTCAATCGCGGAAGACTGAGCGGCAGTTGCAAAATCGGCCACCCAAGATAACAATGCGACTAATTATCATTTGTGACGTTTGCCTTTCATGTCATCGCCAGAGCTCGCGGTCCACACGCTTTACAGCAGTCATCACAGCTGGCTTAACGCTTGGTTGCGCACACGGCTGGGCAACGCCGCGGATGCCGCAGACTTGGCGCAGGACACCTTCGTCCGTTTATTGCAACGCACTGAACGTCTCGAACTCAAGGCGCCCCGTGCTTTCTTGCGCACCATCGCCCGAGGTCTGGTGATCGACCATTGGCGCCGCGAAGAAATTGAACGCGCCTACCTGCAAACCATCGCCCATTTGCCCGAAGCCGAGACGCCGAGTGCCGAAGCCCGCGCGCTGGTCATCGAGCTGCTGGAAAGCGTCGCGCGCATGCTTGAAGGATTGCGGCCGAAAGTCCGTCAGGCATTTCTGCTGGCGCAGTGCGAAGGTTTGACTCATAAGCAGATCGCCGCACACATGGGCTTGTCGTTGCGCTCGGTGGAACGCTACGTCGCCGATGCGCTGTATCACTGCTATGTGCTGCGGTACGAAAACTGATGCCTGTCGATAACGCCTCGCTCGAACGTCGCAACGAGCCGCAACATCAAGTCGTCAAGCAAGCCATTCAGTGGCTGCTGCGCCTGCGCAACAATCACGGCAATACGCGCTTGAGTCGCCAGTGCGAACAGTGGCGCGCCCAGCACCATGAACATGAATTGGCCTGGCAACGGGTGCAGTCGCTGCAAGCCGAACTGAGCCATAACCTGCGCTCCGTGCCCGGTACGCAAGTGGCGTTCAACACGCTGGAGAACAGTGCGCAGGGTCTGGGTCGGCGACAGGCATTGAAATTGTTGTCAGGCGCGGCGCTGATCGGCTCTGCCGTGTGGATGACAAGGGACACCGCCGCCTGGCAGCAATGGCGCGCCGACTATGCAACGGCAACCGGGGAACGCCGCGGCTTCCAGCTCCCGGACGGCACCCGCATCGAGCTCAATACCGCCAGCGCAGTGGATCTGGATTACACCGCACAGCAGCGGCTGATCAAGTTGACGCGCGGAGAGATCATTGTCAGTTGTGGCGGCGCCGATGAGGGCTCAGCGTTCGAGCGGCCACTGCGTGTGCAGAGTCGCCACGGCACTTACGATCCGCAGGATGCACGGTTCATCCTGCGCCAGGACAGCGATTGCACGCGCCTGAACGTCACCCATGGCCAAGTTGCGATTCACGCCGCCGGGGCATCGATAAAAGCCGTCACGGGGCAAAGTTATTTGATCGATCATCAGCGCATTCGTCTGTCGCCAGTTCCGGACATGGATGCCGGTGCCTGGGTCGATGGCATGATCGTCACTCGCAACATGCGTTTGGGAGATTTTCTCATTGAGGTCGGCCGTTATCGTCAGGGCTTTTTGAATTGTGCTCCCGCAGTGGCTGACCTGCGCCTCTCCGGCGTTTTTCGTCTGGAGGACACTGACAAGCTGCTGGCAATCCTGCCCCAAACCCTGCCCGTGCGATTGCGCTATCGCACCCGTTGGTGGGTGACGCTGGAACAAACGGCGTGAAATTTTTTGGCGGTTTTTTAGCGTGAGTCCGGCTTGGTCATTAAGCACTTCAACCCAAGCGTTTGCGACTTCCTACGGAATCCCACGATGACTGTCCGCGCCACCTGTAAGAACCGTCTGAAATTCACTTGTGAATCGAGCCACTTACGCCACGCCGTTCGAGCGGCACTGTTTTCTACAGCGTTGGGCATGGCGGCTACGCCGAGCCTGAGCATCGCTGCCGACACGCTTGATATTGAAGTCGGCCAGCGTTTCAACATTGCCGCCGGTCCGCTAGCTGAAGCGCTGAACCAGTTCGCGCGCCAGGCCAACATCACCTTGGCAACGACCCCACAACAGACTGAGGGACGGCGATCACCGGGTGTGCAGGGTGAGTACTCCAACGCTCAGGCACTGAGCCATTTGCTCGGCGGTTCCGGACTGGAAGCGGTCAGTCAGGATGGCAGCAGCTACGTTCTCAGACCGATCGCCGAAACCGCAGCACTCGCGCTGCCAACCACTGATATCAAAGGCTTCGCACTCGGCAACGCGCTGGGCAGCGTGGACGGCTACAACGCCACGCACAGCCAGATCGCCACCAAAACCAGTACCGCATTGCTGGAAACCTCGCAGAGCGTCTCCGTGGTCACGCGCGAGCAAATGGACGACCAAGGTTCAAAAACCGTCTCGCAGGCGATGCGTTACGCGCCCGGTGTGCTGACCAACCCGTACGGCGCAACGCACCGTTACGACTATGTCGCCATGCGCGGTTTCAATGATGGCTCGGTGGACAATATCTACCTCGACGGTCTTAAGTCGATGGGTGACAGCGGCACCTACAGCACGCTGCAGGTCGACCCGTATTTCCTCGAACGCGTGGACATTCTCAAAGGGCCGTCTTCGGTGTTGTACGGCCGCAGTTCACCGGGCGGTCTGGTGGCGCTGACCAGCAAAAAACCGCTTTACGAGGCTTATCACCAAGTGCAGGCCACGGTTGGCACACAGGGTCAGCGAGGGGTCGGTTTTGACTTCAGCGGCCCGGTTGATGACGACAAGCGCATTGCCTATCGTCTGACCGGACTAACGGATCAGTCCGACACGCAATTCGACCACAACAAGGAAAAGCGCTTCGCCCTTGCACCAACGCTGAGTATCGATTTTAGTGAAGACACCTCGCTGACGCTGCAGGCTTATCTGCAACATGATCCGGACGGCGGCTACCACGGTGGTGTGCCTGCCGATGGCACGATTCATCAGCGCAACGGCAACCGCATCTCCGAACATTTTTTCGAAGGCGAACCGGGGATTGATGGTTATTCGCGTGACCAACAATCGTTTGGATACCAGTTCGAGCACCGCTTCAACGATGTCTTCACCGCCCGCCAGAACCTGCGCTACCTCGACTCAAAAGTGAATATGGATCAGGTCTATGCCTATGGCTGGACGTCACCGACCAGTAATGAATTGAACCGTTACTACACCGGTGGTGATGAGCGCCTGCATGCCTTCATTGTCGACAACATGCTTCAGGCTGAATTCTTCACCGGTGCGACCAAGCACACGGTATTGCTGGGAGCGGATTATCAGCGCCGAAAAACGGTGGTCGACTGGACCAGCGGCGGCCTCGCGCCGATCAATGCATTCAAGCCGGTGTACGGCAATTCGGCGATCGATATGTACAGCGAGACCAGTTACCTGCGCCGTCTGGAACAGACCGGCGTTTACCTGCAAGACTTGATCGAGATGGACAAGTGGCGCTTCTCACTAGGCCTGCGTCAGGATTGGGTCGAAACCTCTGACGAAAATCGGCTTGCCGAGGCTGAGCGCCCGCTGGGTACCGAAATCAATGATCGCCGTACCAAACTGACCGGTCGCGCGGGTGCGTTGTATCTGTTCGATAACGGGCTAGCGCCGTACCTCAGCTATTCGGAGTCGTTCAACCCCAACTCCTATGCTGACAGCGCTGGCAATCCTTTGGCCCCAACCGACGGCACGCAGTGGGAATTCGGTCTGAAATACCAACCGCCAGGGACGGACAACTTGTTCACTGCATCACTGTTCCGTATCGACCAAGAGAACCTGGCGACCAAACTGCCGCAGGAAAACTTCTATCGCGCTGTCGGCGCCGTCCGATCTCAGGGACTGGAGCTCGAGGCGCACATGCAATTGACCGATAATCTCAAAGTCCTTGGCAGCTACACGTTCACTGACATTGAGTATTCGAAGTCGATGATCAGCACGTTGAGCACCCCGACCGCCGTGATCGAGAACAAGGGTAACTCACCAACGCAGGCTCCTCGGCACATGGCGTCATTGTGGGCTGACTACGCGTTCGACAGTGCGGCGCTCGATGGTTTGCGCCTGGGCGGGGGGGTGCGATATGTCGGCTACAGCTGGGCGGATGCTGAAAACACCCTGAAGGTGCCGTCCTACACATTGTTTGACGCATCGATTGGCTATGACTTGGGCAAGGTCGGCTTGAAAGGTGTCGATATTCGACTTAATGCGAATAATTTGACCAACGAGTCCTACGTGGCTTCGTGCGCGAGTCTGAACTTCTGCTACATGGGCGAAGAGCGCAACGTCGCGGCGACGGTCAGCTACCAATTCTGAGCCTGTTGACTGGTGCATGAAAAAGCCAGCGCCTGAATTTCAGGCGCTGGCTTTTTTTATGGGTGAAACTTTCAGTGCGTGCATTTCTGGTTTTTCTGCAGCGCCATATCGTGTTGGGCCCTGCGGTGCGCTTACTGATGGCGGTGCAACCGGAAGCATGCTGGTTTTCAATCACGCTTTACCGGGTGCTAATTCGTGAGGTAGATGAATCGCCGGCGTTACAGGGTGAGTATCGCGTCCAGGGACGCAAATGGCAGGCTCAACGCATTGGCAAATGCATCGAGCGCTTTACTGAAGGTCAAGCTGACCCCTGAAATGACAAAACCCCTGTCTGCGTTAGCAGACAGGGGTTTCGGAATTTAATCTTGACGATGACCTACTCTCACATGGGGAAACCCCACACTACCATCGGCGATACATCGTTTCACTTCTGAGTTCGGGATGGGATCAGGTGGTTCCAATGTTCTATGGTCGTCAAGAAATTCTGTTTCTGGCCCGTCAACACGGTAACAAGCCAGCAAAAACGGTTACTTCTACTTAAAACAAAACCCCAACTGCTTTCGCAATTGGGGTTTCGGAATTTAATCTTGACGATGACCTACTCTCACATGGGGAAACCCCACACTACCATCGGCGATGCATCGTTTCACTGCTGAGTTCGGGATGGGATCAGGTGGTTCCAATGTTCTATGGTCGTCAAGAAATTCTGTTTCTGGCCCGTCAACACGGTAACAAGCCAGCAAAAACGGTTACTTCTACTTAAAACAAAACCCCAACTGCTTTCGCAATTGGGGTTTCGGAATTTAATCTTGACGATGACCTACTCTCACATGGGGAAACCCCACACTACCATCGGCGATGCATCGTTTCACTGCTGAGTTCGGGATGGGATCAGGTGGTTCCAACGCTCTATGGTCGTCAAGAAATTCGGGTACCGAACCGTGGCCAGCTGGCCTCGCTTCAGCAAATCGGGTATGTGACAGCTAGGTGTTTGTGCGTTTCGAACTTTCGGTTCGTTTCGTCTTCACACACCGCAATCTGGTTGCTCTGGTTTACAGAGCCGACGCAAATTGCTTGGGTGTTATATGGTCAAGCCTCACGGGCAATTAGTATTGGTTAGCTCAACGCCTCACAGCGCTTACACACCCAACCTATCAACGTCGTAGTCTTCGACGGCCCTTCAGGGAACTCAAGGTTCCAGTGAGATCTCATCTTGAGGCAAGTTTCCCGCTTAGATGCTTTCAGCGGTTATCTTTCCCGAACATAGCTACCCGGCAATGCCACTGGCGTGACAACCGGAACACCAGAGGTTCGTCCACTCCGGTCCTCTCGTACTAGGAGCAGCCCCTCTCAAATCTCAAACGTCCACGGCAGATAGGGACCGAACTGTCTCACGACGTTCTAAACCCAGCTCGCGTACCACTTTAAATGGCGAACAGCCATACCCTTGGGACCGGCTTCAGCCCCAGGATGTGATGAGCCGACATCGAGGTGCCAAACACCGCCGTCGATATGAACTCTTGGGCGGTATCAGCCTGTTATCCCCGGAGTACCTTTTATCCGTTGAGCGATGGCCCTTCCATACAGAACCACCGGATCACTAAGACCTACTTTCGTACCTGCTCGACGTGTCTGTCTCGCAGTCAAGCGCGCTTTTGCCTTTATACTCTACGACCGATTTCCGACCGGTCTGAGCGCACCTTCGTACTCCTCCGTTACTCTTTAGGAGGAGACCGCCCCAGTCAAACTACCCACCATACACTGTCCTCGATCCGGATAACGGACCTGAGTTAGAACCTCAAAGTTGCCAGGGTGGTATTTCAAGGATGGCTCCACGCGAACTGGCGTCCACGCTTCAAAGCCTCCCACCTATCCTACACAAGCAAATTCAAAGTCCAGTGCAAAGCTATAGTAAAGGTTCACGGGGTCTTTCCGTCTAGCCGCGGATACACTGCATCTTCACAGCGATTTCAATTTCACTGAGTCTCGGGTGGAGACAGCGCCGCCATCGTTACGCCATTCGTGCAGGTCGGAACTTACCCGACAAGGAATTTCGCTACCTTAGGACCGTTATAGTTACGGCCGCCGTTTACCGGGGCTTCGATCAAGAGCTTCGCGTTAGCTAACCCCATCAATTAACCTTCCGGCACCGGGCAGGCGTCACACCCTATACGTCCACTTTCGTGTTTGCAGAGTGCTGTGTTTTTAATAAACAGTCGCAGCGGCCTGGTATCTTCGACCGGCATGAGCTTACGGAGCAAGTCCTTCACCCTCACCGGCGCACCTTCTCCCGAAGTTACGGTGCCATTTTGCCTAGTTCCTTCACCCGAGTTCTCTCAAGCGCCTTGGTATTCTCTACCCAACCACCTGTGTCGGTTTGGGGTACGGTTCCTGGTTACCTGAAGCTTAGAAGCTTTTCTTGGAAGCATGGCATCAACCACTTCGTCACCCAAAGGGTAACTCGTCATCAGCTCTCGGCCTTAAGATCCCGGATTTACCTAAGATCTCAGCCTACCACCTTAAACTTGGACAACCAACGCCAAGCTGGCCTAGCCTTCTCCGTCCCTCCATCGCAATAACCAGAAGTACAGGAATATTAACCTGTTTTCCATCGACTACGCTTTTCAGCCTCGCCTTAGGGACCGACTAACCCTGCGTCGATTAACGTTGCGCAGGAAACCTTGGTCTTTCGGCGTGGGTGTTTTTCACACCCATTGTCGTTACTCATGTCAGCATTCGCACTTCTGATACCTCCAGCAAGCTTCTCAACTCACCTTCACAGGCTTACAGAACGCTCCTCTACCGCATCACCCGAAGGTGATACCCGTAGCTTCGGTGTATGGTTTGAGCCCCGTTACATCTTCCGCGCAGGCCGACTCGACTAGTGAGCTATTACGCTTTCTTTAAAGGGTGGCTGCTTCTAAGCCAACCTCCTAGCTGTCTAAGCCTTCCCACATCGTTTCCCACTTAACCATAACTTTGGGACCTTAGCTGACGGTCTGGGTTGTTTCCCTTTTCACGACGGACGTTAGCACCCGCCGTGTGTCTCCCATGCTCGGCACTTGTAGGTATTCGGAGTTTGCATCGGTTTGGTAAGTCGGGATGACCCCCTAGCCGAAACAGTGCTCTACCCCCTACAGTGATACATGAGGCGCTACCTAAATAGCTTTCGAGGAGAACCAGCTATCTCCGAGCTTGATTAGCCTTTCACTCCGATCCACAGGTCATCCGCTAACTTTTCAACGGTAGTCGGTTCGGTCCTCCAGTTAGTGTTACCCAACCTTCAACCTGCCCATGGATAGATCGCCCGGTTTCGGGTCTATTCCCAGCGACTAGACGCCCTATTAAGACTCGCTTTCGCTACGCCTCCCCTATTCGGTTAAGCTCGCCACTGAAAATAAGTCGCTGACCCATTATACAAAAGGTACGCAGTCACAGAACAAAGTCTGCTCCCACTGCTTGTACGCATACGGTTTCAGGATCTATTTCACTCCCCTCTCCGGGGTTCTTTTCGCCTTTCCCTCACGGTACTAGTTCACTATCGGTCAGTCAGTAGTATTTAGCCTTGGAGGATGGTCCCCCCATATTCAGACAAAGTTTCTCGTGCTCCGTCCTACTCGATTTCATGACCAAGAGATTTTCGCGTACAGGGCTATCACCCACTATGGCCGCACTTTCCAGAGCGTTCCGCTAATCTCAAAGCCACTTAAGGGCTAGTCCCCGTTCGCTCGCCACTACTAAGGGAATCTCGGTTGATTTCTTTTCCTCAGGGTACTTAGATGTTTCAGTTCCCCTGGTTCGCCTCTTGCACCTATGTATTCAGTACAAGATAACCATCTTATGATGGCTGGGTTCCCCCATTCAGACATCTCCGGATCAAAGTCTGTTTGCCGACTCCCCGAAGCTTTTCGCAGGCTACCACGTCTTTCATCGCCTCTGACTGCCAAGGCATCCACCGTATGCGCTTCTTCACTTGACCATATAACCCCAAGCAATCTGGTTATACTGTGAAGACGACATTCGCCGAAAATTCGAATTTCTCAATTAAGAGAACTCACAAATTTTACCTTAGCCTGATCCGTTACCAGTGAAAGTAACGTCCAGTCTATCTTTCTATCACATACCCAAATTTTTAAAGAACGATCTAGTCAAAAGACTAGAAATCAATATTCAGAGCGAATATTCATTTCTAAACTCTCAAACGTGCGAAGCAGTTTATGGTGGAGCCAAGCGGGATCGAACCGCTGACCTCCTGCGTGCAAGGCAGGCGCTCTCCCAGCTGAGCTATGGCCCCATAACAAAATTGGTGGGTCTGGGCAGATTCGAACTGCCGACCTCACCCTTATCAGGGGTGCGCTCTAACCAACTGAGCTACAGACCCAATTTCGAGCTTGTAACTGTTAGCTCAGAGCTATCAGCTTGGAGCTTAAAGCTGCTTCTATCGTCTTCTTCAATGAATCAAGCAATTCGTGTGGGAGCTCATGGAGCAGCTGATGTCGTCGATTAAGGAGGTGATCCAGCCGCAGGTTCCCCTACGGCTACCTTGTTACGACTTCACCCCAGTCATGAATCACACCGTGGTAACCGTCCTCCCGAAGGTTAGACTAGCTACTTCTGGTGCAACCCACTCCCATGGTGTGACGGGCGGTGTGTACAAGGCCCGGGAACGTATTCACCGTGACATTCTGATTCACGATTACTAGCGATTCCGACTTCACGCAGTCGAGTTGCAGACTGCGATCCGGACTACGATCGGTTTTATGGGATTAGCTCCACCTCGCGGCTTGGCAACCCTTTGTACCGACCATTGTAGCACGTGTGTAGCCCAGGCCGTAAGGGCCATGATGACTTGACGTCATCCCCACCTTCCTCCGGTTTGTCACCGGCAGTCTCCTTAGAGTGCCCACCATAACGTGCTGGTAACTAAGGACAAGGGTTGCGCTCGTTACGGGACTTAACCCAACATCTCACGACACGAGCTGACGACAGCCATGCAGCACCTGTCTCAATGTTCCCGAAGGCACCAATCCATCTCTGGAAAGTTCATTGGATGTCAAGGCCTGGTAAGGTTCTTCGCGTTGCTTCGAATTAAACCACATGCTCCACCGCTTGTGCGGGCCCCCGTCAATTCATTTGAGTTTTAACCTTGCGGCCGTACTCCCCAGGCGGTCAACTTAATGCGTTAGCTGCGCCACTAAGAGCTCAAGGCTCCCAACGGCTAGTTGACATCGTTTACGGCGTGGACTACCAGGGTATCTAATCCTGTTTGCTCCCCACGCTTTCGCACCTCAGTGTCAGTATCAGTCCAGGTGGTCGCCTTCGCCACTGGTGTTCCTTCCTATATCTACGCATTTCACCGCTACACAGGAAATTCCACCACCCTCTACCATACTCTAGCTCGCCAGTTTTGGATGCAGTTCCCAGGTTGAGCCCGGGGATTTCACATTCAACTTAACGAACCACCTACGCGCGCTTTACGCCCAGTAATTCCGATTAACGCTTGCACCCTCTGTATTACCGCGGCTGCTGGCACAGAGTTAGCCGGTGCTTATTCTGTCGGTAACGTCAAAACAGCAAAGTATTAATTTACTGCCCTTCCTCCCAACTTAAAGTGCTTTACAATCCGAAGACCTTCTTCACACACGCGGCATGGCTGGATCAGGCTTTCGCCCATTGTCCAATATTCCCCACTGCTGCCTCCCGTAGGAGTCTGGACCGTGTCTCAGTTCCAGTGTGACTGATCATCCTCTCAGACCAGTTACGGATCGTCGCCTTGGTGAGCCATTACCTCACCAACTAGCTAATCCGACCTAGGCTCATCTGATAGCGCAAGGCCCGAAGGTCCCCTGCTTTCTCCCGTAGGACGTATGCGGTATTAGCGTTCCTTTCGAAACGTTGTCCCCCACTACCAGGCAGATTCCTAGGCATTACTCACCCGTCCGCCGCTGAATCCAGGAGCAAGCTCCTTTCATCCGCTCGACTTGCATGTGTTAGGCCTGCCGCCAGCGTTCAATCTGAGCCATGATCAAACTCTTCAGTTCAAACATCTTTGGGTTTTTAAGAAACCCTAAACTTGGCTCAGCAATCGTTGGTTACATCTTTGATTTCTCGCGGAGTAACTTGTGATGCTGATAATCTTGTTGACTATCAGTCTGACTCCACAAGCACCCACACGAATTGCTTGATTCAGTTGTTAAAGAGCGGTTGGTTAAGATCTTTCGTCTCAACCGAGGCGCGCATTCTACAGCAGCGTCATTTGCTGTCAAGTGATTATTTTCAGAAGTTTTCGAAGAATTCTTCAACAACTTCAACCACTTGCGCTTCCGATCTCTCGTCAGCGGGAGGCGAATTCTACAGCGTTACACGCTGCTGTCAACACCTCTTTTTCAACTTCCTTCTGGCTTCGATGAACTGAAGCAACCTACTGCCGAAAACTTCGTAACTCGTTGAATCTCAAGGAGTTTTCCGTTTCGACTGCGCCGGAAGTGGGGCGAATTATAGACATCTGAAATCTGCAGTCAACCGTTAATTTCGCTTTTGTTTCAATGACTTGCACATTGACTAAAAAACGACCAATCGCGAGAAAAAAGCGCCTTCTATATAGAAGGGTTTGTCACAGAACCCCACCCTCTCTCAAATCCGCCACCGCAGCCGCACTCAAACCCAACACGCTCTGCAAGACTTCGAGCGTATGCTCGCCCAGCAAAGGCGGGGCGAAACGATACTCAACCGGGGTCTGCGACAGACGAATAGGGCTGGCCACCTGCGGGACCATTCCCGCCAACGCATGCGGCAGCTCTATTGCCAGACCACGCGCCTTCACCTGTGGATCCTCGAAGACCTGCGACAGATCGTTGATCGGGCCGCACGGCACGCCAGCCTGCTCGAGTTGCGCTACCCATTCCGCCGTGGTTTTGAACACGGTCGCTTGCCTGATCAGCGGAATCAATACCGCCCGATTGGCTACGCGCAGCTTATTGGTAGCGAAGCGCGGATCATCAGCCCACTGGGGTTGACCCGCCACCTCGGCAAACTTGCGGAACTGCCCGTCATTACCCACGGTAAGTATGAAATCGCCATCGGCTGTAGGAAAGTCCTGATAAGGCACGATGTTCGGGTGTGCATTCCCCAGACGCTTGGGCGCGTTGCCGGTAGTCAGATAATTCATTGCTTGGTTAGCCAGACATGCAACCTGCACGTCCAGCAAAGCCATATCAATGTGCTGACCACCACCGTCATGATCGCGATGAGCCAGCGCCGCCAGAATTGCCACCGTCGAATACAGCCCGGTCAGAATATCCGTCAGCGCCACGCCGACTTTAACCGGCCCGGCCCCCTCGTCACCCTCGGGTCGACCGGTCAGGCTCATCAAGCCGCCCAGCCCCTGAATCATGAAGTCATAACCCGCACGCTTGGCATAGGGTCCGGTCTGGCCGAATCCGGTGATCGAGCAGTAAATCAGATTCGGATTTATCGCCTTCAGCGACTCATAATCCAGGCCGTAAGCCGCGAGACCGCCAACCTTGAAGTTCTCGATGAGGATGTCCGACTTTGCTGCCAGCTCGCGCACCAACTTCTGCCCCTCAGGGCGTGTGAAGTCGATAGTGACTGATTGCTTGTTGCGGTTAGCCGAGAGGTAATAAGCCGCTTCGGAGGTGTTCTCACCGTACGCGTCCTTAAGGAACGGCGGCCCCCAGGCGCGAGTGTCGTCACCATTGCCGGGGCGCTCGACCTTGATCACCTCGGCGCCAAGGTCGGCGAGGATCTGCCCGGCCCACGGCCCGGCCAGCACTCGCGATAAATCCAGTACCCGCAGATGCGACAAGGCGCCCATGGTCGCTCTCCTATTAATAGAACGCCTGCAGGCCGGTTTGCGCACGCCCAAGAATCAGTGCGTGAACGTCGTGCGTACCTTCATAGGTATTCACTACTTCCAGGTTGACGAGGTGACGCGCCACGCCGAACTCGTCGGAGATACCGTTACCACCAAGCATGTCACGCGCCACGCGGGCGATATCCAGCGATTTGCCGCAGGAGTTACGCTTCATGATCGAAGTGATCTCGACCGCAGCGGTGCCTTCATCCTTCATTCGACCCAGGCGCAGGCAGCCTTGCAGGGCCAAAGTGATTTCAGTCTGCATGTCAGCCAGCTTCTTCTGAACCAACTGCGTCGCAGCCAATGGGCGACCGAACTGCTGACGGTCCAGAGTGTATTGGCGAGCAGTGTGCCAGCAGAATTCGGCAGCGCCCAACGCGCCCCAGGAAATGCCGTAACGCGCAGAGTTGAGGCAAGTGAACGGCCCCTTCAAGCCGCGCACGTCCGGGAAGATGTTCTCTTCCGGCACGAACACGTTGTCCATGACGATCTCACCAGTGATCGATGCGCGCAGCCCAACCTTGCCGTGGATCGCCGGGGCACTCAGGCCTTTCCAGCCTTTTTCAAGGACGAAGCCACGGATATCACCAGCATCGTCTTTGGCCCACACCACAAACACATCGGCAATCGGGCTGTTGGTAATCCACATTTTCGCGCCAGTCAGGCTGTAGCCGCCGTCGACTTTGCGTGCACGGGTGATCATCGCACCCGGGTCGGAACCGTGGTTCGGCTCGGTCAGACCGAAGCAGCCGATCCATTCGCCGGACGCCAGTTTCGGCAGGTATTTCTGCTTCTGTGCCTCGGTGCCGAATTCGTTGATCGGCACCATCACCAGCGACGACTGCACGCTCATCATCGAGCGGTAGCCGGAGTCGACTCGTTCGACTTCGCGGGCTATCAGACCGTAGCTGACATAGTTGAGACCACTGCCACCGTACTGCTCGGGAATGGTCGCGCCCAGCAGGCCGACCTCCCCCATTTCGCGGAAAATCGCCGGATCGGTTTTCTCATGGCGGAAAGCTTCGAGGACACGCGGCGCCAGACTCTGTTGAGCGAATTGCTCGGCGGTATCGCGAATCATGCGCTCCTCTTCAGTGAGTTGTTGATCCAGCAAAAGAGGATCGATCCAGTTGAAGCTAGCTTTACCGCCCATGAGTGTGCCCTCGCAAATCAGCTGAAATAACGTGGCACTGATCGTAGGCGCGGTTAGCGGTCGCGGCAAACGAGGATTTTGCATTCTGTTGTGCTAATTTCTCACTCCGAAACGTCGGCCGATGCCATCTATGCGGCGCATTAGTGAGGTTCAAGTACATGCGCAGGAAGATTCCCAGTACCGCGGCGCTGATCAGCTTCGAAGCGGCTGCACGGCACGAGAGTTTTACTCGCGCTGCCGAAGAACTTTCCCTCACTCAAGGCGCCATCTGCCGACAGATCGCCGGTCTTGAGGACTTCCTGAGCGTGGAGCTGTTCCGACGTTCACGCCGCGGAGTAAAGCTGACCGAAGCCGGCCTTTCGTACAGTCGCCGAGTGGCGACTCAGTTGGATGCCGTGGAGCGCGACACCCTCTCCGTGATGGGCCAACAAGGCACCAATGTGATTGAACTGGCGGTGGTGCCAACCTTCG
Source organism: Pseudomonas fluorescens (assembly GCF_900636825.1). NCBI lineage: Bacteria > Pseudomonadati > Pseudomonadota > Gammaproteobacteria > Pseudomonadales > Pseudomonadaceae > Pseudomonas > Pseudomonas fluorescens. The sequence continues at coordinate 125,029 of NZ_LR134318.1, read as the reverse complement.
GCACCCAATGGCTGCTGCCGCGCCTCAAGGATTTCCAGCTCAAGCACCCGGAAGTCACGGTCAACCTGACCAACCGCACCCGCCCCTTCCTGTTTGCCGACACTGAATTCGATGCAGCGATCTACTTCGGCGATGCGGATTGGTCGGGTACTGAATCCCACAGGTTGATGGGGGAAAATCCGATGCCCGTTTGCAGCCCATCCCTACTCGGCAAAAGAACGCATCTGACTGCTGATCACATTGCCGAACTGCCCCTGCTGCAACAGACCACCCGCCCGTATGCGTGGCGTCAGTGGTTCAACTCGCAACAGCTGAATGTCCCGCGCGACATGACCGGCCCGCGCTACGAGCTATTCTCCATGCTTGCCCAGGCCGCCATGCACGACATGGGCGTAGCGCTGATTCCGCCGTTCCTGATTCAGCGGGAGTTGGCCGAGAAAAGACTGGTGATCGCCAACCCCCAGGCCCTTTCGAGCATCAAGGCTTATTACCTGATGATTCCGGAGCGAAAGGTCGAATCAGCGTCGTTAAAAGCATTTCGCGACTGGTTGGTAAATCAGGCGCAGAGCTACAACCTAGAAGAATAAAGGCTTACCGCGATAACTAACCCCGTAGTCAGGAAAAACAAAGCCCTACAGATATAAGTAATTGTCGCAATTCGACAGACTGTATCCGAAAGTCGTACAGACGTCCTACAAGCGCCTGAGGACGTGGCTTTGAGCCTTCACGGACGACGTATTACTGTCTATTCACGCCACCGATGAGAAATTTTTCCATATTCGGCCAAAATCCTTCTAAGGCACGGCCTGCAAGGGTTTCGGCTGGCCATCTGCGACATTCGGTCACGGCATGACTTGTAGTTAATTTTCCGTCACCCGTCATAATCCCTTGAAGGGCTTAAAGTTCGCCTGCAAAATGCCGCGCCCCGCCCTGATTTGGCGGGATCGTGCTGATCGGCCGCCCCAGTCGCACCATCCGCAGTGCCTGGGTTTACTCAATAAGATCACGCAGGAGATTTGACGTGCACATTGGTGTTCCTCTCGAAACCCAGACCGGTGAAACACGGGTTGCTGCAACCCCGGAAACCATTAAAAAGCTGATCAGCCAAGGTCATAAGGTCACTGTGCAAACCGGCGCCGGCGTTAAAGCCAGTGTGGTCGACAGTGCGTATGAAGCGGCAGGCGCAACCATTGGCAGCGCCAATGATGCGTTTGGCGCCGAGCTGATTCTCAAAGTGGTCGCCCCAAGCGATGCCGAACTGACGCTGATCAAGCGCGGTACGGTGCTGGTGGGCATGCTCAACCCGTTCAACAACGACGCCATCGCGAAGATGGCCGAGTGCGGCATTACCGCGTTCGCCCTCGAAGCCGCGCCGCGTACTTCCCGGGCGCAGAGTCTCGATGTGTTGTCCTCGCAGGCGAACATTGCTGGCTATAAGGCTGTGTTGCTGGCCGCCCACCACTATCCGCGCTTCATGCCAATGCTGATGACCGCTGCGGGCACCGTGAAAGCGGCGCGTGTGCTGATTCTCGGCGCCGGCGTTGCCGGATTGCAGGCGATTGCCACGGCGAAACGTCTGGGTGCGGTGATTGAAGCCTCTGATGTGCGTCCGGCGGTGAAAGAGCAGATCGAATCCCTCGGCGCCAAGTTCGTCGATGTGCCTTACGAGACCGATGAAGAGCGCGAATGCGCCGTCGGTGTCGGCGGTTACGCCAGGCCGATGCCGGCGAGCTGGATGCAGCGTCAGGCCCAGGCTGTGCACGAACGCGCGAAGCAGGCGGACATCGTTATCACCACTGCACTGATTCCCGGCCGCAAGGCGCCGACGCTGTTGAGCGCAGAAACCGTGGCGCAGATGAAACCGGGCTCGGTCGTCATCGACCTCGCCGCCGCTCAGGGTGGCAACTGCCCGCTGACGGTGGCTGATCAGGTTGTGATCGAGAATGGCGTGACCATTTGCGGCCCGACCAACCTGGCCGGTGAAGTCGCTGCAGATGCCTCGGCACTGTACGCGCGCAACCTGCTGGACTTCCTCAAGCTGGTCTTCACCAAAGAAGGCCAGTTCGACGTCAACCTCGAAGACGACATTGTCGCCGCGTGCCTGATGTGCCGCGACGGCCAAGTCATCCGCAAAAACGCCTAAGCAGGGATTCAGACGATGGAAGAGCTTATCTCCCCCGGTATCTACAACCTGATCATCTTCGTGCTGGCGATTTACGTCGGCTACCACGTGGTCTGGAACGTAACGCCTGCGCTGCATACACCCTTGATGGCGGTAACCAACGCCATTTCGGCGATCGTCATTGTCGGCGCCATGCTTGCCGCCGCATTGACCGTCACGCCATTGGGCAAAACCATGGGCACTCTCGCCGTGGCGCTGGCCGCGGTCAACGTGTTCGGTGGCTTCCTGGTTACCCGCCGCATGCTTGAGATGTTCAAGAAGAAAGCCCCGAAAGTAAAAGAAGAGGCGCCGAAGTAATGAGCATGAATCTCGTCACGACGCTCTACCTGATCGCGTCGATCTGCTTCATCCAGGCTCTCAAAGGCCTGTCGCACCCGACCACTTCGCGGCGCGGCAATCTGTTCGGCATGCTCGGCATGGCGCTGGCCATCATCACCACGGTCGGTCTCATCTATAAGCTGGGCGCAGAGCTCGCGACCGCCGGCATCGGCTACGTGACCGTCGGCCTGCTGGTCGGCGGCACTGCCGGTTCGATCATGGCCAAACGCGTTGAAATGACCAAGATGCCGGAACTGGTCGCGTTCATGCACAGCATGATCGGCCTGGCGGCGGTGTTCATTGCCATCGCCGCCGTGGTTGAGCCGCAATCGCTGGGTATCGTTAAACAGCTGGGCGACTCGATTCCGGCAGGCAACCGTCTGGAGCTGTTCCTCGGTGCGGCGATCGGTGCAATCACTTTCTCAGGTTCGGTGATTGCCTTCGGCAAGCTGTCGGGCAAGTACAAGTTCCGTCTGTTCCAGGGCGCACCGGTACAATTTGCCGGTCAGCACAAGCTCAATGCCGTGCTGGGCCTGGCGACGCTGGCACTCGGTCTGACCTTCATGTTCACCGGCAACCTCACCGCGTTCGCGCTGATGCTGGCGCTGGCGTTCGTGATGGGCGTGCTGATCATCATCCCGATCGGCGGCGCGGACATGCCGGTGGTGGTCTCGATGCTCAACAGCTATTCGGGCTGGGCGGCGGCGGGTATCGGCTTCTCGCTGAACAACTCGATGCTGATCATTGCCGGCTCGCTGGTAGGTTCGAGCGGCGCGATCCTCTCGTACATCATGTGCAAGGCGATGAACCGTTCATTCTTTAATGTACTGCTCGGCGGTTTCGGCAATACGGCGGATGCTGGCCCGGCCGGTGCAAAAGAAGCGCGCCCGGTTAAATCCGGCTCGGCTGACGACGCAACTTTCCTGCTGACCAACGCCGACACCGTGATCATCGTGCCGGGTTACGGCCTGGCGGTAGCGCGTGCACAACATGCGCTAAAAGAGCTGACCGAGAAGCTGACCCACCGTGGCGTGACCGTGAAGTACGCGATTCACCCGGTTGCCGGCCGTATGCCTGGCCACATGAACGTCCTGCTCGCCGAGGCCGAAGTGCCTTACGATCAGGTGTTCGAGATGGAAGACATCAACTCGGAGTTCGGCCAGGCCGACGTGGTGCTGGTGCTCGGTGCAAACGACGTGGTCAACCCGGCGGCGAAGAACGATCCGAAGTCGCCGATTGCCGGTATGCCGATTCTCGAAGCGTTCAAAGCCAAGACCATCATCGTCAACAAGCGCTCGATGGCTAGCGGCTATGCCGGCCTGGACAACGAACTGTTCTATCTGGACAAGACCATGATGGTCTTCGGCGACGCGAAGAAAGTCATCGAAGATATGGTCAAAGCGGTCGAGTAACTCAGCGCCGCAATACCGAACGCCCCGACTTGTCGGGGCGTTTTTGTTTGCGCAAAGCGCCGGACAATTTGCCGCGTTGTTGCCGATCCGGTAACGGTGTTTTGCTGGAAACCCGCGCAATAGAGGCCTCGTTTGCGACCTTCGTAGCGGGACAGGCGCCCGTCGAATTCACTAGACTGCGCATCCTGCTACTCGCTTCCCGAGATAATAATCCATGTACCGTGACCGTATTCGCCTGCCTTCGTTGTTGGATAAAGTGATGAGCGCCGCCGACGCCGCCGCTTTGATTGAAGATGGCATGACCGTCGGCATGAGCGGTTTCACCCGTGCCGGCGAAGCCAAAGCCGTTCCTCACGCACTGGCCGAGCGCGCCAAGGTCACGCCGTTGCAAATCAGCCTGATGACCGGCGCCAGCCTCGGCAACGACCTCGACAAGCAACTGACCGAAGCCGGCGTGCTGTCGCGACGCATGCCCTTTCAGGTCGATAGCACCTTGCGCAAGGCGATCAACGCCGGCCAGGTGATGTTCATCGACCAGCACCTGTCGGAAACCGTTGAGCAACTGCGCAATCAGCAATTGAAGCTGCCGGATATCGCAGTCATCGAAGCCGTGGCGATCACAGAACAAGGCCACATCGTGCCGACCACCTCGGTGGGCAACTCGGCGAGCTTTGCGATTTTCGCCAAGCAGGTGATCGTCGAGATCAATCTGGCGCACAACGCCAACCTCGAAGGCCTGCACGACATCTATATCCCTACGTATCGCCCGACACGCACGCCGATCCCGCTGGTGAAAGTCGACGACCGCATCGGCAGTACGGCGATTCCGATTCCGCCGGAGAAGATCGTCGCCATCGTCATTACCCAGCAATCGGACTCGCCGTCCACCGTATCGACGCCCGATGTGGACACTAACGCCATCGCCGAGCACCTGATCACCTTCTTTAAAGAGGAAGTCGCTGCCGGGCGCATGACCAATAAGCTCGGCCCTTTGCAGGCGGGGATTGGCAACATTGCCAACGCGGTGATGTGCGGCTTGATCGATTCGCCATTTGAAGACCTGACCATGTACTCCGAAGTGCTGCAGGACTCGACTTTCGATCTCATCGATGCCGGCAAGCTGAGCTTTGCTTCGGGCAGCTCGATTACCCTGTCGGAGCGGCGCAACAGCGACGTGTTCGGCAACCTTGAGAAGTACAAGGACAAATTGGTGCTGCGTCCGCAAGAGATCTCCAACCACCCGGAGGTGGTGCGACGTCTGGGCATCATCGGCATCAACACGGCGCTGGAGTTCGATATCTACGGCAACGTCAACTCCACCCACGTCTGCGGCACGCGGATGATGAACGGCATTGGTGGTTCGGGCGACTTCGCGCGCAATGCGCATCTGGCGGTGTTCGTGACCAAGTCGATCGCCAAGGGCGGCGCAATTTCCAGCGTGGTGCCGATGGTCAGCCACGTTGACCACACCGAGCATGACGTCGACATTCTGGTGACCGAAGTGGGTCTGGCTGACTTGCGCGGCCTGGCGCCACGGGAGCGTGCGCGGGTGATCATCGATAACTGTGTGCACCCGGACTTCCGTCAGGCGCTTAACGATTACTTCACAGCGGCCTGTGCAATCGGTGGCCACACCCCGCACATCCTGCGGGAAGCGCTGAGCTGGCATATGAACCTGGAAGAAACCGGTCGCATGCTCGCTGTGTAATTCACACAGATAAACCGCTGATGCAGACACAGTTTGCGTCAGTGGATTTTCGCAAGCCTCTCACCTTACAAAAACTGTACTGCTGTACTGGTCATTTCCTACAGCATTTGCCTACCGTTTCGATTAAAACAGGCGAAAATGCACCACTTGAGTGCACACAGGTACAGTTTGCTCGATTTTGACCCGTACACCCCCTATAAACAGTTAACTGGTCACTCACAATACAGTTGAACTGTATCTAGAGAGACTAGGCAAACGAGAGGATCATGGGCACCAGTCAAACCACTACCTGATCCCGCCACAAGCGGAAGGATGTCAACCATGGAACGTACACTCAGTTCCGAACTGTTCTTCGAAGACAAAGCTGTAAACACCCAGGCTTCCCTGCCTCTGCGCGTTATCGCCAACCTGATGTTGTGGCAGCGCCGCATCTCCAGCCGCCACCAACTGGCCCGTCTGGATTCGCGTCTGCTGGCTGACGCCGGTATCAGCGAAGCACAACGCTACGAAGAGCTGAGCAAGCCGTTCTGGCGCTAAGTAGCGTCGCTGGCTCTGGTCTTCAGACCCACCGCCAGCAACCCGAATTGAACAAAACAAAACCCGTCGTGGGAAACCACGACGGGTTTTGTCGTTGTGGGCTTCAGAAAGCCAAACCATTACAGTTCAAGTCATCCGAAAAAGAACCATCACAGTTGTAGGAGCTGCCGAAGGCTGCGATCTTTTGATCTTAAAAACCCAGATCAAAAGATCGCAGCCTTCGGCAGCTCCTACAGTTTTGTATCGAAGCTGGTGAGCCAAGCGGTCTGCGCCTAATATCGGTTCAGAACGTGGCGAATGCTGCGCAACTGGCGTCTGACTCCTCAGATACCGAGCCACCTCCCACAACGGTTTATCCACAGGAGTTACCTTATGTCCCGTCTTCGCCTGCTCAGCGCTGCCGCCTTGCTGGCCGTAGCCGCCAACGCCAGCGCTACCAGCTTCATCGTCACCACGGATGCTGTGGTCGGTGCTCTCAAATCCTCGTCCGATGCCACTTCCGATGTCACCTCATCCTTCCGTGACGACAAGATCGTCCTCGCCGCCCGTGACGACGCCGCCAGCTTCGTTGCCAGCGAAGGCGAGATTCGCGGTGTGAAACTGGAAAGCGCGCTGGATCACATCCGCCATCAGGCGCCACAACTGAACGCGACCGACGCTCAATTGGCCCAAGCCATTCTGACGATCTAAACCATCGCGCGGCATACGGGGCACGCTCGGCGTGTCCCGATGTTTCGGCGCTGGCTCTGGCTCGGGCATTGCGCTAGCCTTTGGGCTCGCTAACAGTTGTCGAGTCCCATGCGCTTTCTTCCAAATCTTATTGTTACTTCTGCTTTATTGACCGCCTGCTGGGTCACGTCCGCCGGCGCCTTCGATGCGTTCAATGCTTCCACCCAAGGCACCGTCGTCAGCGGGTACGCCACGAGCATGGTGTCTTCCGCCCCCTTCGATCGTAAACTGCTGCTCGCCGCCCGAGATGACGCAGCGGCGTTCGTCGCCAGTGACGGTGAATGGCGAGGCGCAAGGCTTGAATCCGCGCTGCATTACTTGCGCAAAACCCGGCCAAAACTTCATGTCAGCGACCTTGAACTGGCAGAGGCAATTCTCGTCCAATAGTCATCCTGTCCGTTATCACTGCCCTATTGGAGTCGTTCCATGCGTAGCCCGCTGATTGCTGCCGCCCTTGGCCTGTTTTTGTTGGCCGACGTGGCCCAGGCGCACACCCTGGTAGCCACCAGTAACATCATCGTTCGCGCGTCCCAGCGCACCATTGATTTCACCTCTGACACCACCACGTCGATTCGCGACTCGAAAATCATCCGCGAAGCCCATGACGACGCCGCCAGCTTCGTGGCCAGCAATGGCGATATTCGTGGCGCTCACCTGGAAGCCGCCCTCAACACCTTGCGCGCTCGCGTGCCGGAAGCGCGCGACGCCAGTGATCAGGTACTCGCCGAAGCCATCCTCGCACTGTGAGGCGTTTCGGCGCCTGGCTGCTGGCCGGGGCTTTGTTGCTGCTTGGCAACAACGCCAACGCTGGCCTGCAATTGCGGCTCAAGACCGAGGGCTTGAGCCCCGCTCAACAACACGCCAGTCAGGCGCTGATTGATGAGGCGATGGCGAAGTTGCCACCGAGTTTTATCGAACGGCTGGATCGACGCATCGATGTCGGCTGGACCGATGACATGCCCGGTAACGCTTATGGCCAGGCCACGCTGGTTTCCGAACTCGATCTGAATCGCAAGCTGCTCGCCGGTCTCACCGACGGCAGCGCCGCCAGAGAAAAAACCAATCGCCCGCACGGCACGGTGCGCCAGGAATTGCTCGCCACCGTGCTGCATGAAATTACCCATATCTACGATCGGGCGCGGCTATGGCCAGATGCCGAGCGCACGTTGATTCAGCGCTGCACGCGCCGGTTCAACAGCGCCGGGCTGATCGGTATTCCCGATGAATGTCGCGGGCAGAACGGCCGGCGCTTCAGCCTCAGCGATGATCCGCGCCTGCTCGACCTCGCCGGTTGGCAGCAATACGTTGGCCGCCGTGGCGAGCGCGAGCAGCACAATCGACAAATTGCCCGCAGCCCGGATCTTTACGAGATCTCCAGTTCCAAAGAATTCGTTGCGGTCAACATGGAGTATTTTCTCCTCGATCCAAGTTACGCCTGCCGCCGACCCGCGCTTTACCGCTATTACCAGCAGCACTTCGATTGGGCACCGCCGGCCAAGGACACTTGCAGCAAGACGTTCGCGTTTCTCAATGCCGGGAACGACTTCGCCAAACAACCTTTGGGGCAGGTTGACCCTGAGCGCGTGTACGCCGTCGATTACCTGCTGGCGGAGGCCAACCAGAACTGGGTCAGCCGCTGGGGCCACAGCATGCTGCGCCTGGTGATCTGCGCCCCCGGTCGCCCGCGCGGCCCGGATTGCCGGCTCGATCTGGATCAGCATCTGGTGCTCTCGTATCGTGCGTTCGTTGGCGATGTGCAGTTGTCGAGCTGGGACGGACTGGTCGGCAAATATCCGTCGCGGCTGTTCGTATTGCCACTCGCGCAAGTGATCGACGAATACACCAAGACCGAATTGCGTAGCCTCGCTTCAGTGCCGCTGAATCTGTCACGGGAGGAAATTGAAGGCGTGGTCGAACACGCGGCCGAAATGCATTGGAGCTACGACGGCAACTACTTTTTCCTTTCCAACAATTGCGCAGTGGAAGGCCTGAAACTGTTGCGCAGCGGCAGTAACAACACTCAGTTCGTCGGCCTCGACAGCATCATGCCCAACGGCTTGCTGGAGGTGATGAAGGGGCGCGGCCTGGCGGATACCAGCGTGCTGGACGATCCGAAAGAAGCGCTGCGTCTGGGTTACCGCTTCGACTCGTTCCGCGATCGCTATCAGGCGATGTTCGATGTGTTGAAAAAGCAGCTGCCGATCAAACAGACCACCGTCGAAGAATGGCTCTCGCTCACTGCCCAAGAGCGTCGGGAGTGGTTCGCACGCGCGGATCTGCGAACCAGCGCGGCGTTGCTGTTGCTCGAACAAGCGAGTTATCGCCGCCAATTGCTGTTGGCTCAAGATGAGGTGAAGCAGCGCTACCTCGGAGCCCGAGAGCTGGAGAACGGTGGCATGGACAAGGCCAACGCGACTTTGCAGGAAATTCTCGCCAACAGCGGATTCCTAAGCCGTCCGGCGGAGCTGCTTGACTCCAAAGGCTATGGATTGCCGCAGCCGAGTGAATTCAAGCGGCTGGAGGATGAAAGCAGTCAACGGCAGAAAAAGCTGCTGGCACTTTCCGGTGATCTGGACGCAGAAGTCCGTAAATTGCTGGAGCCAAAACGTGCCGCCGAGATTGCCGCCAGCGAGGAGAACGTTAAACAGATTGGCGCGCATCTGCGCCAGTTGCACAAGGCTTCAGGCGGACTGGAGTTGCCCTGAAAGCAAAAGATCGTCCGAACGCGGCCGCATTCGGACGATCTTTTGACTGCGCCTTTTACTGGCTGACGCGGGCCTTACGCACGCCTTCGGACAGCGCCGCGCAATGGCTCAACACGCCGTCGATGGCCTGAGCGGGGGTGGTCGCGTTGGCGATATGATCGATCAACGCCGAGCCCACCACGACACCATCTGCCAGACGCGCAATGGCCGCCGCTTGCTCCGGCGTACGGATGCCAAAGCCGATGCTGATCGGCAGATCGGTATGGCGACGCAGGCGAGTCACCGCTTCTTCAACGTGCTCCAGAGTCGCAGCACCGGCACCGGTCACACCAGCCACCGAAACGTAGTAAACGAAACCGGAACTGCCGTTGAGCACCCGTGGCAGGCGCGCATCGTCGGTGGTCGGTGTGGTCAGACGGATGAAGTCCAGACCGGCCGCCTGCGCCGGATCGCACAGTTCTTCATTATGCTCAGGTGGCATGTCGACCACGATCAGACCGTCGACGCCGGCCTCTTTTGCGTCAGCAATGAAACGAGCCACACCGTACATGTGGATCGGGTTGAAGTAACCCATCAGCACCAGCGGCGTGTCGCTATTGCCTTGGCGGAATTCGCGAACCATTTGCAGGGTTTTCGCCAGGTTCTGTTTGGCGCCCAAGGCTCGGATGTTGGCCAATTGAATGGCCGGACCATCAGCCATGGGGTCGGTGAACGGCATACCCAACTCGATCACGTCCGCCCCCGCCTGCGGCAAGCCCTTGAGGATCGCCAGCGAGGTGTCGTAATCCGGATCACCGGCGGTGACGAAGGTCACTAGCGCGGCGCGATTCTGTTCCTTGAGGTCGGCAAAACGGGTCTGCAGGCGGCTCATCAGTGTTTCTCCTGCTTGGATGGCTCTTGTTGAGCGCTTTCCATATGGTGCATGACGGTTTGCATATCTTTGTCGCCACGGCCCGACAGGTTGACCACCATCAGGTGATCCTTCGGCAGCTTCGGTGCGCGTTTGAATACTTCAGCCAAGGCGTGGGCGCTTTCCAGCGCTGGAATGATCCCTTCCAGGCGGCAGCATTTATGAAACGCTTCGAGAGCTTCGTCGTCAGTCACGGAGGTGTACTGGACGCGGCCGATGTCATGCAACCATGCATGCTCAGGGCCGATGCCCGGATAGTCGAGGCCGGCGGAAATCGAGTGGGCGTCGATGATCTGGCCGTCGTCGTCCTGCAGCAGGAAGGTGCGGTTGCCGTGCAACACACCCGGAACCCCGCCATTGAGGCTGGCTGCGTGTTTGCCGGTTTCAATGCCGTAGCCTGCCGCTTCGACACCGATGATTTCGACGCTTTTGTCATCCAGGAACGGGTGGAACAGGCCCATCGCGTTGGAACCGCCACCGATGCATGCCACCAGGCTGTCAGGCAGACGACCTTCCTGCGCTTGCAACTGATCGCGGGTTTCCTTGCCGATGACGGCCTGGAAGTCGCGAACCATCGCTGGATAAGGGTGCGGGCCGGCCACCGTGCCGATCAGGTAAAAAGTATTGTCGACGTTGGTCACCCAGTCACGCAGGGCTTCGTTCATCGCATCTTTCAGGGTGCCGGTGCCGGCAACCACCGGAATCACTTCAGCGCCGAGCAACTTCATGCGGAACACGTTGGCCTGCTGACGTTCGATGTCAGTGGTGCCCATGTAGATCACACAATCAAGCCCGAAACGCGCAGCAACGGTAGCCGTGGCCACGCCGTGCATGCCGGCGCCGGTCTCGGCAATGATGCGCTTCTTGCCCATGCGCCGCGCCAGCAGGATCTGGCCGATGCAGTTGTTGATCTTGTGCGCGCCGGTGTGGTTGAGCTCTTCACGCTTGAGGTAGATCTTTGCGCCGCCGCAGAACTCGGTCAGACGCTCGGCGAAATACAGCGGGCTCGGACGTCCGACATAATCACGCTGGAAGTAGGCCAGTTCTTTCTTGAACGCCGGATCTTCCTTGGCCGCTTCATATTCGCGGGCCAGGTCGAGGATCAACGGCATCAGGGTTTCGGCCACATAGCGGCCACCGAACGCGCCGAACAGGCCGTTGACGTCAGGGCCGTTGCGCAGATCAGAAGTGTTCGAAGTCTGGGTCATGGGGTGCTCCAGGTGAATTCGCGTCGAAAGACAATGACGACCACTCTACCCCTGCCGATCCAGGCTGAAAACCGATAAGATCGCCACAACCTGTCAGGAAAACTCACAGATACCATGAGCCATGACCTTCCCCCGCTAAATGCCTTGCGCGCCTTCGAGGCCACCGCTCGCCTTAACAGCGTAAGTCAGGCTGCCGAACAGCTGCATGTCACTCACGGCGCGGTCAGCCGCCAGCTGAAAACACTTGAAGAACATCTCGGCGTGAGCCTGTTCGTCAAGGACGGACGCGGCTTGAAACTCACAGATGCCGGCGCGCGTCTGCGTGATGCCAGCGGTGAAGCGTTCGATCGGCTGCGCAGCGTTTGCGCCGAACTCATGCAAAGCACAGCGGATGCGCCGTTCGTGCTGGGTTGTTCGGGGAGTCTGCTGGCGCGTTGGTTTATTCCGCGCCTGGGGCGACTGAATGCCGACCTGCCGGATTTGCGTCTGCACCTGTCTGCCGGTGAAGGCGATCTCGATCCTCGCCGTCCGGGACTCGACGCGCTGTTGCTGTTCGCCGAGCCACCGTGGCCGGCCGATATGCAGGTCTACGAACTGGCGGCGGAACGTATCGGCCCAGTGATGAGCCCGTTGTTCAGCGGCTACCAGACGCTGCGCGCTGCGGCGGCAGCAGAATTGCTCGCCGAGCCCTTGTTGCACACCACTTCCCGTCCACAGGCGTGGCCGAGCTGGGCGCAGCAGAATGACCTCGACACCAAGGCGTTGAAGCTCGGGCAAGGTTTCGAGCATTTGTATTATTTGCTGGAAGCAGCGGTGGCTGGTCTCGGCGTGGCGATCGCGCCGGAGCCGCTGGTCGCGGAAGATCTGAAGGCGGGTCGCCTGGTTGCGCCGTGGGGGTTTTGTGAAACCTCGGCGCAACTGGCGTTGTGGCTACCCAAGCGCGCCGCGGATGGGCGCGCCCGGCAACTGGCGCAGTGGCTCAAGAACGAGCTGCGCCAGACTGATCACTCGCCGCGTTTGAACAAAAAGTAAGCAGCCAGCAGACCGATTGCACCGACAGCCACGCCGGCCGTGGTCCATGGGTGTTCCTGCGCGTAATCACGGGTAGCGATCCCGGTTTCGCGGGTTTTCACTTTGACTTCTTCATAGGCGTCGCTGAGCAAGTGGCGCGAATGTTTCAGCGCACTTTCAGCATTGCTTTTCAGCGCCTTGAGGGTTTTGCGCGACTCGTCGGAAGCATCGCCTTTCAAGCCTTCCAGCGACTTGAGCAGACTCTCGATCTCGGCTTCCATGCTTTGCAACGAGGCTTTACGTAAAGAGGTGTTGGCCATGGTGGCTCTCCTGCATTGGTGATGAGTGGCGTGTGTTGGTTGGGACTTCAGCACTTCGAGAAAGTGCAGAAATTCTGAACTTCGGCAGCGCAGCGGCAACGAAATCAACAGTGCAATTGCCTGCTAGGCTGAATTTCACACGTCGTTCCAACCCAGGAGATCGTCATGAGTGAGCATCACACGTACAAAAAAGTCGAGCTGGTCGGTTCGTCCACCACGAGCATCGAAGAAGCCATCAATAACGCATTGGCTGAAGCCAACAAAACCCTGCGTAATCTTGAATGGTTTGAAGTGACCGAAACTCGTGGCCACATCGAAAACGGCCAAGTGGCGCATTTTCAGGTGACACTGAAAGTCGGCTTCAAGATTGCCGCCAGCTGAGTTTGGTCTAGTCTTCTGAACTTGCGCGCTGGCCGAGTGCCATAGGGAATGGCAAAGCGCTACAAGGTGAGCGCATCGGGCGGATGACCTGATGCCCGCCTCTTTCAATCCGACCAGGGAGTGCGACCGATGAAGAAGTTCATGTTGGCAGTAGGTTTGTTGAGCCTTGCGGGTGGTGCGTTTGCAGCCGGCAAGCCATGTGAAGAGCTGAAAAGCGAGATCGCAGCGAAGCTGGATGCCAAAGGTGTTTCCGGTTATTCGCTGGAAGTTGTTGACAAGGGCGCAGCGGCTGACGGCAATGTCGTTGGCACCTGTGAAGGCGGCAGCAAGGAAATTGTCTACAAGCGCGGTTGATTGCGCCTGAAACACAAAAGCCGACGCGAATGCGTCGGCTTTTTTATGGGCGCTGATTTTTCTGTGTAGGAGCTGCGGCACGCTGCGATCTTGGCCCTTAAAGACAGGATCAAAAGATCGCAGCCTCGTTGCACTCGGCAGCTCCTACAGGGTCCGCGTTATCGTTTCATGACTTGGGCGAGCAATTCGTAGGAATGAATGCGATCGGCGTGTTCATAAAGATCACTGGTGAAAATCAGCTCATCGGCCTGGGTCTGCTCGATTAAAACCTCCAATTTGGCACAAATCTTCTGCGGGCCGCCGACCATTGCCAGGCCGAGGAAGTCTCCGACCGCTTCACGCTCATGGGGCAGCCACAAGCCGTCCATGGTTTTGACCGGCGGGCGCTGCACCAGGCTCTGCCCACGCATCAGGGCCAGAATGCGTTGGTACACCGACGTCGCCAGATAATCGGCTTGCTCGTCGGTATCCGCCGCTACCAGCGGCACACCGAGCATCACATAGGGCTTGTCGAGCACTGCCGATGGTTTGAAGTGATTGCGATAGACGCGAATCGCCTCGTGCATGAAGCGCGGTGCGAAGTGCGAAGCGAAGGCGTACGGCAAACCACGCTCACCGGCCAGTTGCGCACTGAAGAGGCTGGAGCCGAGCAACCAGATCGGCACATTGGTGCCGGTGCCCGGCATGGCGATCACGCGCTGATCCGGAGTGCGTGGGCCCAAATAGCGCACCAGTTCGGCCACGTCTTCGGGGAAGTCATCGGCACTGCCAGAACGTTCACGGCGCAGCGCGCGTGCCGTCATCTGATCGGAGCCGGGCGCGCGGCCCAGGCCAAGATCGATGCGCCCCGGATACAGACTTTCCAGCGTGCCGAACTGCTCGGCGATCACCAACGGCGCGTGGTTGGGCAGCATGACGCCGCCGGAGCCGACCCGAATGGTCGACGTCCCGCCTGCCAGATAGCCGAGCAGCACCGAAGTCGCCGAGCTGGCGATGCCATCCATATTGTGGTGTTCCGCGACCCAGAAGCGCGTGTAGCCGAATTTCTCGGCATGCTGCGCCAAGTCCAGCGAATTGCGCAGTGATTGCGCCGGGCTGCCGTTTTCGCGCACTGGCACCAGATCGAGTGTGGAAAATTTAACGTCGGACAGTTGTTTCATAAACCTGCGTCTCCGAATGAGGAGGCAGGTTTTTCTTGCGAACGAAAACCTGCCGTATCCATAAGCGTGTTTCATGGAATGAGGGCATATACCCGAGATTCAATAGCAGCGAAGAAATTTCCTACTAAAAAAGTCAACGATTCACCCAGGCTGAACTTTGATCCGCCGTCTATCCTCAGAAGCCTTGCAAGTAAAAACCACGTCGGCGCGGCGTTCCGCGCCACATTTGAGGAGGCAGACATGGCTATCGTGAAAAAGGCATCCGCGCATTGGGAAGGCGACCTGAAAACCGGTCTCGGCTCGATTTCCACGGAAACCGGCGTGCTCAGAGAAGCACCGTATGGTTTCAAGGCACGCTTTGAAGGCGGCAAGGGCACCAATCCGGAAGAACTGATCGGCGCGGCGCACGCCGGCTGCTTTTCCATGGCTTTTTCGATGATTCTCGGCGATGCGGGCCTGAAGGCGGACAGCATCGACACCAATGCCGAAGTCACGCTCGATCAGGTCGACGGCGGATTCGCGATCACCGCAGTAAAACTGATTCTCAAAGCGAAAATTCCGGGCGCGACTCAGCAGCAGTTTGAGGAGTTGAGCAACAAGGCCAAGGAAGGTTGCCCGGTATCCAAAGTGCTGAATGCGAAGATCACGCTGGAGGCTTCGCTGGTTAGCTGATTCGGCGTTTGCCGGGCTGACGCTATCGTGAGCAGGCTCACTCCTACAGTTGATCGCATTCCAACTGAATAAATGCGATCCCTTGTAGGAGTGAGCCTGCTCGCGATAAGAATCCCGGCATCACGCAAATCCAAAGGTGTGAGCGAAGTCAGAACCGCCGCTGCAAAAATGTGGTCGAATATGCCATAGCAGCTTCAGCGCACGCCCGTGCGCGCTGCCTCAGGGAGTTTCATCGATGAAACGTATTGGCTTGGCGATCCTCTGCAGTGCACTGGCCACCTCGGTTGTTGCGGCACCCAAAGACTGTGAAGAGCTCAGAAAGGAAATCGAAATCAAGATTCAGGCGAAGGCAATCCCCTCGTACACCCTGGAAATCATCACTGCGGAAGAAGCGAAGCAGCACGACTCAGCCATGATCGTCGGGGCGTGCGAAAACGGCACCAAGCGAATCATCTATCAAAAGAACGAAAACTGAGTCACTTCAGATTATGCAGTTGTAGTCGTGATCCTCGGCGACGATTTCGCGCTTGGCGTTGTAAAGCCGGGCACTCGGGGTGAACGCCAGCGAACGCCCCTCCAGCACATAGCGCTGCCCGGCTTCGAAGTGGTCGTAGCGAATGTACAGGTAGCACAACCGCTCGACTGGTCCGGTCAGCAAGGCGCCACCGCCGCCGAATACTTCGAAATCGAACCGCACGCGCAATTCATGGCTGCCGGGGGTGACCTGAAAATAACGCCCGTCGTTCAGGCGCTGATTGTCGAGGCGCTCGGCCATCAACAATTTGCCACCAGGGCTTGGCGTCGAAAAATCGACCCAAGCCATTTGCGGGTCAACCGCAGGCAAAGGCGTCTGACAACCCGCCATCAGCGTGGCAACAAACAACAAGGGCAACTTGCGCATGAAAACTATCCACAGGTCTGGACCTTCAGCATAGCGCCGATCAGCTGCTCTGACAGCCGGCCGGTGTGCCCTGCCCGACGACTTTGCGCTGCTCATCATAGAGTTTCGCCCACGGACGGAAACCGATACTGCCCGCCTGCAATTGATAGCGCTGACCGGCGTTGAAGTCGTTGAATTTCACCCGCATCTGGCAATCGCGCCACAGTGGCTCGGCAGTGGGGCCGATATTGCTCGCGTCCACGGGAAACTGATAACGCACCTTCAGTTCGTGGCTACCGGGCTCCACTTCGAAATAACGTTTGTCGACAGTGGTTTGAGTGTCGACTTGCAGCGCTTGTAGCGCCGTATCCTGTTGCCGAGCGTCGAGATCGATCCAGGCTTGTGAAGGATCGGGGTCGGGCATGCCGAAATTGGCACAACCGGCCAGCGTCAGCAGGCCCCCTGTCAGCATCAACATGCGCATAGCGGTGCTCCTTAAGGCGGGATAGTCTTGCGGCAGACTCTCCGGGGGATTTCTTATTTTGATCAGGCCGTTCTCAAGCCTTGGGTTACTTGATCGCGTTTTTCCGATTTTGTTTCCGGGTGTGTTGTTTTTGTTGCTCAACGGTTGCGCCAGCGTCAGCTATTACGGCCAGTTAGCCAGCGGCCAACTGCAATTGTTGCGGGCGCGCGAGCCGGTGGAGAACGTCATCGCCGACCCGAACCGCGATGCAAACTTGCGTACACACCTGGCGCAGTCCCAAAAGGCACGCGCCTTCGCCAGCCAGCATCTGCATTTGCCAGACAACCAGAGCTACCGGCTGTACGCCGACATTGGCCGGCCATTCGTCGTCTGGAATGTGTTTGCCACCCAAGAATTTTCCCTGACCCCGCAGAACCACTGTTTCCCGATCGCCGGGTGCGTGGCGTATCGCGGCTATTACAGCCAGAGTGCGGCGCGTGGCGAAGCGGCGATCCAGCGACTGCAGGGCATGGACGTGTCGATTGGCGGCGTCGAGGCGTATTCGACACTGGGCTGGTTCAACGATCCGATTCTCAATTCAATGATGGGCTGGGGCGATGAACGCCTGGCCACGCTGATCTTTCACGAACTGGCGCACCAGCGCTTTTACGTGAAGGACGACACTGAGTTCAATGAGTCCTTCGCTACGTTCGTCGAACAGGAGGGCACCCGGCAGTGGCGGGCGTTTCGCGGATTGCCAGCGGAGAATGATTCACGACTCAGGCAACGCGACCAGTTCATCGAGTTGATCCTCGATACCCGCTCCCGCCTGGAAAAGCTGTACGCGCTGCCATTGCCGCCAGAGCAGATGCGCGAACGCAAAGCGGCCGAGTTCGAACGGTTTCGTCGGGATTATCGCGCGATGAGAGACAGCCAGTGGGCCGGGGACAAACGCTATGACGCTTGGGTCAATGCGCCGCTGAACAATGCGCGGCTGTTGCCGTTCGGGCTGTATGACCAGTGGGTGCCGGCGTTTGCGGCGGTGTTCAGGCAGGTCGGCGGGGATTGGGGGAGGTTTTATGCCGAGGTTGAGAGGTTGGGGAAGTTGCCGGTTGATGAGCGCAAGGCGGCGTTGAAAGCCTTGGCCGCCGCTTGAGACATCAGTGACTGAATTTGCCTCATCGCTGGCACGCCAGCTCCCACAGGGACAGCGGTGAACCTGAGTACATCGCTCACCTGTGGGAGCTGGCAAGCCAGCGATGGCGTACTGATCAGCGCTGCAAAAACGCCTGATGCAACTCTTCCAGTGTCTCAAAGTGATAAGCCGGTGCTTCGGCGCTCAATTCTTCAAAACTGCCAAAGCCATAACCCACCGCCGCCGCATCCAGCCCATTGCTGCGCGCGCCAATCAAATCATGCTTGCGGTCGCCGATCATCAATGTTTCAGCCGGATCCAGCCCTTCTTCCTTGAGTAAATGCGCGATCAGCTCGACTTTATTGGTGCGCGTACCATCAAGCTCGCTGCCATAGATCACTTTGAAGTGATGGCCGAAATCAAAATGCCGAGCAATCTCGCGGGCAAATTCCCACGGCTTGGACGTCGCGATATAGAGCTGCCGCCCCTGTCCGGTCAGGGTTTCCAGCAGCGGCGTAACGCCCTCGAAAACGCGATTTTCGTATAGGCCCGTCACTTTGAAGCGCTCGCGATAGAAATTCACCGCTTCCCAGGCCTTGGCCTCGTCGAAAGCGTAGAACTGCATGAACGCTTGCAACAACGGCGGGCCGATGAAATATTCGAGCCGGGTCAGATCCGGCTCATCAATACCGAGCCTGGCCAAGGCGAACTGGATAGAGCGGGTGATGCCTTCACGCGGGTCGGTCAAGGTGCCATCAAGGTCGAACAGTACGGTCTGGTAGTGCATGAATATTCCTGAGCGGTCGCGAATTCGATTCAGAGTGTGTCGTAGCCTTCGGCCAAGTGCAGATCCTTGAGCTTCACGTAATTCGCCGCGCTGTAAGTGAAGAACGCATTTTCCTTGTCAGTCAACGGGCGCACCTGTTTCACCGGACTGCCGACATACAGAAAACCGCTTTGCAGACGCTTGCCCGGCGGTACCAGACTGCCGGCGCCGATGATCACATCGTCTTCGACCACTGCGCCGTCCATGACGATGCTGCCCATGCCGATCAATACGCGGCTGCCAACGCTGCAGCCGTGGAGCATGACTTTGTGCGCGATGGTCACATCATCGCCGATCAGCAATGGAAAACCGTCGGGGTTGAACGGGCCGGCGTGGGTAATGTGCAGCACGCAGCCGTCCTGCACGCTGGTGCGCGCACCGATGCGGATACGGTGCATGTCGCCACGGATCACAGTCAGCGGCCAGACGGAGCTGTCCTCGCCGATTTCAACGTCGCCGATCACCACCGCCGAGCTGTCGACAAACGCGCCTTTGCTCAAGCGAGGGGTGTGATTCTGATACTTGCGTAGGGACACGATAATTTCTCTCTCTGTCGCCGATAGCTGCGGTGAGTGGCGATTGTAATTAAGATGGTTGCATGTTTCCCCAGCCAAGGTGCCAACCGTGAGCGTGAACAACCCTCTTCTGCAGTCCTACGATCTGCCTCCGTTCTCCACGATCCGTGCCGAACACGTCCTGCCCGCCATCGAAAGCATTCTCGCGGACAACCGCGCGGCCATCGCCGAGATTCTCAAAACCCAAGGTCAGAACCCAACCTGGGCTGGCCTGGTGTTGGCGATGGACGAACTCAATGACCGCCTCGGCGCCGCATGGAGCCCGGTCAGCCATCTTAACGCCGTGTGCAACAGTGCCGAACTGCGCGAAGCTTACGAGTCATGCCTGCCGGCGTTGAGCGCCTATTCCACCGAGATGGGCCAGAACCGCGAATTGTTCCAGGCTTATGAAGCGCTGGCCAACAGCCCGGAAGCGGCGAATTTCGATGTGGCGCAAAAGACTATTCTGGAACATGCCCTGCGCGACTTCCGTTTGTCGGGTATCGACCTGCCGGAAGCCGAACAGAAGCGCTACGCCGAGGTGCAAAGCAAGCTGTCCGAGCTGGGCAGCCGCTTCTCCAACCAACTGCTTGACGCGACCCAGGCCTGGACCAAGCACGTTACCGACGAAACCGCCCTCGCCGGCCTGACCGATTCGGCCAAGGCGCAGATGGCTGCTGCCGCGCAGGCCAAAGGCCTCGATGGCTGGCTGATCACCCTGGAATTCCCAAGCTATTACGCGGTGATGACTTACGCGCAAGACCGAGCGCTGCGTGAAGAAGTCTATGCCGCCTACTGCACCCGCGCCTCCGATCAAGGCCCGAACGCCGGCCAGAACGACAATGGCCCGGTGATGGAAGAAATCCTCGACCTGCGCCAGGAATTGGCAAAACTGTTGGGCTTCGCCAGTTTCTCCGAGCTGAGCCTGGCGACCAAAATGGCCGAATCCAGCGATCAGGTATTGAGCTTTCTGCGCGATCTGGCCAAGCGCAGCAAACCGTTCGCTGCCCAGGATCTGCAACAGTTGCGCGCTTACGCCGCCGAACAAGGCTGCGCCGACCTGCAGAGCTGGGACAGTGGTTTCTATGGTGAAAAACTCCGCGAGCAGCGCTACAGCGTCGCCCAGGAAACCCTGCGTGCCTACTTCCCGATCGACAAAGTCCTGAGCGGTCTGTTCGCCATCGTCCAGCGCCTGTACGGCATCGAGATTGCCGAGCAGAAAGGTTTCGACACCTGGCACCCGGACGTGCGCCTGTTCGAAATCAAGGAAAACGGCCAGCACGTCGGTCGTTTCTTCTTCGACCTTTATGCTCGCGCCAACAAGCGTGGCGGTGCATGGATGGACGGCGCCCGTGACCGTCGCCGCACCATCGACGGCGTGCTGCAGAGCCCCGTGGCCAATCTGGTGTGCAATTTCACCCCGGCCGACAGCGGCAAACCGGCGCTGTTGACCCACGATGAAGTGACCACGCTGTTCCACGAGTTCGGCCATGGCCTGCATCACTTGCTGACCCGCGTTGAGCATGCCGGTGTGTCCGGTATCAACGGCGTGGCGTGGGACGCAGTCGAGCTGCCGAGCCAGTTCATGGAAAACTGGTGCTGGGAGCCGGAAGGCCTGGCGCTGATCTCCGGTCACTACGAAACCGGCGAGCCGCTGCCGCAGGACCTGTTGGAAAAAATGCTCGCGGCGAAAAATTTCCAGTCCGGCCTGATGATGGTGCGCCAACTGGAATTCTCGCTGTTCGACTTTGAATTGCACGCCACCCACGGTGACGGTCGCAGCGTTGCCCAGGTGCTTGAAGGCGTGCGTGACGAAGTGTCGGTGATGCGTCCGCCGGCCTACAACCGCTTCCCCAACAGCTTCGCGCATATCTTCGCGGGCGGTTATGCGGCGGGTTATTACAGCTACAAATGGGCTGAAGTACTGTCCGCCGATGCCTTCTCCAAATTCGAAGAGGACGGCGTACTCAACGCCGAAACCGGTCGCGCCTTCCGCGAAGCGATTCTGGCGCGGGGCGGCTCGCAAGCACCGATGGTGCTGTTCGTCGACTTCCGTGGCCGTGAGCCTTCCATCGATGCACTGCTGCGTCACAGCGGCCTGAGCGAGGACGCGGCAGCATGAGTGACGGGCCAGTAATCACCAAGAAGCGCTTTATCGCCGGGGCGGTCTGCCCGGCGTGCAGCGAGCCGGACAAATTGATGATGTGGAGCGAAGACGATGTTCCGCACCGTGAATGTGTCGCGTGCGGTTACGCCGACACGCTGAACGCACAAGGCTTGTCCGTGCCGAAAGAACTGGGCACGCGGGTGAATACCAGCGCGCTCGACAAACCGGCCCCGGACAAGAACGTCCAGGCGGTGCAGTTCTTCCCGAACCCGAAGCTGAAGAAAAAGCCCGACGAGTCACACTGAGTCAGTCCCACCTTCCATCTTTGAGTTGATGGAAGGTGGTATCCAGCTACCGCCATCACTGCGGACTTCCTGCTTATTCTGGTTTCTTTTGCCAGACGCCAAGGAAGACGCCATGCCTGATTCAAATCCTTTATTGCAAAACTGGGACTTGCCGCCCTGGTCCTCCGTGCGCGCCGAACATCTGGTGCCCGCGATCACTTCCATTCTTGCCAGCAACCGGCAAGTCATCAGCGACATTGTCGTCAGTCAGGCCGAGACCCCCAACTGGGATGATCTGGTGCTGGCGGTCGATGAAATCGATGCGCGCCTCGCGGACGCTATCTCAATCATTGATGTGCTAACGGTGGTCAAAAACCATGACAACGACTGGCAGAGTGCTGTCACGGCGTGCAGTACATCGGTCGAGGAATACCGGGCATGGAAGATGGCGCACCGGGAGTTGTTCAATGCCTATCAGAACCTCGAACAGAGTTCGATCGCTCGCAGCTTCGATGCACCTCGCCAAGCAGCACTGGCAAAAATCCTCCGAGAGTTTCAACTTTCCGGGATTGAACTGCCCGTTGAGGGCCAACAGGAACTGACCGAATTGAATGGTCGGATCAGACAGCTGGAAGAACAATTCCTGAACAACCTGGAAAACGACAGCGCCAGATGGCACAAACCCATCGATGACATCACCCTGCTGGGAGGTCTGCCCGCGGCGCTGCAACAGCGTTTCGCGCAGTTGGCCGAAGCGGCCGGTCATGGCGGCTGGTTGATCCCGCTGGACCTCAATACTCACCAGCAGATCATGATGTACGCGCATAACCGCGCATTGCGCGAAGAACACTTCCTCGCGTACTTCACTCGCGCCTCCGATCAAGGCCCACATTCCGGTCAATACAACAACGCTCCGGTGCTGGAAACTCTGCTGGCACTGCGTCACCGCAAAGCCCGATTACTGGGCTTCGCCAACTTTGCCGAACTGATTCAAGCCTCGGTGTCCGATGGATCGACTGCGCAGGTCAAAGCGTTTATCGAGCAGCACATTGCGGCGAGCAAACCGGCGCGAATCAGCGACACCGACGCGGTCAAAGCTTTCGCCGTTGAACGTGGCATCCTCGAGGTGCAGGGCTGGGATCAGGAATACCTCGTCGAGCAGCTACGCGAGCACCATTTCGGTGACGCTCTGAAGGAGCTGCGCAGCTACTTGCCACTTGATGGCACCCTGCGCCGACTTTGCCTGTTCAGCGAACGCATGTTTGGCGTGGAAATCGTCGAATTGCGTGAGTTCGAGCGCTGGCACGAGCACTTGCGCCTATTCGAAGTCAGGGAAAACGGGCAAACGCTTGGTTATCTCTACCTTGACCCGTTCAAGGTCAACAAATCTCTGGATTTCGCCAGCACGTTTACGCTGCGCAATCGCCGGATCACCGCCGAAGGACGGCCGGTACTGCCGATCGCTCTGATGTCGTGCAATTTCACACTGCCGGCGGAAGATCAGCCGTGCCTGCTCGAACACCTGGATCTGCGGGTGTTGTTCCATGAGTTCGGCCATTGCCTGCAACACATCCTCACCCGCTCACCGCATCACGTCCTCTCCGGCATCACCCAACTACCGCGCCCGACGGCAGAATTCGCCGGTCAGCTGTTCGAGGGGTGGTGTCAATCCAGAGAATTTCTGCTGTGGCTGGGCGCCCATCATGCAACTGGCGAGCGATTGAGCGAGACACGGGTTGACGCCGTATTGGCAGCCCTGCAAACCCAGGCGAGCCGGCAAACCGCGATCCAATTGACGCTGGCCTTGCTGGATTTCGAATTGCACGCAACCCACGGTGATGGGCGGAATGTCGAGCAGGTGTTTCAAGACGTGCAGAAAGAAATTCCGCAGTTGAAATTGCCGGGCACCGCTCGGCTCGCCAACGGTTTTGATTACGTGGTGACCGGCTATGAGGCCATGGTGTACGCCTATCTGTGGTCCGGCGTGCTGGCGACCGAGGTGTTCAAACGGTTTGAGCAGGATTGGGTGTTTAACCCGAAAACCGGCCGGGAGTTTCGGGAGATCTTCTTTTCGCCGGGGGACGCGCAATCGCTGCTGAGCAAAGTGCAGGCCTTTCTCGGGCATCCGGCCGATGCGCTTTTCGCTCGGCCTACGCCCACCGAAACCAACCGATCAGTTGAGATTGACTGACTGCAACCAGCTTTTCATCGAGCAGGTGGCGAACGCGCTGGTGCTGCAATCACCGTTGGCCAGCGCAGTGCGCAATTTGTCGGTATCCGCCTGCATTACATAGCGCACGCCGTCACGAAAATGGCCGCTCTCACCAAAACCGCCTTGGGTCATCTCGCTCAAGGCGTCCTCCTTGCTCCAGCCCTGTACGACCACTCGGTACATCGCCGCCATCAGTCCGGTGCGGTCAGAGCCATGTTTGCAATGCATCAGCACCGGGCCAACGGCCTCGGCGGCTTGAATGGCGCGCAGGGCTTTGAGCACGTCAGCATCGTCGACATGATTGGTTCGATAAGGCAACTGCAGCTGATGGATGCCCGGCTCCGACAGCCAATCGCTGTCAGCTTCCGGCAGAAAATTGATCACCGTGGCGACCTTGAGATTTTTCAGCAGCGGCACCGCGCCGCCATCGGGCAAGGCGCTGCGGTAAAGCGTTGGCGACATCCGGAACAGGTTGTATTGCACTTCCACCGGCTGCGCCCACTCTGCGGGGCGAACGCTGGTTGTGCCGCCAGCCATAGCCGGGAAACTGTGCAGAAGAGCGATGAGCGATAAATACAACGCGGGAAACAAACGCACTCGGAACATGCTGGGTTGACCGTATCGGAGGTTTCAGTGAGAGATGCGCAGCTTCGGCGTCGGGCGGTCAAAGGCCTGTGAGCCGCTCGTCAAAGAAACGTGAATCGGCGCCGTTTCAAAGTTTTACCCACAAAAAACCGGTCTTTTTTCAACTGAACCGGGTCATGCCGATGCTTAGCCTGCTACCATTTGTCACATGATGTTGCAGACACGTCTTCTCCGCCGGGTGTTTTCCGGTCCTGTCGCGACAAGAAATTCCTAGAGCTGTCCGCAGAAGCAGCTGACCACCATTGATGCCTGATGAGGTACATCCACCATGTCTGATCAAGATCGAGACAACCCGCGGCGTGAGTTCTTGCGCAAATCCCTGACGCTGATTCCCGTGGTCACCCTGGCCGGAACCGGACTGGGCAGCAGCGTGCTGCAAGCGGCACCCGCAGCCGCAGCCGCACCCGTTACCCCGCCCGCACAACCGGTGCGTGCTGATGCCAGCGTTTACCAGCCGAGCTATTTCACCGCCGAAGAATGGGCGTTCATCAATGCCGCCGTCGCGCAATTGATTCCCAACGATGCTCAAGGCCCGGGCGCATTGGAAGCCGGTGTGCCGGAATATATCGATCGTCAGATGAACACGCCGTATGCCGCCGGAGCGCTGTGGTACATGCAAGGTCCGTTCAACGCTGACGCTGCGCCGGAAATGGGATGGCAAAGCAAACTGGTGCCCAAGGAAATCTATCGTCTCGGCATCGCCGCCACGGATCAGTGGGCAAAATCCCTCAACGGTAAAGTATTTGCTGAGCAAGACAGCGCTACCCGAGACGATTTGCTCAAGCAACTGGAAGCTGGCAAGGCGCAATTCGATGCAGTACCGGCGAAGATTTTCTTCAATCTGCTGCTGCAAAACACCAAGGAAGGTTTCTTCTGCGACCCGATCCATGGCGGCAACAAAGGCATGGTCGGCTGGACCATGATCGGCTTCCCCGGCGCCCGCGCCGATTTCATGGATTGGGTTGAACGCAACGAGCAATACCCCTTCCCGGCAGTTTCGATTCGCGGCGAGAGGGCGTAAGCATGGCAACGGTAATGAAGAAGGTTGACGCGGTGATCGTCGGTTTCGGCTGGACCGGGGCGATCATGGCCAAGGAACTCACCGAGGCGGGTCTCAACGTGCTGGCGCTGGAGCGCGGGCCGATGCAGGACACTTACCCCGACGGCAATTATCCGCAGGTCATCGACGAACTGACCTACAGCGTGCGAAAAAAACTCTTTCAGGACATCTCCAAAGAGACGGTGACCATTCGCCACAGCGTTAACGACATCGCCCTGCCCAACCGCCAGCTCGGCGCGTTCCTGCCAGGCAACGGTGTCGGCGGTGCCGGCCTGCATTGGTCTGGCGTGCACTTCCGGGTTGATCCGATCGAATTGCGTATGCGCAGCCATTACGAAGCGCGTTATGGCAAAAGCTTCATCCCCAAAGACATGACCATTCAGGACTTCGGCGTCAGTTATGAAGAGCTGGAGCCGTTTTTCGATTTCGCGGAAAAGGTCTTCGGCACCTCCGGCCAGGCCTGGACGGTGAAAGGCCAACTGGTCGGCCAAGGCAAGGGCGGCAACCCTTACGCGGCGGATCGCTCGAATCCGTTCCCGCTTGAAGCGCAGAAAAACACCGTGTCCGCACAGCTGTTCGGCAAAGCAGCCACAGAAGTCGGGTACAAACCCTACAATCTGCCTTCGGCGAATACCTCGGGGCCGTACACCAATCCCTACGGCGCACAGATGGGGCCGTGCAATTTCTGCGGCTTCTGCAGCGGCTATGTCTGCTACATGTATTCCAAGGCCTCGCCGAACGTGAACATTCTGCCGGCGCTCAAGCCGCTGCCGAATTTCGAACTGCGGCCCAACTCCCATGTGCTGCGGATCAACCTCGACAGCACGAAAAGCAAAGCCACCGGCGTCACCTATGTCGATGGTCAGGGCCGTGAGGTCGAGCAACCGGCGGATCTGGTGATCCTCGGCGCGTTCCAGTTGCACAACGTGCGCCTGATGCTGCTTTCCGGGATCGGCAAACCCTACGACCCGATCACTGGCGAAGGCGTGGTCGGACGAAACTTCGCTTACCAGAACATGGCGACGATCAAAGCGTTCTTCGACAAAGACACCCACACCAACAACTTCATCGGCGCCGGCGGTAACGGCGTGGCGGTGGATGATTTCAACGCCGACAACTTCGACCATGGCCCGCACGGCTTCGTCGGCGGGTCGCCAATGTGGGTCAACCAGGCCGGCAGCCGACCGATTGCCGGTACGTCAAACCCGCCGGGCACCCCGGCCTGGGGGAGCGCGTGGAAGCGCGCGACCGCCGATTACTACACCCATCAGGTGTCGATGGACGCCCACGGTGCGCATCAATCCTACCGCGGCAACTACCTCGATCTCGACCCGGTGTACCGCGATGCCTACGGCTTGCCGCTGCTGCGCATGACCTTCGACTGGCAGGAAAACGACATCAAAATGAACCGCTTCATGGTCGAGAAAATGAGCAAGATTGCCGAAGCCATGGGCCCGAAAGCCATTGCGGTGATCAGCAAGAAAGTCGGCGATCACTTCAACACGGCGTCGTACCAGACCACCCACCTCAACGGTGGCGCGATCATGGGCACCGATCCAAAGACCAGCGCCCTGAACCGCTATCTGCAGAGCTGGGACGTGCACAACGTATTCGTGCCGGGCGCCTCGGCATTCCCACAGGGCCTGGGCTACAACCCGACAGGGCTGGTCGCGGCGCTGACTTATTGGTCGGCGAAGGCTATTCGTGAGCAATACCTGAAGAACCCCGGCCCGCTGGTGCAGGCCTAAGGAGCGATGACCATGAAAAATTTCGTTATCGCGACCCTCGCCCTGCTCGGCAGCGCCTCGATTCATGCCGCTGAAGTCGATCAGAATCTGATCAAGCAAGGCGAATATCTGGCGCGCGCCGGCGACTGCGTGGCGTGCCACACCGCCAAGGGTGGCAAGCCGTTCGCCGGCGGCCTGCCGATGGAAACACCGATCGGCACAATCTATTCAACCAACATCACCCCGGAGAAGACCGGCGTCGGCGACTATAGCTTCGAGGACTTCGATCAGGCCGTGCGCCACGGCGTCGTCAAAAACGGCAGCACGTTATACCCGGCGATGCCGTATCCGTCCTACGCCCGCGTCAGCGAAGCCGATATGAAAGCGCTGTATGCCTATTTCATGCAAGGCGTCGAACCGGTAGTGCAGGAGAACAAGGCCAGCGACATTCCGTGGCCGTTGAGCATGCGCTGGCCGCTGATGGGCTGGCGCTGGCTGTTCGCGCCGAAGGTCGAGGATTACAAGGCGACGGCTGACGACGCGATCATCAACCGTGGCGCCTATCTGGTCGAAGGCCTCGGCCATTGCGGCGCCTGCCACACGCCACGCGCCCTGACCATGCAGGAAAAATCCTTGAGCGCCGCCGATGGCAGCGAGTTTCTCGCTGGCAGTGCGCCGCTCGAAGGGTGGATTGCCAAGAGCCTGCGCGGCGATCACAAGGATGGCCTCGGCAGCTGGAGCGAGGAGCAACTGGTGCAGTTCCTCAGGACCGGGCGCAGTGACCGCAGTGCGGTGTTCGGCGGCATGAGCGATGTGGTCACCCACAGCATGCAGTACATGACCGACGCCGACCTGACGGCGATTGCGCGCTACCTCAAATCATTGCCGGCCGCTGATCCGAACGATCAACCGCACCAGTACGACGCGAAAGCCGCCAAAGCCCTGTGGAACGGCGACGATACTCAGCGCGGCGCGTCGGTGTACATCGACAACTGCGCGGCATGCCATCGCACCGACGGCCATGGCTATACCCGGGTCTTCCCGGCGCTGGCGGGCAACCCGGTAGTGCAGACCGACGATCCGACCTCGCTGATTCACATCGTGCTCAAGGGCGGTACATTGCCGGCGACGCACACGGCACCATCGACCTTCACCATGCCCGGGTTTGCCTGGCGCTTGTCGGATCAGGAAGTGGCAGATGTGGTGAGTTTCATTCGGGGGAGCTGGGGTAACAACGGTGCACCGGTCAGCGCCAAAAACGTTGCGCATCTGCGCAGTGAAGATATGCAAAGCACTTCGGGTGATGACCTCGGACAAGTCACCAATCACAACTAAAATCAAACCCCTGCATGATGCACTCATGCAGGGGTTCGTGCTGACAAAGGAGCGGCATACTTTTCACTGACATCGCGCCTTGTTGGCGTCCGGCGGAGGTTACGGAATATAGAGAATGTTCGACGTGGTTTTAAGGACCCTTCCTACAACTCAACTTTTGAAGCCTGCATTAGGCTGGCCATCCTTTATCGAAGTATGGCCGTAGTGCAATGTGCAGCTGTCCCATTTGCAGACCTCGCAAACCTACATTGGACGACATTCGTCGCCAACAAGCGGACATCCTTCGGTATGAGCAAGGATTGGCTCGCGATGAAGCCAGACGTAACCAGGTTGGAAAACCCCCTGCGGCAAACGCGCCAATGTACGGCTGCGTATTCGCCAAAAGCTGCAATCTTCCCGACGGCGTAATCAATCACCACAATCCAGCTGGATTCGTGCCTGTCGAGAAATTGGCTGACTACGGTCTCTGGGCCGTGATGGGTACCGCTAAAGCAATTACCGCACAAGGCGCCCCGTTGCAATGGATGGGGGGCTCTGCGGCTGGCGGCGCAATTGCTGCACGTCTTGGTGGTTCACTTGCGCTGAGGTTGCTTAAGGGCTCAGTCGCGTTATCCGCGAGCGCGGCAGTGGGCACGGTTGCGCTACTGATTCCGAACACCAGCATTTCACCAGACAGTGCTTTCTACACGAACGATCAGTACGCAACGCTGGATGCTGGTCGCACACGCGTTCGTGTCAATACGAAAACCTTAACGGATGGATCAGTAAGCATTTATGGGTTCTACACGGGCGGCAAACCGGACTGGGAAAATGTTCCCGTCATAAGAGCCGTAAAAGAAGGCGAGAACTACGTTGCTGACATCGGTAACGGCATTGGCCTCATTTGGACGCCCGCGGCAAGTCCTGAAGGTGTACTGGGTATTCCCGCATTGGAAGGCGCCCCACCGCTATCCCCTGCGTGGGTGTATCCGCCGACCGAGCAGGCGGACAAGATGCTGGTCAACCCGCAACATCCGCCCGACTATCAAGACGCAATCATCACGTTCCCCGATACCGGCATTCAGCCGATCTATATTTCGCTGAGTGTTACGGGAGACCATCGATATCATCCGGCGCCGAAAGGATTAACGGCTTCTCCGGATGCTAAACGAGCCAAACAGAAAGCATCAGTTCAAGGAGGGGGAGGTAAACGGCATCGTTGGATCGATAGTTCAGGGAGGATTTACGAATGGGACCGCCAGCATGGCGCGGTTGAAATATATGACAAGCAAGGTAGGCATCTGGGCGAGTACAACCCTGAAACCGGGGAGCAGACTAAACCTGCCAAGCCGGGACGAACGACTCCGAAATAAACAAGAGGCGGCCTATGTTTTTATGTATCGAAGGTTTTTTTCAAAACGGTCACGAAGATCAAACTCTGCAATTTGAGTTTGACATCGCACCGGAATTCAATGAGTCGGTCCTTGAACTCGTTGGCTGGAAGTCTCTTCAAGATGGCGTGGAGTACGGCATTATGGATTTAACAGAAGAGCAAGTTCAGAGAGTGTCGGACATTCTTGGAGAACCAATGCCGAGCGAACTTGAGCTCTGTATCAGCGTTTTCGCGTAGTTGGTCAAACGCATGTGACATGTGTATAGCTCCAGCGAGCTTTGTCTCACTGAGACTCAATAGAGTCACGGAGTAGAT
This sequence comes from Pseudomonas fluorescens, assembly GCF_900636825.1. NCBI lineage: Bacteria > Pseudomonadati > Pseudomonadota > Gammaproteobacteria > Pseudomonadales > Pseudomonadaceae > Pseudomonas > Pseudomonas fluorescens. The sequence continues at coordinate 94,507 of NZ_LR134318.1, read as the reverse complement.
CATGACTGTCGTCAACATTTGATTGAAGCGCCCGGCGGTGCTGGAATACTGACTCAAGCCGCTGTACTGTGCGCATATACAGTATCAGGACGCTTTCATGTCTATATCACTGCCACCTCGCGGGCGCGGGACCGCGACCAACCCGCACAACCGCTTCGCCCCCAGCCGTTCGGTGGCCGAGGACGACGGCTGGTATCAGGAAGTGCCGGAGACGCAAGACACCGAAGTGATCTTCGAAAACGCCAAATCGATCATCAGCCGCAACGCTTCGCCGGACCTGCCCTTCGACCGCTCGATCAACCCTTATCGCGGTTGCGAACACGGTTGCATCTATTGTTATGCGCGACCCAGCCATGCTTATTGGGACATGTCGCCGGGACTGGATTTCGAAACGAAGCTGATCGCCAAGACCAACGCGGCTCAGGTGCTGGAAGAGCAATTGAGCAAGCGCGGTTATCAATGCGCGCCGATCAATCTGGGGTCCAACACCGATCCGTATCAGCCGATCGAACGCGAACACAAAATCACCCGGCAGATTCTCGAAGTGCTCCTGCGCTATCGCCATCCGGTGACCATCGTTACCAAAGGTTCGCTGATTCTGCGCGATCTCGACCTGCTGACCGAGTTGGCCGAGCAACGCTTGGTGAAAGTGATGATCAGCCTGACCACCCTGGATGATGAGCTCAAACGCATCCTTGAGCCACGCGCCGCCGCGCCCAAGGCACGCCTGCGGGCCATTCGGGTGATGCGTGAAGCCGGGATTCCGGTCGGCGTGCTGTGTTCACCGATGATTCCGATGATCAACGACAGCGAAATCGAAAGCCTGCTCACTGAGGCCCACGCAGCCGGAGCGCAAAGCGCCGCCTACATGATGCTGCGCCTGCCGCTGGAAGTCGCGCCGCTGTTCGAGGAATGGCTGGCTGCGCACTATCCGCAACGCGCCGCGCATGTGCTGAGCCTCATTCGTCAGAGCCGTGGCGGCGAGCTTTACGACAGCCGTTTTGGCGCGCGCATGCGTGGTGAGGGGCCGTTCGCCGACCTGCTCGCGCAACGCTTCGCCAAGGCGATTAAACGCCTCGGTTTAAATTACCGCGAAGGCTATGACCTCGATTGCACAGCCTTCTGTCCGCCGGGTCGCCAGATGTCGCTGATTTAGCGACAATTGGCTTAGGGTTGACGGGTTGGAGTCCTTCCGCCGAAACCGACAGTCACGTTTTTTGTGACCTGGAACACACGTTCTAGAGCGTTTGATTCAGTTTGAGTTAAGTTTCGGCGGCTACCTTGTTCATCGAGTGACTGACGGGTCGGGATGACCTTGATAGTTTAAACAGCCACTGGCTTCATACCGGAATACCGGGGAAGACTCCCTGAATCCGCCTAAGAGGATGAATCATGAGTGACAAGGATAAACAGTCGTTGGCTGCCTCGGCGCAAAGCCCTGAAGCGGAATCCGCCGATGCAGCACTGCGACAGATCGTTGATGGCTTTTTACGCTTTCATCATGACGTTTTTCCCCAGCAGGAAGAACTCTTCAAGAAACTCGCCACGGCCCAGGCGCCCAAGGCGATGTTCATCACCTGCGCTGACTCGCGCATCGTTCCAGAGCTGATTACCCAGAGCTCGCCGGGCGATCTGTTCGTTACCCGTAACGTCGGCAACGTGGTTCCGCCTTACGGCCAGATGAACGGCGGCGTTTCCACTGCGATCGAATACGCAGTGCTGGCACTGGGCGTGCAACACATCATCATTTGCGGTCACTCCGATTGCGGCGCCATGCGTGCGGTGCTCAACCCCGACAGCCTGGAAAAAATGCCGACGGTCAAAGCCTGGCTGCGTCACGCCGAAGTGGCGAAAACCATGGTGCACGACAACTGTCACTGCGCCGACGAAAAAGAAAGCATGCCGATCCTCACCGAGGAAAACGTCATCGCCCAATTGCAGCACTTGCGTACCCATCCTTCGGTAGCCTCGCGCATGGCGAACGGTCATCTGTTCATCCATGGCTGGGTCTACAACATCGAAACCAGCGAAATCAAAGCGTACGACGCGGATCAGGGTCGATTCCTGCCACTCGATGGCAGCCATCCGATTCCTGTGGCGACGCCCAAAGCGCGCTTCTAAATCTTCCTAAACATCTGTGTGGTTTGACGCCGGCCGCTGATTCAGCGGTCCGGCCTCGCCACGCCTGAAGAAAACTTCGGGAGAATCGCCATGCGTGCGGCTCAATTGAAAGCTGTGTTACCACGGGAGCTGCTGGCCTCCGTGGTTGTGTTTCTGGTCGCCTTGCCGCTGTGCATGGGTATTGCCATTGCTTCCGGGCTGCCGCCGGCCAAAGGTCTGATTACCGGCATTATCGGCGGTCTGGTGGTGGGTTGGCTGGCGGGTTCGCCGCTGCAGGTCAGCGGGCCCGCAGCGGGGCTGGCGGTGTTGGTCTTCGAACTGGTGCGCCAGCACGGCATCGAGATGCTCGGTCCGATCCTGCTGCTCGCCGGGTTTCTGCAACTGGTGGCCGGCCGCTTGAAGCTGGGTTGCTGGTTCCGGGTCACGGCGCCAGCCGTGGTGTACGGCATGCTGGCGGGAATTGGCGTATTGATCGTGCTGTCGCAGGTGCACGTGATGCTTGATGCATCGCCGAAACCGTCCGGGCTGGATAACCTCACGGCGTTCCCGGCAGCGGTGGCACAAGCTCTGCCATCGTTCGGCTGGCAAGCCGGGCTGCTCGGGCTGTCGACGATTGCGGTGATGTGGCTGTGGGAAAAATTCCGTCCGCACTCGTTGCGCTTCGTGCCCGGCGCACTGCTTGGCGTGGGTCTGGCGACGGCAGCAAGTCTGCTGCTGGCGTTGCAGGTCAAACGGGTTGAAGTGCCCGCGAATCTGGCCGAAGCCATCGATTGGTTGAAGCCGGCAGACCTGCTCAGCCTGGCCGATCCAACGCTACTGATCGCGGCCTTCGCCGTGGCGTTTATCGCCAGCGCCGAAACGCTTCTGTCCGCCGCTGCGGTGGATCGCATGCACAGCGGCGTGCGTTCGGATTTCGACCGTGAACTGTCAGCGCAAGGCGTCGGCAATATGCTTTGCGGTCTGGTCGGGGCGTTGCCGATGACCGGGGTGATCGTACGCAGTTCGGCCAACGTCCAGGCCGGTGCGACCACGCGTTACTCGACGATTTTCCATGGTCTGTGGCTGCTGGCGTTCGTGCTGCTGCTGTCGAGCGTGCTGCAAAGCATCCCGGTGGCGAGTCTGGCGGGAGTGCTGGTGTATACCGGTTTCAAACTGGTCGACCTGAAAGCCTTCCGCGGTCTGAGTCGTTACGGGCGGATGCCGATGTTCACCTACGCCGCCACGGCGCTGGCGATCATCTTTACTGACTTGCTCACGGGCGTGTTGATCGGATTCGGCCTGACGATGTTGAAGCTGGCGTTCAAGGCTTCGCGCCTGAAAATCAGCCTGATCGATTTGCCGCAGGACGGCGAGATGGAGTTGCGTCTGGTCGGTGCGGCGACGTTTCTCAAGGTGCCGGCGCTGACGCAAGTACTGGGCAGTATTCCGCACGGGACGACAGTGCATGTGCCGCTGAACAACCTCAGCTATATCGACCATTCGTGTCTGGAATTACTGGAAGAATGGGGACGCGCAAGTGCGGCGAAGGGGTCGAAGCTGTTGATCGAGTCGAGGGGGTTGAAGCGCAGGCTTGAAGGGCGGATTCGCACCACCACAGGGATCGGCGCGGCCGGTTAAATCTCCCGATTGAAATCAACCCCTGTAGGAGCTGCCGCAGGCTGCGATCTTTTGATTTTGATCGTAAAGGATCAAAAGATCGCAGCACGCGGCAGCTCCTACATTGGATTGTGTGTAACTCAGGCAGCAGGCTGATCGAGGTCCAGGCCTACGCCCAACCGGCGGCTCATGCATGGCCAGCGTTTCCATGCGGCACCGGTGTCCGGGCTACTGAGTTTGTCGCGGTAGGCTTCCACCGATTCCAGGGCAAAACTCTCGTCGTTGAGCATCTCGTCAATCGCGTGATGCACCGCTTCGTCCAGTTGGTTGGCAAATTCCTCACCGATCAGTTGATGAGCAATCAAGTTGGCGACCGTCATGTCCAAGGGGATCAGTGGCTGGCCGAAATGCTTGATGTACAGGTCGTTGACCTCTTCGACAAAACGGTGCGCCAGATAGGCTTCGTCCAGCAGGCTGTCCAGACCAACGTGCCCGGCCATGATCGCCGGCGGCTGGAGGAAATACTGCTCGGCGATTTTCAGCACCGGTTTGATCTGCGATTCGATTCCCGCTTCCCTGGCGACTTCGTTGGCTGCATCCAGCAGGTCTGGCACTTCATCGATATAGGCGGCGACAAAACGCGTCAACACGCCTTGGGCGTCGGCTTCCGGCAATTGAATCGCCGGGTGCAGGTGAGGCAGCTTGCTTTCCAGCTGACGGGTCAGCAGGCCGGTGTCTTTTTCGTGCTGTTGGGCTTTTTGGATCTGCTCGCGCAATGCGGCGGTGTTCATGAAAACTCCAGTTAACAAAGGCAGGGAAATAGGAAAGACATAACTTAGCTGGCTTACGAAAAATGCTAAGACGCATTTGTCATAATTATTTCATCCTTGATGCGCCTGCGTTATATCGATTTGCCACCACTCGTCTGCATCCTTCTCCATTCCTGCCCTTGAACGCAAGTCGCAGCTGTTTCAGCTCATTTACGTTCGCAGGTTGCAATTCCCAGCCGCTGTCTATACTCGCCAATGAATGGAGTTAGCTGATGACGCCCGACTGCACCCGCAGCAAGGCCCGGCGATTCAAGTTCGTAGTCTGATGCAGCCGCTCCCTTGCCGCAGGCGAAAGCCGGCGGGATAACAAGAACGATAAGGGGAACCCGCAATGATGCGACATCCACACGTCTGGATGGGCCTCCTGTTGTGGTCGATTTTCAGCCAGGCCAACGCGGCCTGGACTGTGAATATGGCGCCTGGAGCGACTGAAATCAGTCACGCAGTATTCGACCTGCACATGACCATTTTCTGGATCTGTGTGGTGATCGGGGTCATCGTCTTCGGCGCCATGTTCTGGTCGATGATGGTACATCGCCGTTCCACCGGGCAGGTCGCCGCAAAATTCCATGAAAGCACCGGCGTCGAAATCATGTGGACGATCGTGCCGCTGCTGATTCTGGTAGCCATGGCCGTCCCTGCCACCGCGACGCTGATCAAGATGTACGACACCAGCGAGCCGGACATCGATATCCAGGTCACCGGCTATCAATGGAAATGGCACTACAAATACCTGGGCCAGGACGTCGAGTTTTTCAGCAACCTGGCCACCCCCGCCGAACAGATTCACAACCAGCAAGCCAAGGGCGAGCATTACCTGCTCGAAGTCGACAAGCCGCTGGTGCTGCCTGTTGGCGCCAAGGTGCGCTTTCTGGTGACCTCGGCTGACGTCATCCACTCGTGGTGGGTGCCAGCCTTTGCGGTCAAGCGCGATGCGATTCCGGGCTTCGTCAATGAAGCCTGGACGCGCATCGACAAGCCCGGCCTCTACCGTGGCCAGTGCGCCGAACTGTGCGGCAAGGATCATGGCTTCATGCCGATCGTGGTCGAGGTCAAGGAAAAGGCCGACTACGAAAAATGGCTCGCCGAGCGCAAAGCCGAAGCGGCGCAGCTCAAAGAACTGACCAGTAAGGAATGGACCCTCGACGAGCTCAAGGAGCGCGGCGACAAGGTCTACCACATCACGTGCGTGGCCTGTCACCAGGCCGAAGGCCAGGGCCTGCCGCCGATGTTCCCGGCACTGAAAGGCTCGAAAATCGCCACCGGGCCGAAAGAAGGTCACCTGAGCATTGTCTTCCACGGCAAGCCCGGCACCGCCATGGCGGCGTTCGGCAAGCAGCTGTCGGAAGTCGATATCGCAGCGGTCGTGACTTACGAACGTAACGCCTGGGGCAATAACAAGGGCGACATGGTCACGCCAAAAGAAGTGCTGGAGCTGAAACAGGCGGAAAGCAAATGAGCCGGTCAATTGCGTACTTCGTGAATCGGTCGGCGCCCCGCGCACCGGCCTGCCCCGTCCACTCACGTGAAGGAGACCGGCCATGAGCGCTGTCATCGATGACCACGGTCACGCCGACCACGCCCACGGTCCGGCCAAAGGCCTGATGCGCTGGGTGCTGACCACCAACCACAAGGACATCGGCACGCTGTATCTGTGGTTTGCGTTCTGCATGTTCCTCCTCGGCGGCTCGTTCGCCATGGTGATTCGCGCCGAGCTGTTCCAACCCGGGCTGCAGATCGTCGAGCCGGCGTTCTTCAACCAGATGACTACCATGCATGGCCTGGTGATGGTCTTCGGCGCGGTGATGCCGGCGTTCGTCGGCCTCGCCAACTGGATGATCCCGCTGATGGTCGGCGCGCCGGACATGGCCCTGCCACGGATGAACAACTTCAGCTTCTGGCTGTTACCGGCCGCGTTCCTGCTGCTGGTGTCGACGTTGTTCACACCCGGTGGCGGGCCGAATTTCGGCTGGACGTTCTATGCGCCGCTGTCGACGACCTATGCGCCGGAAAGCGTGACGTTTTTCATTTTTGCCATTCACTTGATGGGCATCAGTTCGATCATGGGCGCGATCAACGTGGTCGCAACCATCCTCAACCTGCGCGCCCCCGGCATGACCCTGATGAAAATGCCGCTGTTCGTCTGGACCTGGCTGATCACCGCGTTCCTGTTGATCGCGGTGATGCCTGTGCTGGCCGGGTGCGTGACGATGATGCTGATGGACATCCACTTCGGCACCAGTTTCTTCAGCGCGGCCGGCGGCGGTGATCCGGTGCTGTTCCAGCATGTGTTCTGGTTCTTCGGGCATCCCGAGGTGTACATCATGATCCTGCCGGCCTTCGGCGCGGTCAGCCAGATCATCCCGACCTTCGCGCGCAAGCCGTTGTTCGGCTACACCTCGATGGTCTACGCCACCGCGAGCATCGCCTTCCTGTCGTTCATCGTCTGGGCGCACCACATGTTCGTGGTCGGCATCCCGCTGGTGGGCGAGTTGTTCTTCATGTACGCGACCATGCTGATCGCCGTGCCGACCGGGGTGAAAGTGTTCAACTGGGCCAGCACCATGTGGCAAGGCTCGATGACCTTCGAGACGCCGATGCTGTTTGCGGTGGCGTTCGTCATCCTGTTTTCCATTGGCGGCTTTTCCGGGTTGATGCTGGCTATCGCCCCGGCGGACTTCCAGTATCAGGACACCTACTTTGTGGTCGCGCACTTCCACTATGTGCTGGTGCCGGGAGCGATTTTCGGCATCTTCGCCTCGGCCTATTACTGGCTGCCGAAGTGGACCGGGCACATGTACGACGAAACCCTCGGCAAGCTGCATTTCTGGCTGTCGTTCGTCGGTATGAACCTGACCTTCTTTCCCATGCACTTCGTTGGGCTGGCGGGCATGCCGCGACGGATTCCGGACTACAACCTGCAGTTCGCCGACTTCAACATGGTCTCGTCGATCGGCGCGTTCATGTTCGGCGCCACGCAGATTTTCTTCCTGTTCATTGTGATCAAGACCATCCGTGGCGGCCCACCGGCACCGGCCAAACCGTGGGATGGCGCCGAAGGACTGGAATGGAGCGTGCCGTCACCGGCGCCGTATCACACCTTCACCACACCGCCGGAAGTGAAATGAACACGGATCTCTTTGTGGGAGCGAGCCTGCTCGCGAAGAACGATGACGCGGTGTGTCTGACGCACCGCGGCGTCTGCTTCGCGAGCAGGCTCGCTCCCACAGGGGTTCTCGGGGGAGGCATGAACCATGGCTGACTCGATCTCGCTGAAGAAACTCGTCACCCGCCTGTTGCTGGTGGTGGTGGCGATGTTTGTCTTTGGTTTTGCCCTGGTGCCGCTCTACGACGTGATGTGCAAAGCCTTCGGCATCAACGGCAAGACCGGCGGGCAATACGCGGGCGAGCAAGTGGTCGACACCTCGCGCCAGGTGCGCGTGCAGTTCTTGTCGACCAACACCGCCGACATGCCATGGGACTTTTACCCCAAGCACGACGAGCTGACCGCCAACCCCGGCGCGGTCAACGAGATGGTGTTCATCGCGCGCAATCCCACCGACAAACCGATGAGCGCGCAAGCGGTGCCGAGCATCGCGCCGAGCAACGCGGCAGCGTTTTTCCACAAGACCGAATGTTTTTGTTTTACCCAGCAGGTGCTGCAGCCCGGTGAACAGATCGAGATGCCCGTGCGTTTCATCGTTGACCGCGACATGCCCAAGGAAGTGAAGCACCTGACGCTGTCCTACACGCTGTTCGATATCACCGCCCGACATCCTCCGGTGGCTGTTAACACTGGCGGTTGAGCGTGCCCGATAAGGAGAACAATAAATGGCAACTCATGAGCACTATTACGTCCCGGCCCAGAGCAAATGGCCGATCGTCGCCACAGTCGGGATGTTCGTCACCGTGTACGGCCTGGCGACCTGGTTCAACGATCTGAAGGCCGCACGCCCGGATTCCCACGGCCCGCTGATCTTTTTCGTCGGCGGCCTGTTGCTGGCTTACATGCTGTTCGGCTGGTTCGGGGCAGTGATCAAGGAGAGTCGCGCGGGGCTGTACAGCCCGCAACTGGACCGCTCGTTCCGCTGGGGCATGAGCTGGTTCATCTTTTCCGAGGTGATGTTCTTCGTCGCCTTTTTCGGCGCGCTGTTCTACGTGCGCCACGTGTCCGGGCCGGCGCTGGGCGGCGAAGGGCCGAAAGGTATCGCGCACATGCTCTGGCCGAATTTCGAATTTGTCTGGCCGCTGCTGAACACGCCTGATCCGAAACTGTTCCCGCCCGCGAAGGAAGTCATCAGTCCGTGGGGCCTGCCGCTGATCAATACGATTCTGCTGGTCAGCTCCAGCGTGACCATCACCATCGCCCACCACGCGCTGAAGAAAGGTCATCGCGGCGCGTTGAAACTGTGGCTGGCGATCACGGTGCTGCTGGGCATCGCGTTCCTCGGCTTCCAGGCCGAGGAATACATCCACGCCTATAAAGAATTGGGCCTGACCCTCGGGTCCGGCATCTACGGCGCAACGTTCTTCATGCTCACCGGTTTCCACGGCGCCCACGTCACCATCGGCACGATCATTCTGTTCGTGATGTTGATGCGCATCATGAAGGGCCACTTCGACAACGAGCACCAGTTCGGTTTCGAAGCGGCGAGCTGGTATTGGCACTTCGTCGACGTGGTGTGGATCGGCTTGTTCTTCTTCGTTTATGTGCTCTGAAAACAGCTGCAAGTTGCTAGCTGCAAGCTTCAAGTCAAAGCGGTACCGCTTCTGACTTGTAGCTTGCAGCTGACCGCTTGCCGCTACCACGTGACGTGGGACACCAATTGGCCGCTGTAGAAACCCCAGGCCATCAGGCCGACGGTGACCACGGCCAATGCCACCCGAACACTCAAGGCGATGACCAGACGATTGGAGCTGCTGTCGTCCTTGACCAGGAAAAACAGGCCGCTGAACAGGCTGATCACCGTGGCAATCAGCATCAGGACGATCGCTGCTTTGAACATGGGAAGACTCCGGGGGACAGGCGATGCAATTGAGTATAGCGATCACCACGACTGACCTTTTGGCGCGGCCATGAAGCGCTTTCGCCCCGGGGTGATCCCGACGGTGGTGGTCGCGTTGTTGCTGCCGTTGATGGTCGCGCTGGGTTTCTGGCAATTGGGTCGCGCTGCGGAGAAAACCGCGCTGCTGGCCAATTATGCAGAGCGTCGAGTCGCCGAGCCGATGGCCAGCACCGAGCTGCTGAACAGCACCGATCCGGCTTATCGCCGTGTGCACCTGTACGGCCAGTTCGACGCCGATCACAGCCTGTTGCTGGATAACCGCCAGCGTGACGGCAAGGTCGGCGTCGAGCTGCTGCAAGCGTTTCAGGACCAACGCACCGGCTTATGGTTGCTGATCAATCGCGGCTGGCTGCCATGGCCGGATCGCCGGGTACCGCCGCAATTCACCACGCCGACGCAGACGCTGAATCTCGACGCCTGGGTCTACGTTGCGCCGGGTGCGACCTTCCAGCTGCATGCCGATCCGGTCAGCGACCACTGGCCGCAAACCATCACCGCTGTCGAACCAGCCAAGTTGTGGCGAAGCCTGGAGCGCGACGGCTTCGCTTACGAACTGCGCGCCGAACCCGGCCCGGCCAGCTATCAGACCGATTGGCCGGTGGTCGCGATGGGTCCGGAAAAACACCTCGGCTACGCCGTGCAATGGTTCGCCATGGCCACGGCTTTGCTCGGGCTCTACATCTATTTGGGCTGGCACAACGCAAAGGAGAACCGCCATGGGAAACGCCATGAATCCACCCAGCATGTCTGAGGCCAAACCGGCCCCAAGTCGCCGTCGCGGGCGCATTCAGTTGCTGCTGATTGTGCTGGGCGTGGTCGGGCCGATGCTGCTCGCCACCGGCATGTACAAATTGCAGTTCTGGGTGCCGGAGGGGCGCAGTTACCACGGCGAACTGCTCGGCAACGGCCAGACCCGCGCCGATCTCGGTGTGCAGGCAGATGAAACACGCTGGCAGATGCTGGTGACCGCGCCGAAGGAATGCGCAGTGGATTGCCAGCAGCTGGTGTACCTGGCGCGGCAGATTCAGATCGGTCTCGGACGCGAGGCCGGGCGCGCCAGCCACGCGCTCGCTGCTGCGCAACCATTAACCGCCGATTACGCCGCCAAACTCGATCGCGAATACCCACAACTGCAACGGTATCCCCTGGATGCCGGTGCCTTCAGCAAGACGGCGGCCGACCACGCCACGCCGCAGCTGTGGATCATCGACCCGCACGGCAATCTGGTGCTGCGCTACGAGCCGAACGTGAAGGGCAAGGATCTGCTTAACGACCTGCGTCACCTGCTGAAACTGTCGAACATCGGATAAGGGCATCGTCATGGCCAAACCTGGATTTCGCCTCGCGCTGTTTGCCACCCTGCTGGCATTGATTGTCGTACTGCTCGGCGCTTACACGCGCCTGACCCACGCCGGCCTCGGCTGCCCGGACTGGCCGGGCTGCTACGGGTTTATCAGCGTGCCGAAAAGCGAGGCGCAACTGGCCCATGCCGAACTGCATTACCCCGACTCACCGGTAGAGGCGCACAAAGGCTGGAACGAGATGATCCATCGCTATTTCGCCGGCACCCTGGGCCTGCTGATCTCGGTATTGGCCGGTCGCGCATGGGTTAATCGGCGTCATCCGGGATTGCCGCTGAAGCTGCCGCTGTTTCTGCTGGCGGTGGTGATCGCCCAAGCGGCGTTCGGCATGTGGACGGTGACGCTCAAGCTCTGGCCGCAGGTGGTGACCGGGCATTTGCTCGGCGGTTTCGCTACGTTGAGTCTGCTGTTTTTGCTGACGTTGCGATTGTCCGGCGTGCTGCCGGCGCTGACCGTGCCCAAGCGCTTGCAGTATTGGGCGACGGCGGGCCTGTTGCTGGTCATTGGTCAGATCGCCTTGGGTGGCTGGGTCAGTTCCAATTACGCGGCAGTGGCCTGCATCGATTTCCCGACTTGCCACGGCCAATGGTTGCCGCCAGCGGATTTCGCCAACGGCTTTCATCTGACCCAACACATCGGCCCGAATTATCTCGGCGGACAGCTCGACAGCGATGCACGCACGGCGATCCACCTTACCCATCGCATCGGCGCATTGCTGGTGACGTTGGTGCTGCTCGGGCTGGCCTGGCAGTTGAAAGTCGTCGGCATGACACGTCTGGCGGGATTGGTGCTGATTGCCCTCGCCGCGCAAATCACCCTCGGCGTCAGCAACGTGTTGTTTCACCTGCCGCTGCCGGTGGCTGTTGCGCATAACGCGGGCGGCGCGGCGCTGTTACTGACGCTGGTGCTGGTCAACTATCACGCGCGCACCGGCCTGGTCCGGGCGACCCGGCCGGCCCATGCGCGCTGGCGCTTTGGTGCGAATAAACCTGTCATCGCGCCCATCGCTCTAAAAGGAGAAACGCCATGGCGAGTCTGATCGGCGAGCGTCCGACGCAAGCGCTGTGGCGTGATTACCTGGAGTTGACCAAACCGAAAGTCGTGGTGCTGATGCTGATCACCTCGCTGGTCGGCATGTTTCTCGCGACCCGTGCCGGCGTGCCATGGACAGTGCTGGTGTTCGGCAATCTGGGCATCGCGCTGTGCGCCGGTGGCGCGGCCGCTGTGAACCATGTGGTCGATCGGCGCATCGATGCGGTCATGGCGCGCACCCACAAGCGGCCGCTGGCCGAAGGTCGGGTTTCGCCTGCGGCGGCGCTGACGTTTGCACTGGTGCTGGCGCTACTCGGGCAGGCCTTGTTGCTGACGTTCACCAATCCGCTGACGGCATGGCTGACGCTGGCCTCGCTGCTTGGCTACGCGGTGGTCTACACCGGGTTTCTCAAACGTGCGACACCGCAGAATATCGTCATCGGTGGCCTCGCCGGCGCCGCTCCGCCGCTGCTGGGCTGGACCGCTGCGACCGGTCACGTCAGCGCCGAACCGTTGCTGCTGGTGCTGATCATCTTCGCCTGGACACCGCCGCATTTCTGGGCACTGGCCATCCATCGCAAGGAGGAATACGCCAAGGCCGACATACCGATGTTGCCGGTCACCCACGGCGAGCACTACACCAAAGTGCACATTTTGCTGTACACCTTCGCGCTGCTCGCGGTGAGTCTGCTCCCGTATGTGATTCATATGAGCGGCGTTCTCTATCTGATCTGCGCGCTGGCCTTGGGCGCGAGGTTTCTGCAATGGGCTGTGGTGCTGTACCGTGGCACTCGGCCGCACGCGGCGATCAACACCTTCAAGTACTCTATTTGGTACTTGTTCCTGTTGTTTATCGCCCTGCTCGTAGACCACTACTTACTGTTGAACCTATGACCCGAACCCAGAAAACCGTTTTCATCCTCGTCGCCGTGATCGCGTTGATCCTCGGGCTCACCGTCAACAAAGTGCTGAGCGGCAAAGGCCAGGGCGACCCCACTGCACTGATCGACGCCGGCATTATCCTGCTGCCACAGAGCCGCAACCTGCCCGACGTGACGATGACCGATCAAGACGGTAAACCGGTCGCTATCGATGAGCTGAAAGGCAAGTGGAGCCTGCTGTTTTTCGGCTACACCTTCTGTCCGGACATTTGTCCAACGACGTTGGCGCAACTGCGGCAGATCAAGAGCGAACTGCCCAAGGAGTCTGTGGACAAGTTGCAGATCGTGCTGGTCAGCGTTGACCCCAACCGCGATACGCCGAAGCAGTTGAAACAATATCTGGGCTACTTTGATCCGCAGTTCATCGGCCTGACGCCGACCTCGATTGAAGAGCTGCAGAAGGTCGCGAACGCGGTGAGCATTCCGTTTATTCCGGCGGATACGAGCAAGCCGAATTACACGGTGGATCACAGCGGCAACCTCGCGGTGATCGGCCCGGATGGCACGCAGCGCGGGTTTATCCGAGCGCCATTGAACAATGCCAAGCTGGTTGCGCAGTTGCCGGGGATGCTTGAGCGCAAATAAAAGCTGAAGAGCGAAAAGCCCCTCACCCTAGCCCTCTCCCAGAGGGAGAGGGGACTGAATGGGGAATATTGGGGAGCTACATCGAATTGAACGTGCTGCATTGAATCCAGAATCGCCTGGATCTTTCAGGTCGTGTATGGCGCCAGACACCTCGGTCGCCCTTTGAAAGCCCCTCACCCTAGCCCTCTCCCGGAGGGAGAGGGAACTGAATGGGGAATATTGGGGAGCTACATCGGATTGAACGTGCTGCATTGAATCCAGAATCGCCTGGATCTTTCAGGTCGATGTATGGCGCCAGACACCTCGGTCGGCCCCTTGAAAGCCCCTCACCCTAGCCCTCTCCCAGAGGGAGAGGGGACTGAATGGGGAAAGTTGGGGAGCTACATCGAATTGAACGTGCTGCATTGAATCCAGAATCGCCAAGACCTTTCAGGTCGATGCATGGCGCCAGACACCTCGGTCGGCTCCCTCTCCCGCGGGAGAGGGCTGGGGTGAGGGGAAGCTTCACAGCAGGTCCAAAGCCGAACACCGGGCACAAAAAAGGGGACGCACATGGCGTCCCCTTTTTCATTGCAGCAACCGGAATCAGAACGCCGGCAATACCGCACCTTTGTACTTCTCGGTGATGAACTGCTTCACTTCCGGGCTGTGCAGCGCAGCGGCCAGTTTCTTCATCGCGTCGCTGTCCTTGTTGTCCGCGCGGGACACGAGGATGTTCACGTAAGGCGAGTCGTTGCCTTCGATCACCAGCGCATCCTTGGATGGATCGAGCTTGGCTTCCAGCGCGTAGTTGGTGTTGATCAGTGCCAGATCGACCTGGGTCAGCACGCGCGGGATGGTCGCGGCTTCCAGTTCACGGAATTTCAGGTCTTTCGGGTTCTGCGCGATGTCTTTGATGGTCGCCAGGATGTTGGTCGGATCCTTCAGGGTAATCACGCCCGCCTTGGCCAGCAGCAACAGCGCACGTCCGCCATTGGTGGCGTCGTTCGGGATGACCACGTTGGCACCGCTTGGCAGCTCTTTCAGATCCTTCAACTTGCTCGAGTAAGCGCCCAGCGGCTCCAGATGCACGCCGGTCACCGCAACGAGGCTGGTGCCCTTGGCTTTGTTGAACTCATCCAGATACGGCTGGTGCTGGAAGAAGTTGGCGTCGAGGCGCTTTTCGGCGACCTGCACGTTCGGCTGAATGTAGTCGGTGAAGACTTTGACCTTCAGGTCCACGCCTTCCTTGGCCAGGGCAGGCTTCACGAACTCGAGGATTTCCGCGTGCGGCACCGGGGTAGCAGCAACGGTCAGGGTTTCGGCGTGGGCCGAGAATGCCGCAACGGCAGCAAAAGCAGCGATCAGTTTTTTCATTCAGCTAACTCCTTTTCAGGGCGCTCGCCAGCTTATGGCCAGCGCCTCTCTCGATGATCGAAACCAGTTATTTGCGCGAGAAATGCACGACCAGACGGTCGCCGACCATTTGCAGCACTTGCACCAGGATCAACAGCAACACCACGGTGACGATCATGACGTCAGTCTGGAAACGCTGGTAACCGAAACGGATCGCCAAGTCACCGAGACCACCGGCGCCCACCACACCAGCCATCGCCGTGTAGGACACCAGTGTAATCGCTGTCACCGTAATCGCTGCGAAAATGCCTGGACGGGCTTCCGGCAGCAAGGCGTTCATGATGATCTGCCGCGTAGTCGCGCCCATCGACTGGGTCGCTTCGATGATGCCGCGATCGACTTCACGCAGTGCAGTTTCCACCAGACGCGCGAAGAACGGTGTGGCGCCGACCACCAGCGGCGGAATCGCACCGGCCACGCCCAACGAGGTGCCGGTGATCAGCACGGTGAACGGGATCATCACGATCAACAGGATAATGAACGGCAGCGAGCGCAGAATGTTCACCGCCAGCGACATCACCGCGTAGAGGCCACGGTTTTCCAGCAATTGACGTGGGCTGCACAAAAACAGCAACACACCCAGCGGCAACCCGAGCAACACCGTAAACAGCAGCGAACCACCGAGCATGAGCATGGTGTCGCCGGTGGCCAGCCAGATTTCGTACCAGTCGATATTGGTGAAGAAACTCATCAGGTCTTCCATCAGCGCAACACCTCCATGTGAACGTCAGCGGCGGTGAAGCGGGCGAACGCCGCTTCCATGTCGCCACCGGTGACGGCGAGGGTCAGTTGCCCGTACGGAATGTCTTTGATGCGGTCGATACGACCGGCGAGGATGCTGTAGTCGACGCCGGTTTCCCGGGCGACGGTGCCGAGCAACGGCGCGTAGGTCGCTTCGCCCTGGAAGGTCAGACGCACGATGCGCCCCGGCACGTGTGCAAAATCGTCACGCTGCTCGCTTTCGTCGATCTGCTCGCTTTCCTGAACGAAACGCTTGGTAGTCGGATGCTTCGGATGCAGGAACACCTCGGCCACCGAACCTTGCTCGACGATCACGCCGGCATCCATCACCGCGACCTGATCGCAGACGCGACGGATCACATCCATCTCGTGGGTGATCAGGACGATGGTCAGTTTCAGCTCGCGGTTGATCTCGGCCAGCAATTGCAGGACCGACGCCGTGGTCTGCGGGTCGAGAGCACTGGTGGCCTCGTCGCACAGCAGAATTTTCGGCTTGGTCGCCAGTGCACGGGCGATGCCGACGCGCTGCTTCTGGCCGCCGGACAATTGCGCCGGGTATTTCTTCGCGTGGTCAGACAGACCGACCCGCGCCAGCAATTCAGCCACGCGCTTGTCGATGTCACTGCCCGACAGCTCACCGGCCAGCGTCAGCGGCAAGGCAACGTTGTCGGCCACGGTCTTGGAGGCGAGCAGATTGAAGTGCTGGAAAATCATCCCGACCTGCTGGCGGAAACGGCGCAGGCCGTTGGCGTCCAGTGCGGTGACTTCTTCGCCGTCGACGATGATCTTGCCGCCACTGGAGTCTTCCAGGCGATTGATCAGACGCAGCAGGGTACTTTTTCCCGCACCGGAATGGCCAATCAGGCCGAACACCTGGCCATTCTCGATGGCGAGACTGGTCGGGTGCAGCGCGGGAATATCCTTACCGGCGACGCGGTAAGTTTTGTGGACGTTTTGAAACTCGATCACGTAGCGAACCTTGTGGGGCGCGTTAGAAAAGGATCAGCGGTTAGCCGGGCGCGCATTTTAGCCTGTCCGTATAGAGGTTCTTAGCATTTATTTCGCAATTAACCTTCAATTTGGCAATAACGCGATCAAAGGTCAGATAAACGGAACGGCTAAAACTCTCATCAGTCACTAAGTAAGCGACTTGAAACCCTGGGTGCCGTGCCCGGGAATCACTCAAGGGTCTTCGGAAGGCATCCGGGGCCAAACGAGGAGTTTACGTCTGATGAGCATCAAAAAGCCTGCACCTGATAAAAGCGAGATGGCCGGGACCGATACCCAGGATCGCGCCAACACCAATACCAAGCTCGACAGCCTGGAAAAATTCCGCTCTGACGCTACCGGTCAGGCGCTGCGCACCAATCAGGGTGTGAAGATTGCCGACAACCAGAACACGCTCAAGGCCGGACCCCGTGGCCCGTCGCTGCTGGAAGATTTCATCATGCGTGAAAAGATCACGCATTTTGACCATGAGCGGATTCCGGAGCGCATCGTCCACGCCCGTGGCACCGGCGCGCACGGTTTCTTTCAGGCTTATGAGAACCATGCGGCGCTGACCAAGGCTGGTTTCCTACAGGATCCGGGCAAGAAAACCCCGGTGTTCGTGCGCTTTTCCACCGTGCAGGGCCCACGCGGTTCCGGCGATACCGTGCGTGACGTCCGTGGCTTTGCGGTGAAGTTCTTCACCGACGAGGGCAACTTCGACCTGGTCGGCAACAACATGCCAGTGTTCTTCATTCAGGACGCAATCAAGTTTCCCGATTTCGTACACGCGGTAAAACCCGAGCCGCACAACGAAATTCCTACCGGCGGCTCGGCGCACGACACCTTCTGGGACTTTGTTTCGCTGGTGCCGGAATCGGCGCACATGGTGATTTGGGCGATGTCCGACCGGGCGATCCCGAAAAGCCTGCGCAGCATGCAGGGCTTCGGCGTGCACACCTTCCGCCTGATCAATGCCGAGGGCAAATCGCGCTTCGTCAAATTCCACTGGCGCCCGACTGCCGGCACCTGCTCGCTGGTTTGGGACGAGGCGCAGAAACTCGCCGGCAAGGACACCGACTACCACCGTCGTGACCTGTGGGAAGCGATCGAGATGGGCGACTACCCGGAATGGGAATTGGGCGTGCAGATCGTCGAAGAGGAAAACGAACACGACTTCGATTTCGACATTCTCGACCCGACCAAGATCATCCCCGAAGAAATCGTGCCGATCACGCCGCTGGGCAAAATGACCCTCAACCGCAACCCGGACAATTTTTTCGCCGAAACCGAGCAGGTCGCGTTCTGCCCTGGCCACATCGTGCCGGGCATCGACTTCTCCAACGACCCGCTGCTGCAAGGTCGGCTGTTTTCCTACACTGACACGCAAATCAGCCGACTCGGTGGGCCGAACTTCCATGAGCTGCCGATCAACCGCCCAGTTGCACCGTTCCACAACGGTCAACGCGATGCCCAACATCGCACCACCATCGACAAGGGCCGCGCTTCTTACGAGCCTAATTCGATTGACGGCGGCTGGCCGAAAGAAACCCCGCCGGCAGCACAGGACGGTGGGTTCGAAAGCTATCCGGAGCGCATCGACGCGGCGAAGATCCGTCAGCGCAGCGAGTCGTTCAGCGATCACTTCTCCCAAGCGCGGCTGTTCTTCAACAGCATGAGCGACCACGAGAAAGAGCACATCATCGCCGCTTACAGTTTCGAGCTGGGCAAGGTCGAGCGGGAATTCATTCGTGCCCGTGAAGTGAACGAGATTCTGGCGAATATCGACCTGACCCTGGCCAAACGCGTTGCGGAAAACCTCGGTTTGCCAGCGCCAGCCAAAGGCACGGTCGAAGTGCGCAAGACCTCACTGGAACGCTCGCCGGCGCTGAGCCAGGCCAACCTGCTGCCCGGCGACATCAAGACGCGCAAAGTGGCGATTCTCGCTGCCAATGGGGTTGACGGTGCGGCCATTGATGCGATGAAGAAAGCCCTGGAAGCCGAAGGTGCTCACGCCAAAGTGCTCGGCCCGACCTCGGCTCCGGTGAAAACCGCTGATGGCAAGGCGTTGCCGGTGGATGCGTCGATGGAAGGCATGCCGTCGATTGCCTTTGACGCGGTATTTGTGCCGGGCGGCGCGGCGTCGATCACGGCGCTCAGCGGTGATGGCGTGGCGTTGCACTACCTGCTGGAGGCGTACAAGCACCTGAAGGCGATTGCGCTGCAGGGTGAGGCCAAGCAACTGCAGGATCTGCTGAAACTCGACGCTGATGCGGGGTTGCTGCAAGGCAAGGATGTCACCGCGTTGACCAAGCCGTTCTTCGCCGCGATTGGCGAGCATCGGGTTTGGGCGCGGGAGCCTAAGGCCAAGGCGATTCCAGCGTAAAAGCAAAAGATCGTCCGAAACGCGGCCCGAGCCTTCGGCAGCTCCTACAGGATGTACTCGATCCCATGTAGGAGCTGCCGGAGGCTCGGGCCGCGTTTGGACGATCTTTTTTACGGCTTACGCGGGCTTAAAACCATCTGCGCCGGCACTGTGCGCAAGATCTGCTTCTCAATCTGCAAATCAAAATCAGGATTGAGCTTTTTGACTCGCTTGGTCAGCAGGGTCGCCAGCCACGGATAATCCGCGGTGCGCGGGGCCTGAATGCTGACAGCGCATTCATAATTCACCACATCGGCAGCGATCGCATCGAGCTGTCGCTGCAGCTTATGGATATCAGCGATATTCAACGCAACCGTGGTGCTTTCGGCCGTCGGGTCGATCACCTTGGCTTTCGGCCGGGCTTCGGCAGCCATCAATGCGGCTTCAGCCTTTTCCAGCTCGGCCTTGCGCGCTTCGGTGATGGCACCGTTGACGCCACCGGTCAGCGCCGGCGCCTTGGGCATCAGGGCCCGGGCGCGGCTCAATGCAGTGGCGGCAGCGTTCACATCGCCTTTCTGCAGGACAATCTGGCTGCGGCGCAAATACGCCTCGGCCAATTGCCGCTGGTACTGCTCAAGGGATTGATCGTTAGGGGTTTGGGCTTGCAACGTGGCCAACTGGTCTTCGGCAGTGGCCAGTTCACTGGTGGCCAAGCTTTGCTCCAGCTGTGCGATGGCCGTAGCCCGCGCATCGGGGACTTCAGCCACCGGCGGGGTACTCTGGCAGGCACCCAGCAGCACTGAAAATGCGACAAGGAGCAGATAACGGGAGGCGAACGGCTTCATTCCTGCGACTCTCTATTTGCGCAAAAAGCGGCCAAGTCTACACCCCACGACGGGGCAGAACAAAACTCAACAGAAACAGTGCGGCCGCCGTCACTACGATTGACGGCCCCGCCGGGGTGTCCTTGAACCACGACATCGCCAGCCCGCCGCACACCGCGAGCATGCCCAGCAGGCTCGCGCCCAGCGCCATCTGCTCCGGCGAGCGGGCGTGACGCTGTGCCGCAGCCGCCGGGATGATCAACAGCGAAGTAATCAGCAACACACCGACGATTTTCATCGCCACCGCGATCACCACGGCGATCAACAGCATCAGCGCCAGACGCAAACCGGCCACCGGCAAGCCCTCGACCCGGGCCAATTCCTCGTGCACGGTGACCGCGAGCAGTGGTCGCCACAGCGTCACCAGCAACACCAGCACTGCAGCGGTTCCGCCGAGAATCCACGCCAGGTCGCTCGGACTGATCGCCAGCAGGTCACCGAACAGATAGGCCATCAGGTCGATCCGCACTTCATGCATGAAGCTTAGTACCACCAGGCCGAGAGAGAGCGTGCTCGGCGCGAGAATTCCCAAAAGCGTGTCAGACGCCAGTGGCTGGCGCTGTTGCAACGTCACAAGCAACACCGCCAACAGCAGGCAGCCGACCGTGACCGCAACTGTCGGGCTGACATCCAGCAGAAAGCCCAGTGCCACACCGAGCAGCGCGGCATGGGACAAGGTGTCGCCGAAATACGCCATTCGCCGCCAGACCACGAACGAACCGAGCGGCCCGGCCACCAGCGCCAGCGCCAGACCTGCAAGCAGGGCATACAACAGAAAATCAGCCATGCTTGCAGCCGTCTCCATGAACGTGAGGTTGCCCGCTCACCGGGCCTTTGACCACCGAACCGTGCAGGTCATGAGCGTGGTCGTGATGGTGATGATAGATCGCCAGGCTCGGCGCGTTCTTGCCGAACAGCTCGACAAATGCCGGATCGCCGCTGACCTGCTCGGGATGTCCGGAGCAGCAGACGTGACGGTTGAGGCAGACCACCTGATCGGTGGTGCTCATCACCAGATGCAAATCGTGGGAGACCATCAGCACGCCGCAACCGTGACGGTCGCGCAGACGCGTGATCAGGCTGTACAGCTCGGCTTGGCCAGCGACGTCAACGCCTTGCACCGGCTCGTCGAGTACCAGCAACTCTGGCTCACGCAGCAGTGCCCGGGCCAGCAGCACACGCTGCATTTCGCCGCCGGAAACACTTTGCACCGGGCTGTCGATGACGTGTTCGGCGCCAACTTCTTTCAACGCGGCCAGGGCGCGCGGGCGATCAACGCCGGGGACCAGGCGCAGAAAGCGCAGCACCGACAGCGGCAGTGTCGGATCGACGTGCAATTTTTGCGGCATATAGCCGACGCGCAGTTTCGGCTTGCGCCAGACGCTGCCGCTGTTCGGCTTCAACAGGCCAAGCACGGCGCGAACCAGAGTGGTCTTGCCCGCGCCGTTGGGGCCGATCAGGGTGACGATCTGCCCCGGCTCGACACTCAGCTCGATATTGTCCAGCACGGTCTGCCCGGCAAACGTGACTGCGACCTGTTCCAGACGGATCAGCGCATTGCTCATCAGGCCCCCTGGCAACCGGAGCACAGGCCGACGACTTCGACGGTCTGCGCTTCGACGATGAAACCGACGTCTTTGGCGCTGTTGATGATCGCGTCGCTGATCACTTTTTGCTCAAGTTCGATAGCCGCGTGGCAGGTGCGGCAGATCAGGAACTGGCCCTGATGCGCGTGCTCAGGGTGAACGCAACCGACAAAAGCGTTAAGCGATGAGATGCGATGCACCAGACCGTTTTCCAGAAGGAAATCCAGCGCGCGGTACACGGTAGGCGGCGCAGCACGGCGGCCATCCTGCTCGCTCAACACCGCGAGAATGTCGTAGGCGCCCAGCGGCTTGTGACTCTGCCAGACCAATTCCAGCACCCGGCGGCGCAGAGCGGTCAGGCGCAAGCCTTTCTGCGCGCACAAGGTATCGGCCTCGGACAATGCGCTGTGCACGCAATGTGAGTGGTCGTGGGGACGGCTGGCGATCGGTGTAATAGGCATTGGCGGCGACGAGATTTGATAGAGACGTTATTATGTTACCCGTTCTCGCCTCATTGAGTGGTCATCGTGTCCCGACTTTTTTCTGTTTTTGTGGCTTTTGTTGCCAGTTTTCTGCTGATCGGTACGGCTCAGGCCGAGGTCAAAGTCCTTACCAGCATCAAACCGTTGCAGCTGATTGCGGCGGCTGTGCAGGACGGTGTGGCGATTCCCGAGGTACTGCTGCCGCCGGGTGCTTCGCCGCATAATTACGCCCTGCGCCCATCCGACGTACGGAAGGTGCAATCGGTGGACCTGCTCTACTGGATCGGTCCGGACATGGAAGGTTTTCTGCCACGGGTGCTGAATGGTCGCACGCAGCCAAGCGTCGCGGTGCAGGATCTGCCGGGGCTCAAGTTGCGCCACTTTGGTGAAGACAACCATTCCCACGCCGAAGAGGCCGACGAGCACGATCACGATCATCGCCCAGGCTCGCTCGACGCGCACTTGTGGCTGTCACCGGTCAATGCACGGGTGATCGCCGACAAAATGGCCGCCGATCTTAGCGCCGCCGATCCGGCCAATGCCGAACGCTATCAGAGCAACGCCAAAGCCTTTGATGAGCGCCTCGACGCACTGGATCAACGCTTGAAGAAGCGTCTGGCCGGCGTAGAAGGCAAGCCGTACTTCGTGTTTCACGAGGCGTTTGATTATTTCGAGGACGCTTACGGCTTGAAGCACGCCGGGGTGTTTGCCGTGGCCGCCGAAGTGCAGCCGGGCGCGCAGCACGTCGCGGCGATGCGCCAACGCTTGCAGGAAGTGGGCAAGACCTGCGTGTTCAGCGAGCCACCACTGCGCCCGCGTTTGGCGGAAACCCTCGTCGCAGGCCTGCCGGTGAAACTGGCTGAGCTGGATGCGTTGGGCGGATACACCCCGGCGACGGCTCAGGGGTATGAGCAGGTGCTGGAAAAGCTGGGCAATGATCTGGCCGGCTGCCTGGAATCGTTGTAGCCCATAGAAAAGATCGCAGCCTGCTGCAGCTCCTACATGTGACCTCTGTAGGAGCTGCAGCAGGCTGCGATCTTTTGATCTTAAAGGGCAAAAGGCAACGGTGTATGAATCTGCTGCCGCTGCGCCAAGCGCTGTTCGAACTCCTGCGGATCGTGAATCAGCACGTCTTGCCCGGCGAACTGTTCGGCGGCAATCAAGCGTGACAACCAGAACCGCACACAGGCCACGCGCAACATCGTTGGCCACAACTCCGCCTCCGCCGCGGTGAACGGCCGCAGCGCCGCGTATGCGCCGAGAAATGCCCGGGCACGCGGGCCATTGATCACGCCCTCCTCGTCCGAACACCAGTCATTCAAGGCAATCGCCACGTCGTACAGCATCGGCCCCGAGCAAGCGTTATAGAAGTCGATCAACCCGGTCAGGTGCGTGCCTTCGAACATCGCGTTATCGCGGAACAGGTCGGCGTGAATGTTCGCTCGCGGCAATGCGAGGATCTTGTCCTTGCGTTCGCTGATTTCGTTCAGCGCCTTTTGCAGCAAAGCGCGCGGTTCATCGCTCAGGTGCGAGAGAAACTCAGTGCCCTCCTCCAGCATCCAGTCCAGACCACGATCGGTCTTGCGCTTGATCATGCGTTCGCCCTGAGTCGCCAGGTGCAGATGCGCCTGCAACTCGCCAACCTGCGCGCAATGCTGGGCGTTGGCGACCTTGATGTGTTTGCCGGACAGGCGCGGTTGCAACAGCGCCGGTTTGCCTTTGAGTTCACGCAACGCCACGCCCTCAGTGGTGCGCAGGGCGTAAGGCACCGGCAGATCAGCTTCGTGCAGCACATCGAGCAGATCGATGAAGAACGGCATCTCCTCCACCGAGCCGCGCTCGACAAGGGTCAGGACGAATTCGCCCTGCTCCAGGCTGATGAAGAAATTGGTGTTTTCGCTACCAGCGGCGATCCCCTGGAAATCAAGCAGGCGGCCGAGCCCGTATGGGGCGAGAAAGGTTTCCAGCTCAGGCCGAGCCAGGGGAGTGAACACAGACATGTCTTAACTGCCAGTACGGGCGCCGCAACGGCGACGCCGGGTGAATTGAACACTTACTTCCATTCGAAAATCCTCCATGACGGAATCAGCATATCCGGCTGATCCGAGCGGATGAAGTTGGCATCCGTCCCGTCGGCACGCACGAGAAAGTACGGCGGCGCGCCCTTCGGCGTGACCTTGATCGCATACAGGAAACCGTTTTGTCGGTACTCCTGAATGGTCTTGTCGCCCTCCGTGCGGATGGTGACTTCAGGGTCGCCGCCCGGCGCATCATCCGCCGCCATCGCAGCCAGTGGTGAGACAGCGATCAAACCGACCAGCAGCAAGCGATTTAACGTACGCATGATAACCTTATCCCTTTGTCGTCAACGGTCCCGCTATTCTAGCGCCGGACCCGCCGAAAAGGTTGATCCTGCTCATGAGCCAAGCCCCCCTCGTCCTGGTGGACGGTTCGTCTTACCTGTACCGCGCCTTCCATGCATTGCCACCACTGACCACGTCCAAAGGCCTGCCGACCGGTGCGGTCAAAGGCGTGCTGAACATGCTCAAGAGTCTGCGCAAGCAGTACCCGGACAGCCCGTTCGCCGTCGTGTTCGATGCCAAGGGTGGGACATTTCGCGATGAGATGTACGCCGAATACAAAGCCAATCGCCCGAGCATGCCGGACGACATGCGCGTGCAGATCGAACCGCTGCACCAAAGCGTGATCGCCCTCGGCTTCCCGTTGTTGTGCGTCGACGGCGTCGAGGCTGACGACGTGATCGGCACCCTTGCGCGCAGCAGCGCGGCGGCGGACCGCCCGGTGATCATCTCCACCGGCGACAAGGACATGGCGCAACTGGTCGACGGTCACATTACCTTGGTCAACACCATGTCCGGTAGTTCGATGGACGTGGAAGGCGTGAAGGAGAAATTCGGCGTCGCACCGGAGCAGATCATCGATTATCTGGCGCTGATGGGCGATTCGTCCGACAACATCCCGGGCGTTCCGGGCATCGGCCCGAAGACTGCGTCCGGCCTGCTGGTCGGCGTCAATGGTGGCCTGAAAGAGTTGTACGAGAATCTGCACATCGTGCCGACGCTGCCGATTCGTGGCGCGAAAAACCTGCCGGCCAAGCTCGAAGAGCACAAGGAAATGGCGTTCCTTTCCTATCAACTGGCGACGATCAAAATCGACGTGCCGCTGGACATCGAACTCGACGATCTGCAGATGGGCGCCGAAGACCAGGCCAAGCTCTACGAGCTGTACACCCTGCTGGAATTCAAAAGCTGGATCAACGATCTGGATCGCGACGCCAAGCGTCTGGAACTGAGCGCCGCCGCCGAGCCTGCGCCGGCCGGCGATCTGTTCGACGCGCCAGCGGAGCAAGCGCCCGCCGCCCCGATTGAAGCCGCGTACGAAACCATCCTTGATCAGGCGCGCTTCGATGTCTGGCTGGAAAAGCTCAACAACGCCAAGCTGATCGCCTTCGACACGGAAACCACCGGCATCGACGCGCAGCAGGCGCAACTGGTCGGCCTGTCGTTTGCGGTGCAGGCCAACGAAGCGGCGTATATCCCGTTGACTCACTCCTACATCGGCGTGCCGGAGCAACTGGATCGCGACACCGTGCTGCGCGCGCTCAAACCGATCCTCGAAGATGCGAACAAGCTCAAAGTCGGCCAGCACGCCAAGTTCGACATGAATATCCTGGCCAACTGCGCCATCGGCGGCGACCAGAGCCAAGGCATCACGGTGCGCGGCATCGCTTTCGATACCATGCTCGAGTCTTACGTGCTCAACTCCACTGCCACTCGTCACGATATGGACAGCCTCGCGCAAAAGTACCTCGATCACACTACGGTGAGCTTCCAGGACATCGCCGGCAAAGGCGCCAAGCAACTTACGTTCGATCAGATCGCCCTCGAACAGGCCGGCCCGTACGCTGCCGAAGACGCAGACATCACCCTGCGTTTGCACCAGACGTTGTTTGAAAAACTCAACGCAATTCCGAGTCTGGCCAGCGTGCTGACCGATATCGAGATTCCGCTGGTGCCAGTGCTGGCGCGTATCGAACGCCAAGGCGCGTTCGTTGACGCCGAACTGCTGGGCATCCAGAGCATCGAGCTGGGCAACAAAATGGTTGCTCTGGAGCGCGAAGCGTTCGAGATCGCCGGGGAAGAGTTCAACCTCGGCTCGCCGAAGCAATTGGGCGTGATTCTTTACGAAAAGCTCGGCTTGCCGGTGCTGAAGAAAACCGCCAAAGGCCAGCCGTCCACCGCCGAAGAAGTTCTGGCGAAGCTCGCCGAAGAAGATCACCGCTTGCCGAAGGTGCTGATGGAGCATCGTTCGATGAGCAAGTTGAAAAGCACCTACACCGATCGCTTGCCCGAGCAGATCAACCCGCGTACCGGGCGCATCCACACTTCGTATCATCAAGCCGTGGCCTCGACCGGGCGCTTGTCCTCCAGCGATCCGAACCTGCAGAACATTCCGGTGCGAACCGCTGAAGGCCGGCGCATTCGTCAGGCCTTCGTAGCGCCGAAAGGCTACAAACTGCTGGCGGCGGACTATTCGCAGATCGAACTGCGGATCATGGCCCACCTGTCCAAAGACGAAGGCCTGATGAATGCGTTCCGCAACAATCTCGACGTGCACACCGCGACCGCTGCCGAAGTGTTCAAGGTCGAACTCAATGAAGTGACGTCGGATCAGCGCCGCAGCGCCAAGGCGATCAACTTCGGCCTGATCTACGGCATGGGCGCACAGAAGCTGGGCAAGGACATCGGCGTCGACACCAAGACCGCCAAGGCCTATATCGACACTTACTTCGCCCGTTATCCGGGGGTTCGCGAGTATATGGACCGAACCCGCGCGCAGGCGGCGGATCAGGGCTATGTCGAGACATTCTTCGGGCGTCGCCTGTACTTGCCGGAAATCAATTCCAACAAACCGCAGGAACGCGCCGCCGCCGAGCGCACGGCGATCAACGCCCCCATGCAGGGCACGGCAGCGGACATCATCAAAAAAGCCATGGTGGCTGTGGATAACTGGCTGGCGAC
Source organism: Pseudomonas fluorescens (assembly GCF_900636825.1). Classification (NCBI taxonomy): domain Bacteria; kingdom Pseudomonadati; phylum Pseudomonadota; class Gammaproteobacteria; order Pseudomonadales; family Pseudomonadaceae; genus Pseudomonas; species Pseudomonas fluorescens. The sequence continues at coordinate 67,493 of NZ_LR134318.1, read as the reverse complement.
GTCCGGGCTGGATGCCCGCGTCATCCTGCAGGTGCACGACGAACTGGTGCTGGAGGTTCGCGAGGATCTGGTCGAACAGGTTAGCGCCGAGATTCGCCTGCACATGAGCGAAGCGGCGAAGCTGGACGTGCCGCTGCTGGTTGAAGTGGGTGTAGGCAATAACTGGGATGAGGCGCACTGAGCCCATTTGAAACCGGCATTGCCGCGGCTGGAAGTCGCGGCAATGCCGATGCCACCGGCTTATTTCAAAAAGCGCTAAAGACTATTCCAAAGCTTTTTTAAAAAAATCTGAACTAATCTGGCAAGCGAACACTCAGAGGTACTGAATGGCTGGTGAAGCCCTTCGATGCTCCTATGTTGTGTTAAGTGTTGGCAGATATCTGAACCCCGCCCTAGCGGTTCGGAACTTAAACCCCGGAATTCTCCCTCCCCAATGAATCCCGGGGCTTTTTTTGCCTGCGATTTACTCAGCAGGCAATTCAGCGCCTTTGTCCGCCAGCTCCATCCAGTTCGCCAACACAGTGTAGGCCTCTTCCAGGCCCATGCGTTTTGGCGCCGAAAAAAGCTGGATGGTGACCAGATCACCCCAACCCTTGCGAATTTCCGACTGCACTTTGAGTAGAGTGTTCTTGGCGGCGCCGTAGGTCAGCTTGTCGGCCTTGGTCAGAAGAATGTGCATCGGCATTCCGGCGGCGACGGCCCAGTCGAGCATCAACAGGTCGAAGTCGGTCATTGGATGACGGATGTCCATCATCAGGATCAGCCCTTTCAAACTCTCGCGGCCACCGAGGTAGGCCTCAAGGTGACGCTGCCAGTGCATCTTCAGCGGGATCGGTACTTTTGCATAACCGTAGCCCGGCAGGTCGACCAGACGGCGATCTTCGTCTAGCTTGAAGAAGTTCAACAGCTGTGTGCGACCCGGAGTTTTCGAGGTGCGCGCCAGGCTGGCGTGAGTCAGGGTGTTCAGGGCGCTGGATTTGCCAGCGTTGGAACGCCCGGCAAATGCCACTTCGAAGCCTTCGTCGTCAGGGCATTGATCGACTTTGGCGGCACTGAGCATGAATGTGGACTGTTGGCACAGGCCGAGGATGGGATTCTTGAGTTGCATGGGATTTCCGATGTGGGCGGCGCCGGGATTGGGCGCGGAACGCGGTGTCGCTTCCGTTTCAGTGACGCCAGTATATAATGCCGCAGATTTTGTGTGTGCTTTGTCCCAGCGAAGGATGAAGTTCACGAGAGCGACAGACCTTGATTGCGCATCAGAACGCAGAACGCTCTCAACCCTGAATAGGTCGTTTTATGACGAAATGGCTGCTGGCTGCCGGAGTCTTGATGCCGCTTTACAGCGCACAGGCTACACAGGATCCGGAAGCAGTGTACAACCGTGTTTGTGCTGCCTGTCATTCTGGCCAACTGCCCATGGCGCCCAAAAGAGGCGATCAGGAAGCTTGGACGCCGAGGTTGGCGAAAGGTATGGGGACGCTGGTGCAACACGTGACCCAGGGTTTCAAGGCGATGCCGCCGCGTGGTTTGTGCATGGACTGCAGTGCCGAGGATTACCAAGCCATCATCCTTTGGATGAGCGAGTAAACCCGGTCCATAACTTAACCCTTAGCCGTAGTTGGATTAGCTGATGAAGAAATTGATCGTGAGTCTGCTGTTGACCGTGGGAATCTCAGGCTTCGCGCATGCTGCCGGGGATGCCGCAGCAGGCCAGGCGAAAGCCGCCGTCTGCGGAGCCTGCCATGGCCCGGACGGGAACAGCATGGCGCCAAACTTTCCGAAACTGGCGGGTCAGGGTGAACGCTACCTGAACAAGCAATTGCACGACATCAAGTCGGGCAAGCGCGTCGTTCTCGAAATGACCGGGCTGCTGACCAACCTGAATGATCAGGATCTGGCCGACATCTCCGCTTACTTCGCCAGCCAGAAAGGCAGCGTCGGCGCCGCCGATCCGAAGATCGTCGCTCGCGGTGAAGCGCTGTTCCGCGGCGGCAATCTGGAAAAAGGCCTGCCAGCCTGCACCGGTTGCCACTCGCCAAATGGCGCCGGCAACGCCCCTGCCGGTTTCCCGCATCTGGGTGGCCAACACGCTCAATACATCGCCAAGCAACTCACCGACTTCCGCAAGGAAGAGGCTGGACGCACCAATGACGGCGACGCGATGACCATGCGCACCATCGCGCGCAAGCTGAGCGACGAGGACATTGCTGCAGTCTCCAGTTACATTCAGGGTCTGCACTAAGCGCGCCGGGGCGAGCGCTGGATGAAGGCTGAAGATCAAAAGATCGCAGCCTTCGGCAGCTCCTGCAGGGAGTTACGTGATTTAATGCAAGAGCGCAACGTTAACGCTCGATTAATCCGTCGCAGCAAGTATAAAAAGGGTGGCTTTGGCCGCCCTTTTTTGTGGCCGCTGCCGTTACACTACAGCACTCATGCCCGCCAGGATCTGTCTGAAAACAGGTCGCGCGAGGCGACCAAAATTGTCCAGGAGTAAAGCATGCGTAATCTGATCATCAGCGCCGCCCTCGTCGCTGCCAGCCTGTTCGGCGTCACCGCTCAGGCCGCCGAAGCCCCTGCCGCACCTTACGTCGAACTGGCCAACCCGGTGCCGGTGGCAGAGCCTGGCAAGATCGAAGTGGTCGAGCTCTTCTGGTACGGCTGCCCGCATTGCTATGCCTTTGAGCCGGTGATCAATCCATGGGTTGAAAAACTGCCTTCCGACGTCAACTTCGTGCGCATTCCTGCCATGTTCGGCGGCCCGTGGGATGCTCACGGCCAGATGTTCCTGACGCTGGAAGCAATGGGCGTCGAGCACAAGGTGCATGCCGCGGTATTCAACGCGATCCAGAAAGAACACAAGAAGCTGACCGATAAAAACGATATGGCTGACTTCCTCGCCACCCAAGGCGTGGACAAGGACAAGTTCCTCGCCACCTTCGATTCCTTCGCGATCAAAGGCCAGATCATCAAGGCTCGCGAGCTGGCCAAGAAATACGAGATCACTGGCGTGCCAACCATGATCGTCAATGGCAAGTACCGCTTCGACATCGGCTCCGCCGGTGGTGCCGAGCAAGCGTTGCAACTGGCTGACCAACTGGTCGCCAAAGAGCGAGCGGCAACCAAGGCTGCTGCCAACTAAGCGCGGCGACTGCCATGCGCGGCTGGAAATCCGCACGCGTCGTTGGCCTGCATGACCCGCAGGTCAACGAACATCATTTGGCGGCCACAGGCCTGCCTGCGGACCAGCGTCTGCGTTTGCTCAGTTTCAACATCCAGGTCGGCATCAGCACCGAGCGCTATCGCCATTACCTGACCCGTAGCTGGCAGCATCTGCTGCCGCACACCGGGCGCTCAGGCAACCTGCAAAAGATCGGCGACCTGCTTGGCGACTTCGATCTGGTCGCCCTGCAGGAAGCCGACGGCGGCAGCCTGCGTTCGGGCTACGTCAATCAGGTCGAACACCTCGCCCATCTCGGCGCGTTCCCCTACTGGTATCAACAACTCAATCGCAATCTCGGTCGACTGGCCCAGCACAGCAATGGCGTGCTCAGTCGCCTGAAACCGTGGGCGATCGAGGATCACCCGCTGCCCGGCCCGAAAGGACGCGGCGCGATCCTGCTGCGTTTCGGCGAAGGTCCGGAAGCGCTGGTAGTGGTCATGATGCATCTCGCGCTCGGAGCGCGAACGCGCAGCCTGCAACTGGCCTACATTCGCGATTTGATCGGCGGCTACAAACATCAAGTATTGATGGGTGACATGAACACCCATGCCAGCGATCTGCTACAAGATTCACCGTTACGCGATCTCGGCTTGCTGGCCCCGCAGGTGGAAGCGACTTTCCCCAGCTGGCGCCCACAGCGCTGCCTTGATCATATTTTGCTCAGCCCGACCCTGACGCTGGAAAAGGTCGAAGTGCTGGCGCAACCGATTTCCGATCACCTGCCGGTCGCGGTAGAGATTCGTCTGCCGGGTTCGCTCACGGCCGATGCATTGCCCGCGTTGAGTCCTGCCCTTCGCGGAACCCCTGAATGAGCGACGAAGCCCAGCGCTGGAAAGAAAAGTACCTCAAGAGCATCGAACAGCAGGACAAACTCGAACGACGCTGGGCTGCACGACTCGACCTGCTGCGTCGCGGTCTGGTGCGCAGCACGCTGGCCGCTGAGGGCACCGACAAAGCCGTTGACCAGTGCATGAAAGAGATGCGCGAGGTGGTGCGCACCGACGACATGGACGCCGGCCTCGCCGCGCTGCTGCCACGCCTGGAAAAAGCCGTGCTCGACTCCGAGCAGCGCCGGGAAACCCGCATCGATCAGGTCAGCTCGGCACTGACGGCGCTGGTCACGCAACTGCAAGCGTTGCCGCTGCCACGCGAAGTCGCGCAACCGCTGAAGAAATTTGCCAAACAACTGGACGCACGCGTCAGTTCGGCGCGGGAAATGCCGCTGCTGTTGAGTGAGCTCAGTGGCTTGCAGGGCAAGGCCTTGAGCCAGTTGGACACGCCTGCCGAGCCGGGACGCCCGGGTTTGTTGCAGCGCTTGTTCGGCAGCCGTGATCAAGAAGACGCGCCGGTTGAGTCTCCGGGAATCGTTGAAGCCGAGCCTGCCGCTGCGGCGGCGCAGGACGAAACGGAAAAACCGAAAACGGCTCCTGTCGCAGCCTCTGAACCAGCACCGGCACCGGCCGCTGTCGAAGTTCAAGCACCCACGCTGCCCATCGAGACAGCGCCGCCCTCTGAAATTCAACAGGCGCAGCCAGCCGCGGTTGTTGTGCCACCGACGCCGGTCAGCGAAGCCATAGGCGATCCGCTCGAAGCCGACGTTGCTCCCGTTGAGGCTGCGCCCGAGTTCGTCGCGCAAATCACCCCGCCACCGGTGGCTGCAGTTGCCTTCAACCCCGACGAGTTGCTGCAGCCCGGTGATCCAACCCCGCCGCCCTTTGCCAGCCTGCCACTGCCCGAACCCATCGCGCAGGCCGTGGCTGCCATCGATCCGGAGCAGTTCGAGCAAGAAAGTCTTTTTGCCCTGCCGGATTCCCCGGAGCCGTCGTACAGCTCGGTGGCCCGGCATATCGAAGACACCCTGATCGGTCTGCTCGACGATCTGACTCTGCCGGAGCGCCACCGCCCGCAAGCCGAAGCGATGCGCGAGCGCCTGAAACATGGTTTGAACTGGTACGAATTACTGCCGATCCTCGATGACCTCGCCACGTTGATGCTGGCGATTACCGACAGCGGTCAGCACGAATTCGAAGCGTATCTGCAGCAACTCAACGAACGCCTCGAAACATTCCAGAGCAATCTGCAAGCCGCCAGTGAAGGCCATGCCGACAACAGCTCGGCAGCGCGGGCAATGGACTCGCAGATCCGCGAGCAAGTCGACGGTTTGCAGACCAGCGTCCAGGAAGCGGCGGATCTGGACGACCTCAAGCAAGTGCTGGAAAACCACCTCGAAGGCCTGCTCGGCACCATGGATCAGCATCAAAAGCAGCGTGATGCTCGCGAGCAGGAAGTCGCGACAAGACTCAAAATTCTTTCCGAACGCGTCGCACACATGGAACAGGAAGCCCAGGGCTTCCGGGAAAACCTCGAAGTGCAACGCCAGAAAGCCATGATCGACCCTCTCACCGGCTTGCCCAATCGGGCTGCATGGAGCGAACGACTCGAACATGAGATCAGCCAATGGCAGCAACACGGCAACACCCTGAGCCTGGCCATGCTCGACCTTGATCACTTCAAAAGGATCAACGACAACTACGGTCACCTGGCTGGCGATAAAGTGCTGAAGATCATCGCCACGGTGCTCCGCAAACGCCTGCGCGTCTCGGATTTCATCGCCCGCTTCGGCGGTGAAGAGTTCGTTCTGTTACTGCCTGCGACCCCGCAATCCGTAGGCGCGAAACTGTTGGAGACTCTGCGCGCGGCAATCGAGGCGTGCCCGTTTCATTTCAAGGGCGAGCGCGTGACGATCACTATTTCCATGGGCCTCGCAGCGTTCAAGCCGGGAGAACACAGCGATCTTGTGCTCAAGAGAGCCGATCAGGCGCTGTATCGGGCGAAAAATGCAGGACGCAATCGGGTGGAGCTCGGCTGACGCAATTGTTCCATTTTGTTTAATTCGACTCGTCAAGCATCGGCCGGCAAATCCGTACGTTACACTGTTGCATTATCGTCTTTTGCGTGCCGTCCGCTGCCATGAAAATTTTCGCCCTTGTTGCCTCAGTGCTCATTCTCGCCGGTTGCGCCAGCGGTCCGCGCTACGACACCAGCCACCCTTCGGCCAATTACGACAGCCGTATTCAATTTGTAGTGGTTCATTACACCTCCGCATCACTGGAGCGCTCACTGCAATTGCTGACCCACGGCGAAGTCAGCAGCCATTACCTGATCGGCGATGACAAGGGCGGCACTGTCTACAAGCTCGTGGAAGAAAACCAGCGCGCCTGGCATGCCGGTGAAAGCCAATGGCAAGGGCGTACGTGGCTCAATTCCAGTTCCATCGGCATCGAAATCGTCAATCCAGGCTTCAAGGACACACCAACCGGGCGCCTGTGGTATCCGTACAGCGAAGCGCAGATTCAATCGCTGATAGCCCTGCTCAAGGACATCAGCAAGCGCAACGGCATTAGTCCGCGCCATATCATCGGCCACAGCGACATCGCGCCACTGCGCAAGCTGGATCCGGGGCCACTGTTTCCATGGAAACGTCTCGCCGCAGAAGGTCTGGGACTGTGGCCAGACGAACAAGCCGTGGCGCGCCAACAAGCACTGTTCAACCGCAACACGCTGCCGGAAATCAGTTGGTTCCAGGCGCAACTGGCGCGCTTGGGCTATGAAACACCGCAAACCGGCGAATTGGACGTTGCGACTCGTCATGTCCTTGCTGCATTCCAGATGCACTACCGCCCTTCGCGATTCGACGGCACGCCCGACACGCAAACCGCAGCGCTGTTACTGGTTCTCAACCAGACAAAATAATGACGCCCGCCCGACGGTCAGGGCGAAATCGTAATCAGCAGCTATAACTCATTGGTAATTCTTCGGATATTCCATATGGTTGCTACCCGAGAGACGCTGCGTAGCGGTTTCTATCGCCCTTGGTTTTTGGCGACGATCGCGGCTGTGCTCAGCGCAGCGCTGCTGATCGCCGGAGGTATGTTCGCGGCGATGCGTCAGGTGGAGTACAACGAAAGCCAGGCTATGAACGCTCAAGGAGAGCGGTTTCTGGCCCGCCTCGAACAATTGTTCGGCCAACTGCGCGAAAGTCTCGATGATCTGGAAGCGCAACCCTTGCGCAGTTGCGATGACGAAATGATCGCAACGCTGCAGCAAGTCACCTTCAATTATCGCTTCGTCTATGAAGCCGCCTACAGCGACGGTACGCGGATCTGTTCCAACCGACCACGTCAGGGAAGCCTGCCTGTCGTGCGCCCGCCAGATATCACAGGCCCCACCTACAGCTATTGGCTGAACACCACCACTGAACCCGATGAGAACCGCGCCGCGTTGATGCTGGGGCGCGGTGATTTTCGCGTAGCCACCTCGCGCGGTCACTTGACCGACATGGTCGATTTGTCGCCAGGCAGCAGCCTGCTGGTGGTGCTGGATCACGGCAGCCGAGCGATCCCGGTGCTGGGCACCGAACAGACCTGGCCGCCCACCGAACACTGGCCACCGAAAAGCCGCGACGCCTTGCAGGTCACGCAAACGCGGCTGATCTACCGCATGCCGACCGATAACCCTGAATATCAGCTGGTGTTGATCACACCGCGCAGCGGCCTGCACATGCCCGCCATCTGGTGGTGGATGATTCCGGCTTGTCTGGTGGGCGGTGCGATCGTCGGGTTTATGGTGCTTTTGCTGGTACGCCAGCGCCAGTCGCTGGACGCCGAGTTGCACGGCGCGATCCGGCGTGGCGAGTTGCAGGTGCTTTATCAACCGATCTTCGATCTCGACAGCCGTAATTGCGTCGGCGCCGAGGCCTTGCTGCGCTGGCGCCGACCGGACGGTACGCTGACCAGTCCCGACCTGTTCATTCCGATGGCGGAAAACACCGGGCAGATCCGCCAGATGACCGACTTCGTTCTCCAGCGTTTGCTGGAACAACTGGGCCAGTTACTGCGCGCCAATCCGCAGTTGTACATCTCGGTGAACCTCGCGGCGTGCGACGTGATGGTGCCGCGTGTCGGCGAAGTGATGGCGCGGTTGCTGACCTTGCACCGGGTCGCCGCACGGCAGATTGCCTTCGAGGTGACGGAACGAGGGCTGATCGACGTGGTGGTGGCACGGGAAAACCTGCAAGCCTTGCGTGACGTCGGTCATCAGGTGCTGATCGATGATTTCGGCACCGGCTATTGCAGCCTCGCTTACCTGCAAACCCTGCCGGTAGACTGCTTGAAAATCGACAAAGCGTTTATCGACGCGCTCGGCCATGACGCCGCCAGCAGTGGCGTGGCGCCGCACATCATTCATATGGCGCAGGCACTGGACCTCAAGGTAATTGCCGAAGGCATCGAGCTGGAATCCCAAGCCAAATTGCTCAGCAGTGAGGGCGTCAAATTTGGTCAGGGCTGGCTGTTCGCCCACGCCCTCAGCGCCGTGCAATTCATTGAATTGATCACCCGTGGGCGGCGTCTCGCCGGACGACGCATGGACGACGAAGCCTGAGCTAAACCGTCAGCGCCATGTAAAACTGCGTGCCCTGTCCCGGCCGCGAATAGACCCCCATCCGCCCGCCGTGCAACTGGACAATTTCCTTGCACAGAGCCAATCCCAATCCGGCCCCGCCCTTCTTGCGCCCGACCTGCACGAACGGCTCGAAAATGCGTCCCTGTTGGCCGTAGGCAATGCCTTCGCCATTGTCTTCGACGCTGATGATCACCCGTTCGCCATGGCGCCGCGCCTGCAGACGGATCTGGCCATCGCGGGCGGTGTGCCGCAAGGCATTGTCGATAAGGTTGTCGAGCACTCGGTCGAGTTGCGCCTGGTCAGCCTGCAACCGCGGCAACGGCCCTTGAATTTCGACATTCAGGGTGATGCCCTTGGCTACTGCGCAATCGACAAACCGCAGCCGCGCCTGCTCCAACAGATCCTCGATGGAACACGGCGCCAGCGTCAGCTTTTGCAAGCCGTTCTGGTAGCGCGAGAAGTTGAGCAAGTCGTTGATCAACTGCATCAGGCGCTGCATCTCTTCGTTCACGGTATCGAGCAAGTCAGCCTCGCGAGACTCTGCAGGAAATTTCGCCCGTTCACGGAACAGCCCGAACGCCATGTGCATGCCGGTAACCGGCGTACGCAGTTCATGAGAGGCACGCAAAACGAACTCACTGCGCACGCGCTCGAAGGCACGCTGCTCGGTCACGTCGTGCAACACCATCACCGCACCGAGGATGTGCCCCTGAGTGTGGCTGACCGGTGTCAGGCTGTAGGTCAGCAAGCGTGATTCGCCATCGACCTCGATGCTCAGGTCGTCCGGCGCCCGCTCAAGCGTGCCGCCACGCAACACGAGATGCAGTTGCGCATCGAGTTCCGGGCGTTCGAGTGCGGCGCCCAACCCTTGGCCGAGGCGATCGTTCTCCCAGCCTAATTGGCGTTGGGCCACAGGGTTGAGGTGCTCGAGATGACCCTGGCGGTCGATCATCAACAATCCATCGTCGATGCTGTCGAGCACGGCTTGCAGGCGCTGCTGGCCGGCGAGCAGTTCATCGACATTGGTAGCCTGATGCTCACGCAGGGCTTCAGCCATCAAGCCGAAACGGCGGGACAGCAGATTGACTTCCATGGCCGAGGAAATCGGCAGCGTCACTTCATAATTGCCTTGGCCGATGTTATCGGCGGCTTTGGCCAGCGCCTCAATAGGCGCGCCGAAGCGCCTGGCTATGCCCTGCGCCGTAACGAAGCCGATAATCAGCACCGCCAGCCCCACCAGCCCCAGCAGCCCGGCGATTAGCAGAGCGCGTTCGCGGGCGGCGTGTTGCACCGCGTTGATGCTGTCCAGCGCGTGTTTGTGCTCAGTGATCAAGCCGTTGCGCAGGACATTGAAGCGCTCACGAAAATCCACGCTGGCGCTGGCATTGCGGGCGGATTCGGCAGTGACGTCGAACGAGGCGAGGAAATTCAGATAATCGGCTTTCGCCTGACGGAAACCATAAGGCGGGTCATCGCTCTCGCCTTGTTGCTCGATGCCTTGATCGAGCAACTGGAAGTAATGCTGCTTGGAGGCTTCGAACGCACCCGGGTCGGGCTTTTCGGCAAGCATGATGATCAGTTGATCACCCAGGGTTTGCCGCAGCTTGAGCCCGAGATCCAGGGTGATGAAGTTATTGCGGACCAGCGCTTCCTGCGTTCCAGCCATTTGCATCACGCTGACCAGCCCGAGCAGAAGCCCGAGCAAAGCCACGGTGATCAAGGCGGAGATACTCAGGAAGAGCCGGGTCCGCAACGTCATCGCCAGTTTCATCGTCGCGCGCTCACAAGTTGTATTGCTTGCGCTTGCGATACAGGGTCGAGGCGTCGATTCCCAGGGTTTTCGCCGCCTGGTCCAAAGTGCCGGCGGTGGCGAGAACAGCGCCAATGTGGGCCTTTTCCAATTCGTCCAGACTCAGCGCAGCGCCGACCCGCGGTGCATTGTTGGCCGGTTGTTCGGCCATGCCCAGATGGCTGATCTCGACCCGTTCCTGCGGGCAAATGATGCTCGCCCGCTCGACCACGTTGCGCAATTCACGAATGTTGCCTGGCCAGCGGTAACCGAGCAGGGCCTCACGGGCTTCGTCACTGAAGCCACGGGCCGGACGCGCATACTCTTTAACGAAGCGAGCGAGAAACCGGTCCGCCAGCGTGAGAATGTCCTCGGCGCGCTCGCGCAGCGGCGGCAAGTGCAAGGTGATGACATTCAAACGGTAGAGCAGGTCTTCGCGGAAACGTCCGTCGCGGACCATGTCTTCAAGATTGAGGTTGGTCGCGGCAAGAATACGCACATCAGCACGACGGGTGACCGGATCGCCGACTCGCTCGTATTCCTTGTCCTGAATAAAACGCAGCAACTTTGGTTGCAATGTCAGGGGAAAATCGCCGATCTCGTCGAGAAACAACGTACCGCCGTCGGCCTGATTGACTCGACCGAGGGTACTTTCGCTGGCACCGGTGAATGCGCCGCGACTGTGACCGAACAGCTCGCTTTCCATCAGTTCCGCGGTCAGCGACGGGCAGTTGATGGTCACGCAGGACTTCTTCTCGCGCTTGCTCCAGCCATGAATGGCGCGGGCCAGCTCACCTTTACCGGTCCCGGATTCGCCGAGGATAAGGATGTTGGCGTCGGTACTCGCGACCTGCCGGGCAGTTTCCAATACGACTTTCATCGCCGGGCTATGGGAATCGAGGCCATCCTTCGGCTTGCGGATCTCTCCTTCCAAGGCTTCGAGGCGTGCCGACAACTGGCGAACTTCCAATTGCTTGGCGGTGGCCAGACGCAACTGGTCCGGGCTGCACGGCTTGACCAGATAATCGGCGGCACCGGCCTGAATTGCATCGACGGCGGTGTCCACGGCCGAATGCGCGGTGACAATGACCACGCGCATCCACGGCGCCTGAATGCGCATCTGCGCGAGAACATCGAGACCGTTGTCCTCGCCGAGGCGCAAATCAAGGAAACACAGATCGAAAACCTGGCGTTGCAACAATGCATCGGCCTGGGCCGCGCTGTTGGCGGTGGCCACCGTATAGCCTTCGTCTTCGAGGCAGTAACGGAACGTACGCAGGATGGCGGATTCATCGTCCACCAGCAGAATGCGGCCTTGATGCTCAGTGGCAGATTCCATTTTTCCTACGCTCCATAAAGATTGGTCTTGGGTTAGTCCCGGAAAAATCGGGCAAGTTGCATGGTTGATTCTGAACGATCCCAGCCATTAGAGGGTAGCCCTCTCCTGCCATTACGGCCAATACGTTGATTTTGTTGGTGTTTTAGAAGAAACCGGATTTGCAGGCTGTTGCCTGCGTCCTTTTCTGACATCCGCGCCTCGCTTTCAATTCCCTAATAAAGAAATCTCCTACGAAATAATCGTGCATTCCGCACGACCTTACGGGGCCCATCGTGCAGGATGCGTCGCAAAGGTATTTTTAGAATCACATAACTTGTTGATTTTACGTGGTTTTTTTCCTGATAAAAAACTGGCATGCAGGCTGCAATACGGTAGTCAGCCCGGGCAGAAATATCTGCCCCAACCGAACAAGAGTGAGGAACCCAGGATGACTCGCCCACGTACCGCCCAAGTGCGTATTTCGCCACTGCACATCCAACAAGGTCTGTTTGCTGTGCTGGCGTTGCTGATCACCCTGATCGCTTGCCAACAATTTCTGCATTGGGAAAACAGCCAGCGTCCTGAGCCGCTGATTTCCATCCAGCACAACACACAGACTCACTTCAGCGCCGTCAGCGATAGCCAGGCCGAAAGCGCCTCGATGCGCATGGTGGACGTTGATCAGCTGCAGCCGCTGGATCAAATGCCCCGCGAAGAGCGTTGGGTGTTCTGACAGACAGTTGAAATGAATTCGGGCGCACCGCGCCGGTAGACGCAACATCCCTAAATAGAGACGTAAGGAGAATCACCATGTTGAGCTGGGCAATTACATTCTTGATCATTGCCATCATCGCTGCGGTATTGGGCTTCGGTGGTATCGCCGGCACCGCCACGGGTATCGCCAAGATTCTTTTTGTCGTGTTCCTGGTGATGTTTGTCGTTTCCTTCTTCTTTGGCCGCCGCGGCCGAGGTTAACGATGACTGTTTTAAGGACATTGGCAGCCGCCCTGCTTCTGGGCGGTAGTGCCATGGCCATGGCGGCCAACGATGGCCAGACCCGGGTCAACGAATTGCTTGGTTCCGACCAGCAGTATCGGGAAACCTGGGAAGGCGTGATCAAAAAGGAAGAGCGCGTACCGGAATGGGTTATCAACCTGTCGGGTACATCGGAGCAGCAGATGCAGGCTGTCACTGAAGACGGTGACCAGTATCTGGTCGGTCCGCTCTGCGAGAATCAGGACAAGTGCCTGAACCATCGCCTGATCGTCGCCTTCAGCTTCGACAAGGATGACGCCTACGCAATGCTGGTCGATGTGCCGGAAGGTCTGCCGCAGGACAAGTCGCCGACGCGACATGCGACTTACCGCTTCTTCGGCAAACCGGACCAGGGCATGCAGGATCTGCTGATGGAAACCCTGAAGAAAGATCCGAAGTGGTACTGACTTGAACACGAAGGCAGCAGCCCTGCTGCTTTCCATTGCGCCCACCTGAGGAAGGCAGGTGCATGACCAAGGGGCCGGGACGTTCTGACTGCTACAGGGTCGGAGTGACCTACGGGTACAGGGAGTGCCTGCGCGAGGGCCGGGTCAGGGCAGTAAAGAGCTGCGCCGCAAGTTCGCCGGCCCTCCGTGGTTCGACGGACTTGCGCTGAGCTTCCAGTCCAATGAACCACTGCTTGCGAGCGTTCAGCTCATTCCCACATTGCCGACACTGCGCGTGAAAGCATTACGCCGTGTTTCCTGGCGACCGTATATCGACAAAGAGCCCGTTTGAACCGTAAGGCTTACAGCCTCGTAAAAAGGGATTTTTTGCGCCATTTACGACCATTTTTCGTCGTTCAAAAAATAAGCAGGCTACGCTGTAATGGCCGGTTCACGGCGCTTATGCTGGCTGAAATGTCACAATCGAACCGGTTGGGACGCCAGTTTTGTTTAAAAAAGCTCATGCCGATTCGGCATAGGGTAGGCGTTTACGGCATTAGACGGCGCAACCTTGCATCGGAATAGTTGCGCCTTTTTTCGCCTGCCAAAGAGCCGCCAATGCGCGCTTGCGGGCACCTTATACGGAGGCAGATGCACAGACTTTTCCGCTCATGAGCGTTCCAGTTCCTGCATGTGCCTGAGTCAAACGCAAGTAAGGGTAAAGATAATGAAGAAGGCAAAAATCAGCCTCGCCTGGCAGATCCTCATAGGTCTGGTTTTGGGGATTGCACTGGGTGCGTTGCTCAACCACTTCAGCGCCGAGAAGGCCTGGTGGATCAGCAACGTCCTGCAACCGGCAGGCGATATCTTTATCCGTCTGATCAAGATGATCGTGATCCCGATCGTCATCTCTTCCCTGATCGTCGGCATTGCTGGCGTCGGCGACGCGAAGAAGCTTGGGCGTATCGGCCTGAAGACGATCATCTATTTCGAAATCGTCACCACCATCGCCATCGTTGTCGGCCTGTTGCTGGCCAACCTGGTTCATCCAGGTTCCGGCATCGACATGAGCACCCTTGGTACCGTGGATATCTCCAAGTACCAGGCGACCGCTGCCGAAGTGCAACATGAACACGCGTTCATCGAGACCATCCTCAACCTGATTCCGTCGAACATCTTCGCGGCCATGGCCCGCGGCGAAATGCTGCCGATCATTTTCTTCTCCGTGCTGTTCGGTCTCGGCCTGTCGAGCCTGCAGTCGGACCTGCGCGAGCCGCTGGTGAAGATGTTCCAGGGCGTTTCGGAAAGCATGTTCAAAGTCACCCACATGATCATGAACTACGCGCCGATCGGCGTATTCGCACTGATCGCGGTGACCGTCGCCAACTTCGGCTTCGCTTCCCTGCTGCCGCTGGCGAAACTGGTGATTCTGGTTTACTTCGCCATCGCCTTCTTCGCCTTCGTGGTGCTGGGCCTGATTGCCAAGATGTTCGGCTTTTCGGTGTTCAAGCTGATGCGCATCTTCAAGGATGAGCTGGTGCTGGCCTACTCCACCGCCTCGTCGGAAACCGTGCTGCCGCGCGTGATCGAGAAGATGGAAGCCTACGGTGCACCGAAAGCCATCTGCAGCTTCGTGGTGCCGACCGGTTACTCGTTCAACCTCGACGGTTCGACCTTGTATCAGTCGATTGCCGCGATCTTCATTGCCCAGCTGTACGGGATCGACCTGTCGATCAGCCAGCAATTGCTGCTGGTATTGACGCTGATGGTCACCTCCAAAGGCATCGCTGGCGTACCGGGCGTGTCCTTCGTGGTGCTGCTGGCGACTCTGGGCAGCGTCGGCATTCCACTCGAAGGCCTGGCATTCATTGCCGGCGTCGACCGCGTCATGGACATGGCTCGTACCGCGCTGAATGTGATCGGTAACGCCTTGGCGGTGTTGGTTATCTCGCGTTGGGAAGGCATGTACGACGATGCCAAAGGCGAGCGCTACTGGAACTCCCTGCCGCACTGGCGCAGCAAGGAAAAGTTGCCGGCGGGTGAAATCTCCAAGAACTGACACACCCCCCTGTAGGAGCTGCCGCAGGCTGCGATCTTTTGATTCTGTTTTTAAAGGCAAGATCAACAGATCGCAGCCTTCGGCAGCTCCTACAGTGGATGGGGGGCAACCCCGTTAAACAAACCCCGGAGCAATCCGGGGTTTGTCGTTTCTGGCCACCCCGCTATCATTCGCCGCATTCTTCGGGGGATTTGACTGATGCTTAATGGCCTGTGGCTTGGCTTCTTCATCGTGGCAGCCGTGTCGGCGCTGGCGCAGTGGCTGATCGGCGGCAACGCCGGGATCTTCGCGGCGATGGTGGAAAGCATCTTCGCCATGGCCAAGCTGTCCGTCGAAGTCATGGTGCTGCTGTTCGGCACCCTCACCCTGTGGCTGGGTTTTCTGCGCATCGCCGAGAAAGCCGGAATCGTCGAATGGCTGGCCAAGGTGCTTGGGCCGCTGTTTCTGCGACTGATGCCGGAAGTCCCGGCGGGTCACCCTGCCCTTGGCCTGATCACCCTGAACTTCGCCGCCAACGGCCTGGGCCTGGACAACGCCGCCACCCCCATCGGCCTGAAAGCCATGAAAGCGCTGCAGGAACTCAACCCCAGCGCCACCATCGCCAGCAACGCGCAGATCCTTTTTCTGGTGCTCAACGCCTCGTCGCTGACCCTGCTCCCTGTGACTATTTTCATGTACCGCGCCCAGCAAGGTGCGCCAGATCCGACATTGGTGTTCCTGCCGATTCTGTTGGCGACCAGTTGCTCGACCATCGTCGGCTTTCTCTCGGTGGCGTTCATGCAACGGCTTCGCATCTGGGACCCGGTGGTCCTCGCTTATCTGGTGCCCGGCGCACTGATTCTCGGCGGCTTCATGGCATTGCTCGGCACCTTGTCCGCCACGGCATTGGCGGGATTGTCGTCGATCCTCGGCAACCTGACGCTGTTCGGGCTGATCATGCTGTTCCTGATCATCGGCGCGTTACGCAAGGTCAAGGTTTACGAAGCGTTCGTCGAAGGCGCAAAGGAAGGCTTCGATGTCGCGAAGAATCTGCTCCCGTATCTGGTGGCGATGCTTTGTGCCGTTGGCGTACTACGCGCGTCAGGCGCGCTGGATTTTGGCCTGGATGGCATCCGGCATCTTGTCGAGTGGGCGGGCTGGGACACGCGTTTCGTCGACGCGTTGCCGACGGCGATGGTCAAACCGTTTTCCGGCAGCGCCGCACGGGCGATGTTGATCGAAACGATGCAGACCTCGGGCGTCGACAGCTTCCCGGCGCTGGTCGCCGCGACAGTGCAGGGCAGTACGGAGACAACGTTCTATGTGCTGGCGGTGTATTTCGGCGCGGTGGGGATCCAGCGCGCTCGGCATGCGGTGGGGTGTGCGTTGCTGGCGGAGTTTGCTGGCGTCGTGGCTGCCATTGCCGTCTGCTACTGGTTCTTTGGTTGAAGCAAAAGATCGCAGCCTCCGGCAGCTCCTACAGAGCATGCATCCTGTAGGAGCTGCCGCAGGCTGCGATCTTGGCGATTTCAGCGTTTAAGCGGAGCCAACTGCTGGCCTTGCTCGACCGCCCAAGCCACAACCTTGGCCGTCAGGCGATCACTGGCCTGACCGAACCCGGCCACCACCGCTGGCACCTGCACATCGCTCAAAGGCTGGCGCTCTTCAAAGCGGCGGCTGGCGAGGATTCGCTGGTCATAACCGCGCACCAGCAACGCATCGACCCGCACCACCACGCCGGCCTGCGCGCCCTGATATTCCGTCTGGAATGCCTGCAAGCTGCCGCCGAGTTCGAGATCCGCCTGGAAGTTGCTGTCGTCGGTGCTCAACAGCGTCACCCGACCATCCCGCGCAAAACCATCGAGCAAGCGATTACGCACCAGCACCGGCGCCGGATCGCTCCAGCGCGAAGCCTTGTAGCTACTGATCACATCACCCTGTGGGATCACCGCGATGCTCGGTCGATTCAGCGCTTCGCTGGCCTGCAACTTATTCAAACGCAGCGACCAGGGCTGAGTCGTCGCTGTGCTGGTCGAAGCGGGTGCTGGCGCGGCGGGCAAGCGGTAGACATCCAAAGGCTCCGACTCGGGCAAAATCGAGCACGCACTGGCCAACGTCAGACCGGCAGCGAGGAGGGTGAGGCGGGTCAGCTTCATGGGGTGAATTCCTTGTTCTTGTCGCTACCCAGCAGGTAACCGCTGGGGTTGGCCTCAAGGCGTTGGGAAATGGCGCGCAGCGAGGTCAGCGTTTCACGCAGTTCGCGAATCGCCGGGGCCAGACCATTGAGGCCCTGCATGCCGTTATCCAGCGAATTCTGGTTCTTGCTGAGCAAGCCGTTGATGGTCACGCTGCTTTCCTCCAGCGACTTCATCGCCTGTTCGGCGCTGCCCAGCGCTTGCTTGCCCTGATCGTTGAGCAGACCGTTGGCGTTGCGCATCAACAGCGACGTCTGCTCGAGCATGCTGCCGGCCTGTTTACCCACCGTCGCCAGCTGCTGCATGGCTTGTTTGATGTCGCCACGCTGGTCGTTGATGGTGCCGGTGGTTTGCTCAAGATGGGCGAGGGTTTTGCTGACGCGCTCGACGTTGTCGGCGGAGAACATCTGATTGGCGTTATGCAGCAGCGCACTGATGCCGGTCATCAAATCATTGCTGTCATTGAGCAGGCGCGAAATAGGCGAGGGCGAAGCGACGATCAGCGGCAGATTACCGTCATGCCCACGCAGTTTCGGGCTCTGCGGCGTGCCACCGCTGAGCTGGATGATCGAAGTGCCGGTAATCCCGGCCAGCGCCAGTTTCGCCTGGGTGTCCTCTTTGACCGGCGTGTCACCCGCCAGGCGAATCCGCGCCAGCACCCGACGCGGGTCCTGCGGGTCGAGGCGCAGGCTGATCACGTCGCCCACCTTGATCCCGCTGTACTGCACCGAGCTGCCCTTGGACAGGCCACTGACGGCCTCGTTGAAGACGATTTCATAATCCTTGAATTCGGTGTCGACGCTGGACTTGGCCAAAAACAAGCCGAAGAGCAGGGCGCCTGCTACCACAATCACAGTGAACAAGCCGATCAACACATGGTGCGCTCGGGTTTCCATATCAGGCCTCGTTGAGCAATTTGGCGGCGTCCAGCGCCGAGCGGCCGCGCGGGCCGTGGAAGTATTCGTGAATCCACGCGTCATCCGTTTCCGAAACGACATCGATCGGGCCGGCCACCAGCACCTTCTTCTGCGCCAGCACCGCGACGCGATCGGTGATCGTGTAAAGGGTGTCCAGATCGTGGGTCACCAGGAAAACGCTCAGACCGAGCGCATCGCGCAAGGTCAGGATCAACTGGTCGAACTGCGCCGCGCCAATCGGATCGAGGCCGGCGGTGGGCTCGTCGAGAAACAGAATGTCCGGATCCAGCGCCAGGGCTCGCGCCAGCGCGGCACGCTTGACCATGCCGCCGGACAGCGACGCCGGGTATTTGTCCGCTGCCGACAGCGGCAACCCGGCCAGCGCCAGTTTCACCGCCGCCAGGTGCTCGGCGTCCTGGCGGCTGAGGCCGGCATGTTCAATCAGCGGCAGAGCGACGTTTTCGGTGACGGTCAACGACGAGAACAGCGCGCCTTTTTGAAACAGCACGCCGAAGCGCCGTTCCACCAGCGAGCGCTCGTGCTCGGACAGACTCGGCAGATTCTTGCCGAACACTTTGACGATGCCTTCGCTGGGCCGATTCAGCCCGACGATGCTGCGCAACAACACTGATTTGCCCGTGCCTGAGCCGCCAACCACGGCGAGGATTTCGCCTTTGTACACATCCAGATCGAGGTTCTCGTGCACGCTCTGGCTGCCGAAGCGATTGCACAGACCACGGACTTCGATCACCGCCTCGGAGGGCGCGCGGGGTAGCCGACTCACCAACCCATCTCCATGAAAAACAGCGCAGCCACCGCGTCGAGCACGATCACCACGAAAATCGACTGGACCACCGCCGACGTGGTGTGCGCGCCCACCGACTCGGCACTGCCACTGACTTTGAAGCCTTCCAGACAGCCGATCGCGGCAATAATGAACGCGAAAATCGGTGCCTTCACCAACCCCACCAGAAAATGCTGAACGCCGATGTCGGATTGCAACAGAGTGAGGAACATCGCCGGCGAGATATCCAGCGACACCGCGCAGACCACGCCGCCGCCGATGATGCCGCAGAGCATCGCCAGGAACGTCAGCATCGGCAACGCAACCAGCATCGCCAGCACACGCGGCACCACCAGCAATTCCATCGGGTCGAGGCCGAGGGTGCGGATCGCATCAATTTCTTCGTTGGCCTTCATCGAGCCGATCTGCGCAGTGAACGCACTGGCGGTGCGCCCCGCCATCAGGATTGCGGTGAGCAGCACGGCGAATTCACGCAGGAACGAGAAACCCACCAGGTCCACGGTGAATATCGTCGCGCCGAAACTGGCCAGCACCGTCGCCCCGAGAAATGCCACCACTGCGCCCACCAGAAACGTCAGCAACGCGACGATGGGCGCGGCGTCGAGGCCGGTCTGTTCGATGTGCGCGATCATCGGCGTGATACGCCAGCGCTTGGGCCGCAACAGGTTTCGCGCGATGGTCTCGAGAATCAGGCCGACGAAACCCAGCAGTTGCAGGGTATCGCGCCAGACCGTGTCAACGGCACGGCCGATGCGCGTCAGCAATTGCACGCTGACACTGATTTCCGCTTCCTTGATCGGCACGCAGAAATCGGTCATCGAGCAGTACACGGTTTGCAGCAAGGCGCGGTCGGCGGAGGACAGCGTGCAATCGGGATGTTCGGCGGATTTGCCGAGGCGAGCAGAGCCGAGCAGCTCCACCAGCAACGAAGCACCGGCCGTGTCGAGCGCGCCGAGGCTGTTCAGGTCGATCGGAGTATTGGCGTCGTACTGGCCACGGAGCTTTTCGCTCAGTTGCTTGAGTTCGGCGTAATGGGCGAGCGTCCAGTCTCCCGTCACCCGCAGGCGGGCAGGGCTGATCGATGAGTCCAGTTGGGCAGTACCGCTGATCGAGCTGCTGGTCATATGCTCCGGGCTTGTTCGGCTGTTTCGCGAAGTAACGTAATAGCACGAACCGGATTACTTTTCTTTGGCCGGTGTGCTGTCGGTGATTGCGAAACGCAGCACGCCAATCAACTGGCCGTCTTCGGTCAACACCCGCACCTGCCATTTGCCCGCCGGGTTGCCGGGGAAATTCTGTTTGTGCGTCCACGCCCGGTAACCTTCCTTGCGCCCGCCATGGATATCGAGAGCGATGCGGTCGACCTCTTTACCGTTGAACGTCCAGACGTGATAAATCCGCTCGTCGAGGCCGCGCGGCGCGTTGATCGCCGTGTAGGCATACAGCCCGCCGCTGCGGATCTGCTCGGCGCTGACCGTGTCGAGGCTGGCGCCGGGCGTGCGATCCTGCAGTTGCGTGCTGATCGCCACGTCGGTCATCCACAACGTCGCCGGCGGCACCCACGAACGCAATGCCCAACCGACGCCGCCGATGCCAACGGTGATAAACAGAATCGCCAGCGCGTTACGCACGGTGCGGATCGGGAAGATCGACGCCAGACTCGGGAACGACAACAGCACGGCGATCCCCAGCGCCCATTTGAAACTCTGCGCGGTGGTCAGATGCATGATCACCGGCAATGCGGTGAGCAGGGCGGCAAACAGGGTCAGCGTGTGCAATGCCAAAAACGCCCAACGCCGTGGCGCCAGCCATTTGTAGTAGAGCGGGTCGACGATGGAAATCAGCGCGGCGATGCTGAGCAGGCCGGTGAAAACGAGCTGGCCGCTGTTCCAGGTCGTGGTGATGAAGAAAAACGGCAGGACGAAAAACAGGCTCTCCTGGTGGATCATTTGCGTCGCATAACGCAGCAGCGGCTGGGGAATCTCCCGTTTGAAGATACGCGTGAACAGGCCGGTCAGGGTGTTCTCCAGCATCAGCCAGATCCAGCTGAGCAGCATGATCACGGTGATCCAGCTCGCCAGCCCCTGCTGACGGTCGACCAGCATAAAGCTGCCGACTCCGGAAATGAAACCACCCGCCGCAATGACCCCGGGGTAGCGCTTAATCAGCTCGAGAATGCGCTGGACCAGAAGGGTTAATTTCGACATGTGGGCGCTTCACTGCAGGCTAAGGAAATACCCCGACAGAGTAGCGTCCGCCGGGCGATGTGGCGAGGTGGATGGTCAGGGCCTCAAAAGATCGCAGCCTTCGGCAGCTCCTACAGAGGACGCATTCCAATGTAGGAGCTGCCGAAGGCTGCGATCTTTTGATCTTCAGCCTCGCTTGCGATGCAATCGCCAGCCGAGCAGCATCAGCAGAAATACGCCAATCCCACCCGCCACCAACCACAACACCTGGTCATCACTGATCAACGGTTTTTCGATACGCAAATACCCAGGCTGCAACAACAACTCGCGCATCGCTTTGTTCGCCGCTTGCAGTGTCACGCCTTGCAGCTCGCGCGCCGGGTTGGCGAAGCGGCCATCCTGATAATCGGCGAGCGCACTCCAGTAATAATCCGCCATCGCGCTATTACCCTGAACCGCCCACGATTGATGGGCGATGGCGGCCTGCTTGATGCGGGCAAAAGTGTCTGCGTCGAGACCGTTTTTCAGCAGATCAGCCTTGAGGTCTTCCAATACCTGAATGGCTTCGTCGACGTCATCGCGATCCAGATCCGCATTCAGGCTCATGAAGCCGACCCCGCCAAACACCTCGCGCTCGGCCCACGGCCCGTAAGACAGGCCGTGGTTGAGGCGAATCTGTCGGTACAGCGCCCAGTCGAGGTAATCCTTGAGAATGTCGAAGGTCTGATCGTACTGATCGTCGAGCACCGGTTCCGGCACCAGCCAATGCAGCTTGGCGCTGTCGCCGATGAGGCCACGGGTGAGGGTGCGTTCATGGGCGGCGCTGGTGCGGATGTCCGGCAGCGGACGATGCTCGCTCGGATCAACCGCCTCGAGCGCGCCCCAGGTGCGCTCCAGGTAGGCGGGGAGCAGTTTGTCGAGTTCGCCAACAACAATCAGCGTCATGTTGTTCGGCGCGTACCAAGCCTCGCGGACCTTCTCCAACTGCTCTTGGGTCAGGTGGCCGACTTCGGCGCGCTGCGGGCATTTCAGGCCCAGCTCAACGGCGAGTTGATTGCTCGCGGTGTGTCCAAGATCCTGGCGGTCGAGGAAGCGTTGCAGCTTGGTGTAATGGCCGCCATCTTCGCGCTCGACCACCCGTTTCGCCGCATTGATCGCGTTGTCGTCGATACGCGTCTGGGTCAGCAGTGCGAGCAGCAGATCGAGAACTTTGCGCTGGTTTTTAGCCGGGGCTTCGATGACGAACGTCGTGTCGGCGTTGCTGGTAAAGGCATTCCAATCACCGCCCAACGCCTGCATGCGTTCTTCCAGACCACCTTCACCAGTCGCGTCGATGCCGCTGAACAGCAGGTGTTCGAGCAAATGCGGCAGCTCTTTTTCGTCGCAATCGAAGTCGTCAAGACCAACGCCGACTACCAGCCGGATAGCCACATGGCCCCGTTCCGTACCGGGTTTGAGCAGCAACTGCAAACCGTTGGGCAGCGCATAACCTTCGACCTGAAAGCGATCCAGGGCAAAAGCGGGCAGGGAACCGAGCAGCAGACAGGCGAACAACAGGCAACGCATAACAGGCTTCCATACGGCTGATTTGGAGATCCGTTTCGTCAGTCAGGGCCCCATCGCTGGCAAGCCAGCTTCCACAAGGATTTTCGGCGCTCACAGAACCCTGTGGGAGCTGGCTTGCCAGCGATGAGGACCCTGAGACTGAACTCTGTGTTACTGACTGACCCCAGCCCCAGACGTTCAAGGCGAATGCGTGATGTCGGCAATATCATCTGTCGCCAGGGCGCCGGTGTCCGCCTGCTCCAGGACCACATAGGCGCTGCCGCAGAACAGCGAATTCAAACGTTTCATATCGGCGATCAGCTCCAGATGCAGCGAACTGGTTTCGATACTCTGCACGATCTTGCGTTGCAGACGGCTGACGTGCGCGTGGGCCAGGCGCCGTTCCTGCGCGCGGAAGCGGCGTTTCTCGCGCAGCAATTGCCGTGCACTTTCGCGGTCGCCACTGAGAAATACCGACAGGCCCAAGCGCAGGTTCGAAATCAATTGTTGCTGCAACCCGGCCAGGTCCTCCAGGCCTTCTTCGGAAAATGAGCGGCGCTGCGAAGTCTTCTGCTGCTGGATCTTGCGCAGCATGCGTTCAATCAGGTCAGCGGCGAGCTTCAGGTTGATCGCCAGCTCGATGATCTCCGCCCAGCGCCGACTGTCATGCTCGCCGAGGTCTTCGCGAGGCATCTGCGCCAGATACAGCTTGATCGCGCTGTACAGCGACTCGACGTCGTCGGTCATGCGGCGCATTTCCTGAGTCACCGCCGTCTGCTTGCCGCGCAACACATCGAGCGAAGCGTCGAGCATGTTGTCGAGCAGATCGCCCATGCGCAGGGTTTCCCGCGCGGCGTTGGCCAGCGCCAGGCTCGGCGTGACCAACGCGGTCGGATCGAGGTGGCGCGGCTTGGCGGTGCCGTTGACTTCCGGGCGCTCCGGCAGCAGCCAGGCGCACAGCCGCGCCATCGGCCCTACGCTTGGCAGCAGAATCAGGCAGCGTGCGGTGTTGTAGAGCAGGTGGAAGCCGATGACCATTTCCTGCGGGCTGAAATCGAGACTGTCGATCCAGTGCACCAGCGGATCGAGCACCGGAATGATCAGCAGCAGGCCGATCAGTTTGTACAACAGACTGCCCAGCGCCACTTGCCGGCCGGCAGCGTTCTGCATGCTGGTACTCATGAAGGCGAGGATGCCGCTGCCGATGTTGGCGCCGATCACCAGGCCAATCGCCACCGGCAGGCTGATCACCGCCGCGCCGGCCAATGTCGCGGTGAGCAGCACGGCGGCGAGGCTGGAATAGGAAATCATCGCGAACAACGCGCCGACCAAGGCGTCGAGAAGGATGTCGCCGGTCAGCGAAGCGAAAATCACTTTCACCCCTTGCGCGTGAGTGATCGGCGCGGCGGCTTCAACGATCAGTTGCAGCGCGAGGATGATCAGCCCAAGGCCAATCGACACCCGGCCCATCTGCCCGAGCCGCGTCTGTTTGCGCGACAGGAAGAAAATCACGCCGACGAAAATCAGCAGCGGCGACAGCCACGACAAGTCGAACGTCAGCACCCGCGCCATCAGCGCCGTACCGACATCGGCGCCGAGCATGGTCGCCAGCGCCGGCGTCAGCGCCATCAGGCCTTGGCCGACAAATGAGGTAACGAGCATCGCGGTGGCGTTACTGCTCTGCACCATCGCGGTCACGACGATGCCGGCAACGAACGCAAGCCAGCGCCTGGACATGTTCTGGCCGATCACATGGCGCAGATTGGTGCCGTACACCCGCAGGATGCCGGTTCGGACGATATGCGTGCCCCAGATCAGCAGGGCGACGGCGGACAGCAGATTGAGCAGGGTTAGCATGCAGACCCCCTGTAGTAGCAGCGCCCCAGAGGGGCAAGTGGACGGCACCGCGCGGTTTCTACGTTTCTGATACTTAAGCTGTAGTTGGCTAACGGTCTCGGCGCCAGCATTGCACAGCTAAAGAGTGGATTGAAATAAAAGTGTCATGAAAAGCACTTCATCCACCCCCTTCCACAATCACCACAAATCCTTGTGGGAGCTGGCTTGCCAGCGATTAGGGCGGCACTGCCGACATTGATTTTGCCTGACACGCCGCTATCGCTGGCGAGCCAGCTCCCACAGGGGTTGAGGGTGTGGCTGAATCAATCGCTGAAATGATCCCTGCTCAGACCAACGTCGATTAAATACCTGGCCGTATACACATTCCTCTCATCGCAACGCGCATAGCACTTGATGTGCATCAACAGGCTGTATTTGTGTGGAACCAGCAGAATGACCCCATCCGCCTGATCAAAAAGCTTCGCTTGTAGCTGTCGCTTTTCATCATCGCTTTGCACTCTGATCCAATCATTTCCCTCAACGGGTTCAGGAATCCAGTGGGCATCCCTGAACATCGCTTGCAGCTCACTCAAAAGCTTCACCGTCTGATCGAAGGGAAGCGTTTCAACCATTGGAGACGTGGTTATGCTGTCTACTTTCCCTTTGGTGTAGCCCACCGCCCCGTAGATGGTTTTGGGCAAAGTGAAGCCATGTTCAGGGTCATCAAAAGTGATCACGACCGGGCTGCTGATCCAGGTCGAGTCGACCTTGGGCGGGTCACTTGGGTAAATGGCTGTTTTCCGCTCAACAGGAAAACTGGAGTCTTTGACGACTTCGGCATATGGCTTGCCGATGCGAACGACCAGAAAATCCAGCGGATAGTGAAAAGACGTCAGGCCAATGTACAGCAGGACAAGTGCCGGCCAACGCCCGTAGCGGCGCCATTCCGCGATGCGAGAAATCATCTGTTGTAGTTATCCGAACCAATACTGACATCGATCAAATACCTTGCGGTGTCTGGATCGCGCTCGTCACAGCGAACGTAGCATTTGACGTTTAGCGCCAGGGTGTATTTGTAAGGGATTTGTAGCAGCACGATGACGACCTGATTGAACAGCGTTCTTTGCAACGCACTTTTTTCGACATCACTCGGTACTTCCACCCAAGCATGTTTATCGACATCTCGGGGCGCCCATCCTGCTGCTTTCAGCATGAGCTGAAGCTTCTCCAAAAGAGGCACCAGCTCTGCAAACGGTAGGGTTTCAAGCATCGGTGAAGTAGTCACGGTTGCTACTTTGCTTTTCCGGTATGTCACTGCACCGAACTTGGTAGGTGGCAAGGTGAAGCCATGACTAGGATCGTCAAACTCAACGAATGTGGGACTGCTTATCCAGGTGGAGCTCGGGTGGGGAGGTTCGCTGGGATAAATCGCAGTATTTTTTTCCAGGTCGGTGGTCGAGTCCCTTTCAACGCTTCGGTAATGCTTTCCGATATGGAGACGCAAGACGTCCATCGGATAATGAAACGATGTGATGCAGAGAAGCAGCGCAAAAAAAAGCGGTCTCTTCCAGAATCCCCAACGAGCCGAACGGCGGGTCCTCATTCGCTGTAGTAATCCTTTCCTACGCTGACATCGATCAGATATTTCGCCGTTTTCGGATCACGCTCGTCGCACCGGGCGTAGCATTTGACGTTGAGTGCCAAACCATATTTATGAGGCACCAGCAGCATCACGAGGACGACTTGATCGAATAGCAACTTCTGCAGAGCGCTTCTATCCGCTTCGTTATCGACTGAGAGCCATGCATTGTCTTCGCGATCTCGCGGCTGCCACCCAGCTTCTTTCAGTGTTGCTTGTAACTGCTCAATCAACGGCACCAACTGGTCGAATGAGACGGTCTCCAACATTGGAGAGGTTGTGATGGTCGAGACTTTTGCTTTTCTATAACCCACTGCGCCGAACTTAGTAGGCGGCAAGGTGAAGCCATATTGTGGGTCGTCAAATTTCACCACCACAGGGCTGCTGATCCAAGTGGAGTCCACCTCAGGTGGATCACTTGGGTAATTCGCCGTTTTCAGTAAGACAGGAAACGTCGAATCTTGCACAACGCTTCGGTAATGCTTTCCGATGTGAAGACGCAAAACGTCCATCGGATAATGAAACGATGTGATGCAGAGAAGCAGCGCAAAATAAAGCGGTCTCGTCCATAAGCTCCGACTAGTCCAATAGCGGATCCTCATTCGCTGTAGTAATCCTTTCCTACGCTGACATCGATCAGGTATTTCGCCGTGTTCGGATCACGTTCGTCGCACCGGGCGTAGCATTTGACGTTGAGCGCGAGACTGTACTTATGGGGGATCAATAGCACCGTCACCATGACGTGATCAAACAACTCGGCCTGAAGCGTCTTTCGACTGGCCTCATCAGCCGTGTTTAACCAAGGATTCGTCTCAGAGTTCCACTCTGCCCAACCGGCGTTCGTTAACTGGCTCTGTAGTTGATCAAGCACGACGATTAGTTGGTCGAAGGGCAACGTTTCGAGCATTGGAGAGGTGGTCATGTTCGAGACCTTCCCCTCGTCAAATCCGATTGAAACGAACTTTGTAACAGGCAGCTTGAACCCGTGCTCCGGGTCATCGAAATGAATAATGACCGGTGTGGAAATCCAGGCTGAGCTGGGGTGGGGAGGATTTCCGGGGTAAATCACAGTGTGGGCTGGCACGTCTAACGTTGAGTCGGCAACCGTCTCGTCGTAAGTCTTTCCGATATGAACTCGCAAAGTATCCGTACTCCAGTTGGAATACGCGATTGCCGCAGCAGTCAACGCAGCAGCGAGAATTATCAAGAAACGTTTCCTCGACAACTGGATCACTGAACTCCTCCACCCTTGGATATTTCTGTTATGGACTGCGTGAGCTTTGCTCGGGCAGCAGGGTCTCTGAGCAATGTATCGAACTGAGTTGCAGCTCGAATGACGAACTCCATCCGCTGATCTTTGTCAGCCAAATTAGCCAATGGGTTGCTACCAAATGCGACTTTTCTTTGGTCTGGAGCTTTGCATTGACTTGCAAGGGTCAACTGAATTTCCTCAGCGGCTCCCGACATAATTCCGGTGACAACAGATACGGCGTTGCCTGCGTGCGTGCCGCGCATCAGGTAGGCAAAGTGCGCATCGTCGTACATCGCTGGCTGCAAAATATTGATTTGTTCGTGCTGAGCCATGAACTCAACACTTTTAGAAATCTTTCCTTCGTCAATAGCTTTGAACGTATCACTGACTTGCGACTGCACCAGCCCGAATTCCACTTTGTTTGAAATAGGCCATAGCACTTCGCCTTTGAGTTTATTGCGCAGCGGGAGACACGCTTGCATCTCTTTGAATCCCCGCACCATAAAAAACCGGTGCAACGGATAAACGTCCAGAAACAGCGATGTATTACCCAGCGCCAACATCTCATACACATAATCCAGCTGCTGCTGAACCACTGAGCGCGGGTTGTCGCCGATAGTGATGTCCTCGGTCGGCATCGGGTTCGCCGCTCGGGCTTTTTCCAGCTCTTGTTCAACCTCAGGATTGGTTTTGCTGAACTTGAATCCGAAACCTTCAAACAAGGTTTCCGATGGGGCGGTTCGCAGCTTTTCCTGTGCAGCCTTCTGCGCAGCAATGGCGGTTTGTAGTTTGGTGGCGTGGATCAGTCCACACCCCACCTGCTTCGAAGCAAACGCCGCCAACCCCGCCCATTGAAATCGATTATCCGCCAGCCACAACTGCGCATACGCAGCGTTGATCTTGCGGTTGCGGGCCTGGGGGTCGGCGATAAGGACGCCGCCGGGGGCGACCCAGTCTTCGGCTTCTTTCTGAAAGCGGCGCCACAGGCAGTTGCAGGTCAGCAGCGGAACTTCGACGCGGGTTTTCGGGTTGGGGCCGGCGGTGTTGGTTTCGCG
Source organism: Pseudomonas fluorescens (assembly GCF_900636825.1). Taxonomy (NCBI): domain Bacteria; kingdom Pseudomonadati; phylum Pseudomonadota; class Gammaproteobacteria; order Pseudomonadales; family Pseudomonadaceae; genus Pseudomonas; species Pseudomonas fluorescens. The sequence continues at coordinate 38,811 of NZ_LR134318.1, read as the reverse complement.
TTTGCAGGTGGGCAGCTCGCAAGTGCTGTCCCAGAGTTTTTTCATGTCCAGGTCGTCTGGAGCGATGCATTGTGCGGTCATGGTTCTTCCTTGAAAATCAGGCTGTCCAGCGCACGATGGCCAGGTCCGGCTGGCGCGTGGCGACGCTTTGGGTCATGCCTTTTTCGTTGGTCTGGCCTTTGACGATACGGCCTTCGGCGGTTTCGATTTCGTAGCCTTGATCGGCGATGGGTTCGCCATTACCGGCGCTGACGGCTTTGAATTCGATCAGCGGCTGACCAACGATGGGCAGCGGCGGGATGAACGGCGCGGGCGTGTGCGAGCTGCCGATGATGACATCGCCGGAACCCCCGATCACGACGCCGCCGTGGCTGGCCGTGCTGTCGAGGGTCATGGCGTTTTTGCCGTTGATGAACACCGTGGCGGAGAAGGCGCCGTTGAGGGCTTGGCCGCAGGTGCACGTGTCGCCGAGGCGGGCGGCGGCGAGGCCGTTGAAGAAGACATCGCCCGAACCACTGGCAATCGGGTTGGTGCCGTGGCCGGGAAGCGGGCAAGTGGTCGGGTCCGTGACGCGCGCGGCGGGTTTTCCAGACATGAACGTTCCTTGTTTGTCGTTTGAGGCGAGCGGGGAAGCTAACGAGCGGAGCGGGGGGCGTCAACCTTTGATTCCCGTCTCAACGGGTTGCGATGCGCCACTGTGGGCGCGCTGAAAACCCTGTGGGAGCTGGCTTGCCAGCGATGACGGCGGCAATGCCGACATCGATATTGGCTGACACTTCGCTATCGCTGGCAAGCCAGCTCCCACAGATTTTGTGGTGATGTTTCTGAATGGGGTTAAACGCGGATTTTGCGGGGTGTTTATGCACACGCCGTGTTACGCGGCGACAGGCTACAAAACCTTGCGCCGTTGCCTACGGCTACGCCAGAATCCGCCGGCTTGTGCGCTTTGGGGCAGGGTTCTATCGTTTGCTGGCCACTGCTTATCAGTGGTCGGGATTAGTAGCCCGGGTCGCTAGTTTTGTGCACAAGCTCCGTTCAGCCAGGTCATTCCTGCACTTGATGGTGGTTGTGCGCAGGGCACCTTCGGGTGCGCCGGAAAAGCTAGCTCCCCGGTCTACTAACCTGCGTACAGCCGCCTCCTTTCTTTTAGTAGAGAACGGCAGTGGCTTCATATATGGAGCAGCTGAACATGACAAAAATCACACCCGATCCGCCCAACATCGATCCAGAACCCCACGACCCCGCCATCGAAGCGCAGCGCATGAAAGAAGCTGCCGATCGCGCCCTCGATTTCTATCTCTGCCCTGGCCGCAAGCAAGAACCCGCCACACCGCGCAAACCCAGCAGCATTTTCCTCATCGATCCCGCCGTGGATAACGAAACCCTGTTGGCGCACGCCTGTGAATCACTGGCGTCGGCGAGCATCATGGCCAGCGATCTGGCCGGGTTCATCGACGGACCACAGCGCAGTTCGTTGTTGGGGATTGCGCAGGTGATCATGCTCGGTGAGCTGGCCGTCAACCGCGTCCTCGACAACCTCGTGCCTCCTGCATAAACACAAAAACCTGTGGGAGCCTGGCTTGCCAGCGATGGCGTCCGGTCAGCAAACATTGATGTCGCTGACCCGACGCTATCGCTGGCAAGCCAGCTCCCACAGGTTTTGTATTGCTGCTGGACTACCGAGTTATTGGCCCGGTACGTCCTAGCGCAGTTTCACTGGATCCTTTTGCTGTTTCTTTTTCGCCATCGCGCCGCGCAGTTTGATGTTGATCGCTTCAACCGCCAGCGAGAACGCCATGGCGAAGTAGACGTAGCCTTTCGGCACGTGCACATCGAACGATTCAGCGATCAGCACGGTACCGACCACCAGCAGGAACGACAGCGCGAGCATTTTCAGCGACGGGTGCTTGTCGATGAACTCGCTGATCTTGCCCGAAGCCAGCATCATCACCAGCACCGCCACGATAATCGCCGCGACCATCACTGGTACATGGGAAACCATGCCGACTGCGGTGATCACCGAGTCCAGCGAGAAGACGATGTCGATGATCGCGATCTGGATGATGGTGTAAAGGAAATTGCCGCCCTTGCCCGAAGGCGCGTCGTCGCTGTCTTCTTCGCCTTCCAGCGCGTGGTACATCTCTTGCGAGCTTTTCCACAACAGGAACAAGCCACCGAAGAACAGGATCAGATCGCGGCCGGAAATGCCCTGGCCGAACACTTCGAACAGATCGGCGGTGAGGCGCATGACCCAGGTGATCGACAGCAGCAACAGGATCCGCGTGATCATCGCCAGGGCGAGACCGAAGATCCGGGTGCGCTGCTGCATGTGCTTGGGCATGCGGCTGACCAGGATCGAGATCATGATGATGTTATCGATGCCGAGGACGATTTCCAGGGCGGTCAGGGTGAAGAAGGCAACCCAGATTTCAGGGTTGGTCAGCCATTCCATGTGTATTCCTTTGAGCAATTGTTAAACCGAAAAAGGTCCGGGCTTCAAACCGCGAAGCCAGGACCCGAAACGGTGAGTCTTGGGCTTATAGAGTGCTGAACACCGGGAAAGTCCCCAAAAGCAGTGCAGCAATCAAAATGCAGATACACACCAGGATCGCCCATTTCAGGGTGAAACGCTGGTGATCACCAAAATCGATGCCGGCCAGCGCCACCAACAGATAGGTCGACGGCACCAACGGGCTCAGCAAGTGGACGGGTTGGCCGACGATCGAGGCACGGGCCATTTCCACCGCAGTGATCCCATAGTGGCTGGCCGCTTCGGCCAACACCGGCAACACGCCATAGTAGAACGCGTCGTTGGACATGAAGAAGGTGAACGGCATGCTCACCAGCGCCGTGATCACCGCCAGGTAAGGGCCGAGGAAATCCGGAATCACCGCCAAAAGGCTCTTCGACATCGCATCGACCATGCCGGTGCCCGACAGGATACCGGTGAAGATACCGGCCGCAAAGATCAGCCCGACCACTGCCAGCACACTGCCGGAATGCGCAGCGACACGATCCTTCTGCATTTGCAGGCACGGGTAGTTGACGATCATCGCAATACTGAACGCCACCATGAACAGCACCGGTAGCGGCAGCAGGCCGCCGATCAGCGTGCACATCAGACCGAAGGTCAACGCGGCGTTGAACCAGATCAGCTTCGGACGGCGCGCATCGGGAAATTGCGAGACGCTGATTTCGCTGTGATCGATCTCGTCGCCGACCAGGTGCAGCTCGCCGAGGCGGGCACGTTCACGCTTGCCGTAGAAGTAGGCAATCAGCAGGATCGCCACGACGCCGGCAGCCATCGCAGGAATCATCGGCACGAAAATATCCGACGGATCGACATGCAGCGCACTCGCGGCGCGGGCAGTCGGTCCGCCCCATGGGGTCATGTTCATCACGCCACCGGCGAGAATGATCAGACCGGCCATGATCCGCGGGCTCATGCCGATGCGGCTGTACAGCGGCAGCATGGCGGCGACGCAGATCATATAAGTGGTCGCGCCGTCACCATCGAGGGAAACGACGAGCGCCAGAACGGCGGTGCCGACCGAAACCTTCAGCGGGTCGCCCTTGACCAGTTTGAGGATCTTGCGCACGGCCGGATCGAACAGGCCGGAGTCGATCATCAGGGCGAAATACAGAATGGCGAACATCAACATGACGCCGGTCGGCGCCAGTTTGGTAATGCCCTCGAGCATCATCGGGCCGATCTTCGGTGCGAAACCACCGAACAGGGCGAACAGGATCGGGATGATGATCAGAGCGATCAGCGCGGACAGGCGCTTGGTCATGATCAGGAACATGAACGTGATGACCATGGCGAAGCCAAGGAAAGTCAGCATGGGAATACTCCAGGCGTGGCGCGGCTAATTGACGGGCGGATCGGGGGATCAGCGCAGAACGGGAGGCGCGAGGCGTACGGGCGGAGTGGTCATCACGAAGCGGGAGAAACGGCGGGTTACAGAAGACATCAGAATCACCATTGTTGTTGTTAATTGGGCCGGGCCTGGGGATAAACGCAGGCATTGGGCCAACCGGTCTGTTGCCGGGAGTGGGGCGATCCTAATCGGGGAAGCTTTCAGCTACCTTTCGTGGATGAAAGCTCTGACAACAGGTCGGATCAATTTCCTTCTCCAGAGAAGCCGAAAGAACAAATACGTTGTAAGCCGCTTCTGTAGTTTCCGAAGGGTCATGCTCACCTCTGTATGGAAGGGAATCGCAGTGCTAGGCTTGGCCCACTGCAAAGTTCGAGAGGAGCTCCAACCAATGCTCAATAGCGTTGAATTAGACAATTTTGGTCCATTACAGAAAATCCGTTGGAGCAAGCTCTCAAACCTGAATGTGATCATCGGGGCAAACAGCAGCGGCAAGACCTTTTTGCTGAAGGCGTTGTACTGCACGATGCGGACGCTCGAAGAATATCAACGCGGCAATGAGCAACGATCTGCTGCAGAAATTTTGACGGACAAGCTTTACTGGACGTTTCAGACTGACAAGATAGGCGATCTGGTAACCAAGAGTGCTGACGGCCCACTTTCTTGCAAGGTCAAAGTCGATTCGCGAGAGTTTCGCTACAGCTTCGGCAAGGACACCACCAAAAGCATCATCTCATTGGAAAATCATGTTTCTCCCCGAGGCAGCAATTCGATATTTCTTCCGCCCAAAGAAGTACTGTCACTTCAGCACATCATTCTGAAAAGCCGCGATATCGATAAAGATTTCGGCTTCGATGACACCTATTACGACTTGGCCAAAGCCTTGCGCCTACTGCCTACCAAAGGAAAGAACCATGCGCATTTCGCTAAAGCCCGGGAAAATCTCGAAGAGATGTTCGGCGGCAAGGTAGAGTTCGATAACAGTACTAATCGCTGGCAATTTAAAAAGGGTAATCAGAAGTTCCAGATTGGTTCTACAGCCGAAGGCATCAAAAAAATTGCCATACTCGATACGTTGCTGGGCAACCGTTATCTCACCAAGGACTCCATGGTGTTTATCGACGAACCGGAGTCTGCCTTGCATCCGGTCGCGATCACCAAGCTGATCGATATCATCGTCTCTCTCTCCAGTAGCGGCATTCAATTTTTCATCGCTAGCCACTCGTACTTTGTGATCAAAGCTTTGTATCTCGCAGCGCAAAAACAAAAAATGTCCATCCCGGTTCTGTCATCGATTGACGGAGATTGGACTTGCAATGATCTGCTCAAAGGCATGCCAGACAATCCCATCGTGGACGAATCCATTCGGCTCTACGAAGAGGAAGTGGAGTTGGCTCTGGGATGACGATCACTATCGAAGAATCAGGGATGGTTTTCGGACCTTTTTCTGAGGAAACTCTATTTCCAATCGAAAACAGCCCACTTGCTAAAAATCTGGGAGATGGAATCAAGGTCACCGAGTTTGTTTTACTTCGAGATATTGAAGGTGAGGCTCGGGAAGCTTGGTTTATCGAAGCAAAGTCGAGCGCTCCCCGGCAGACCGTAAACTTTGTAGAAGAAATAATCAGACAAAAATTCAGCAACTCACTACAACTGACACTAGCTGCCTGCCTGAGGCGACACCATCAAAGTGAAGAACTCCTCCCAGCGGAGTTCCTCAATCTCGACTTATCAAACTGCGCGTTCAAATGTGTCCTCGTCATCAACAATTTTCCCAAGGAGTGGATGGCCGGACTGCGAGACGCGTTAAGTAAAGCGATGAACTCGATAACAAAAACTTTGGGGATGAAACCTGGATCAGTCATAGTCATTAACGACGAAATGGCTCGTGCACGGAGACTGATCCGCTAGGAAGGTGGCTTCGATGAAAGCATCTCTGCACCGCGGCGGCTGCCATTGCGGCCACATTCTTTATCATTTCAGCGCAGCGCTGCAGGACATCGCCCACTGCCATTGCTCAGTCTGCCGCAAGGTCAGCGGCGGCATCGTCACCACGTGGATCACGGTGCCGCTGGCGAGCTTCCAATGGCTGGCGGGAACGCCAGCGTGTTATCACTCGTCCAGCAGTTGCGCGCGGTTTTTCTGCTCGAATTGCGGCGCGCACCTGGCGCTGATGACCTCGCTCAGCCCCGACAGCATCGACATGACCATCGCCATGCCGGATCAGCCGGAACATGCGCCTGCGCAGCGGCATATCTGGACCGACAGCCGATTACCCTGGCTGCATCTGGATGAGTATCTGCCGGGCGAAGCTGCAGAAACTTTTGCTTAGAAAACCGACAAATTCAGCGGCCGCACTGCGCCCATCCAGATCGCGTGATCGGTGTGATCGAGCAAGTCGTTACCGGTGTCAGGGTGCAAAAACACCACCAAGCCTTGTCGATTGAGCGCCAGCCACGGCAGCACGTCGCCGATCAGTTCGGGGCCGAATGCCAATTGGCAGCTCCAGTCCGGATGCGGGCCTACCGGGCGCTCGTGAACCCGGCCCATTTTCAATGGAAACAACTGCGCCGCTTGCTCGCACAGGTCGCGCGCCTGGCTGATGGTATTGGCGTCGAAATAGACGTGAGCGTGGTAGCCCTTGATCGCTTGCATTGTAAAGCCTCTGAATCGGTTCGAACCCTCGGCGCTGCCCGTATGTCACACGCCATACAAGGGACAAGAAAAAGGATCAGCCATGAAAAATGCCGAGACCCCAACGGTGAAAGTGGTGCTCTATGGTGCCATGGCCAGCCTGGGTGGCGCATTGATGGCTGAGTTGCTGCGCCGCCAGCATGAAGTCATCGCCATTCTTGACGATCTGACAGCGCTCGCGCCGCGTCCGGGGCTGCGTACCAAAAGTGGTGATCTGTTCGATGCCGAGCGGATCAATCAAAGCGTTGCGGGAAGTACGGCGGTGATTTGCCTGCTGGACGCACCGGGGTTGCCATTCAGCAGCGATCACGTGGAACGGTCCATCGTGTTGGGACCGGTTGAACAGGTGCTGGCAGTCGATGCGCTCATCGAGGGCATGCAGTTGGCCAGTGTCCCGCGTTTGTTTCTGGTAGGAAATTTCGCGGTGCTCGACGAACCGGAGCTGGATGATCGCTTGCAACGTCACGCGGCCGAGGAAATCCGCGAAGCGGTGCAAAGCAGTTCGCTGCAGTGGACGCTGGTGAATGCCCCGCACGGCGTGGCGGGGCTGACGATTGAGCATTTCAGCCAGGTCGGCGGCAATCTGGAGCCGGGGCTGGCCGAACCGCTGGAGCGATTGAACCGGGTAGCGGTGGGGATTGCCGATGAGCTGCGGTTGAGTCTGCATGTGGGGCAGCATGTGAATTTTGTGGCGGCTTCAGATATTTAAAAGATCGTCCGAACGCGGCCCGAGCCTTCGGCAGCTCCTACACGGATTTTATGTAGGTGGTGCCGCAGGCTGCGATCTTTGACCGTCAAACTGCAATCGAAGGCAGCGCCGACCCGTTGAGCGACTCCGCGCTGCTCGCCTGCTCCGCCATCAACCAATCGACAAACTGCTGAATCAAAACCCCGCGCCGCTTGCGCTGCGGCAACACCACGTAATAACCCAACCGCGACAGGGTAGTTTCGGCAATCGGCCGACACAGCAATCCTTGGGTGAGCAAGTTATCCACAAGGTGCCGCCAGCCAATCGCCACGCCTTGGCCGCCAATCGCCGCCTGAATCAACAGCGTGTAGTTATCGAAACGCAATTGCCCCGGCGCCGGCGCGGTAGTGATGCCCAACGCACGGAACAATCGGCTCCAGTCAAACCAGTTGCTGCTGTTTTCCCCTCGCAGATGCAACAGCGGCAACTCCAGCAGCCCCTCAACCGGCAAGGGCAGGGCACGGTTTTTGAGCAACTGTGGGCTGCATACCGGGAAAACTTCTTCGCTGAACAGCCAGTGACTCTCGCCTTGTTTGAAACGCCCGTCGCCAAACAGGATCGCCACGTCGATGTCGGTGCGCAGCATGTTGTGGTTACGCTCGCTGGTGACCAGGCTGACATCGATGTGCGGGTTGGCTTCATGAAACCGATGCAGGCGCGGCATCAGCCAATACGCGGCAAACGCGAAGTCCGTAGCGACTTGCAGCACCTCATGTTGCTGCTGCGTGCTGATGGCGCTCAATCCCGCGTCGATATGCTGCAAACCGAGGCTGATCTGTTCAAACAGGATCGCACCGACCTCAGTCAGTTCGATGCCCCGATAGATGCGATCAAACAACCGCGTACCGATCTGCTCCTCCAGACGTTTGATCTGCTGACTGATCGCCGGTTGCGTAGTGCCCAGCTCAACTGCCGCTGCGGTAAAACTGCGCTGGCGAGCGGCAGCCTCGAAGGCGCGCAGCAGATCGAGTGACAGATCCCCCAAAGCTTCATACATAAGCTGTGCTTATCCTAGTCATTGCCCGGCGCGGGCTTTACCCGACAGAGCATGGACTCCATGCTCGATCGCAGCAATGTCGCATAAATATTCACTATGGAATGCCGCGATCACATGAAGCGCAAGAATATTCTTTTCATCATGGCCGATCAGATGGCCGCGCCAATGTTGCCGTTCTACGGCCCTTCGCCAATCAAACTGCCGAATCTTTCCCGCCTCGCCTCACAAGGCGTGGTGTTTGACGCCGCTTACTGCAACAGCCCATTGTGCGCGCCGTCGCGTTTCACATTGGTCAGCGGACAATTGCCGAGCAAAATCGGCGCTTACGACAATGCCGCCGATTTCCCCGCCGATGTGCCGACTTACGCGCATTACCTGCGCCGTCTCGGCTACCGCACCGCGTTATCCGGCAAGATGCATTTCTGCGGTCCCGATCAGCTGCACGGTTACGAAGAACGCTTGACCAGCGACATCTATCCAGCCGATTACGGTTGGGCCGTGAACTGGGATGAGCCTGATGTGCGGCCGACCTGGTACCACAACATGTCTTCAGTGCTGCAGGCCGGGCCATGCGTGCGCACCAACCAACTCGATTTCGATGAAGAAGTGGTGTTCAAGGCGCAGCAATACTTGTTCGATCACATCCGCGAGGACGGTGATCAGCCGTTCTGCCTGACCGTGTCGATGACTCACCCACACGACCCGTACACCATTCCCAAGGCATTCTGGGATTTGTACGACGATGCCGAGATCCCATTGCCTACGACGCCGGACCAACACGAACTCGATCCGCACTCGCAGCGCCTGCTCAAGGTCTACGACCTGTGGGACAAGCCGCTGCCCGTGGATAAGATTCGTGACGCGCGCAGAGCGTATTTCGGCGCATGCAGTTATATCGACGCTAACGTCGGCAAACTCCTGCAAACCCTTGAAGATACCGGTTTGCTCGACGACACCATCGTGGTGTTCTCCGGCGATCATGGCGACATGCTTGGCGAAAAAGGCCTCTGGTACAAAATGCACTGGTATGAGATGGCGGCGCGCGTGCCACTGCTCATCAGTGCCCCGGGCCAGTTCGCTGCCGGACGGGTCAGCGCTGCGGTGTCGACCGCTGATCTGTTGCCGACTTTCGTCGAGCTGGCGGGCGGCGCGCTGGCACCGGGTCTGCCGCTGGACGGCCGTTCGCTGGTGGCGCATTTGCAAGGGCAGGGCGGTCACGACGAAGTATTCGGCGAGTACATGGCGGAAGGGACCGTGAGTCCGTTGATGATGATCCGTCGCGGGCCATACAAATTTATCTACAGTGAGAGCGACCCTTGCCTACTCTTCGACGTAAGCAATGATCCGCACGAACTGGAAGAACTCAGTCAATCGCCGCAACATCGCCAGCTGTTCGACGATTTTCTTGCCGAGGCGCGCGCCAAGTGGGATATCCCGGCGATTCATCGAGATGTCCTCGCCAGCCAGCGCCGTCGCCGTTTCGTCGCCGATGCGTTGACGATCGGCAAGCTGAAGAGCTGGGATCACCAGCCGCTGGTGGACGCCAGTCAGCAGTACATGCGCAACCACATCGACCTTGATGATCTGGAGCGTAAAGCACGTTATCCACAACCCTGCCAAAACCAATAATGTTAAGGGGAAGTCCATGCGCAAGTTATCCACAGTACTGACGATTGGCCTGCTCGCACTGAGCAGTGCATCGGCATTCGCCGAGCAGAGCTGCAACACGGTGAAAATGGCCGATCCGGGTTGGAGCGACATCGCCGCAACGAACGCGATCACCGGGTTTCTGCTGGACGGCATGGGCTACAAGGCCAAGGTCGATACCCTCGCGGTGCCGATCACCTTTGGCGGTTTGAAAGATGGTCAGGTGGATGTCTTTCTCGGCAACTGGATGCCGGCGCAGCAAGGCTTCTACGACAAGTTCGTCGCGACCGGCGATGTCACGCAACTGGCGAAAAACCTTGAGGGCACCGAGTTCACACTCGCCGTACCGGATTACGTGTGGGATGCGGGTGTGCATAACTTTGCCGACCTGAACAAATACGCCGATAAGTTCGACAAGAAGATCTACGGCATCGGTTCTGGCGCGCCGGCGAATATCTCGCTGCAGGAAATCATCAAGAAGAATGACTTCGACATGGGCCAGTGGAAGCTGATCGAATCCAGCGAACAGGCAATGCTGGCTGAAGTGTCGCGGGCGGTGAAAAAACAGAAATTCGTCACTTTCCTCGGCTGGACCCCACATCCGATGAACGTGCAGCTGAAGATGCATTACCTGAAGGGTGGCGAGAAATACTTCGGTGACACCGGCAGCGTATTTACCTTGACGCGCAAGGGTTACGCCGAGGCGTGTCCGAATGTGGGTAAATTGCTGACCAATCTCTCGTTCACTCAGGAGATGGAGAACAGCATCATGGCTGAGGTGGTCAACAAGAAGATCAGCAATGCCGACGCGGCGAAGGCGTGGATCAAGGCGAATCCGGCGGTGCTGGATAAATGGCTGGACGGCGTGAAAACGGTGGATGGCAAGGATGCACTGGCGGCGGTGAAGGCGAAGCTTTGATCGTGGGGTTGCTGGGATTGGGCTTGGCTTGGGATTTTTGCCCCCTCACCCCAGCCCTCTTCCCCAAGGGGGCGAGGGGGAAAGGGAGCCGATATCTGCTGGACTCAAAACTTGAGTTCAACTCTGAAATCGCAGGTCGATATGGCCAGTTCAAACACCTCGGACAGTTCCCTCTCCCTCTGGAAGAGGGCGAGGGGAAAGGGAGCCGATATTCGTTGGATTCGAGGCCTGAGTTCGACACTGATCTCTCAGGTCGATATGGCCAGTTCAAACACCTCGGTCAGTTCCCTCTCCCTTGGGAGAGGGCTAGGGTGAGGGCCCTTTCCCTGGCACCCTGATAACCTTGAATAAAACCCAACCGCGAGGATCCATGGCCTTCCCCAGCCGTCATTCACTTTTTCCCTTCCTCACCTGGCTGCCCCGGCAAACCCGCGCCAGCGTCGGACGGGATCTGATCGTCGGCCTCAGCGGTGCGATTCTCGCGTTACCCCAGTCGATTGCCTACGCACTGATCGCTGGTCTCCCACCCGAGTACGGTCTCTATGCCGCGATCATCCCGGTGTTGATCGCCTGCTTGTGGGGTTCGTCCTGGCATTTGATTTGCGGCCCGACGGCGGCGATTTCCATTGTGCTGTATGCCAGCGTCAGCCCGTTGGCCGTGCCGGCATCGCAGGACTACATCACCCTGATTCTGCTGCTGACCTTCCTTGCCGGGATTTTCCAATGGTTGCTCGGCTTGCTGCGCTTCGGCGCCCTGGTCAATTTTGTCTCGCATTCAGTGGTACTCGGATTCACCCTCGGCGCGGCAGTGGTGATTGCCATCGGGCAGTTGCCCAATCTGCTTGGGCTGGAGTTGCCGGCGAACACCACGGCGCTGGCAAGCCTGATGGACCTGCTGCGCCATCTCGGCGCTGTGGATAAGCCTTCGCTGATCCTCGGCGTGGCAACAGTGGTCGTCGGCGTGGCGCTGAAAAAAATCCTGCCACGCTGGCCGACGCTGTTGATCACCCTCGTACTGGCGAGTCTGCTGGTATGGGCATGGCCGGCGATGTTCGGGCATGTACATCGGGTCAGCGCATTTGTCGGGCGCTTGCCGCCATTTAGCGCTTTGCCATTGGACCTGGAAGCGATCCTGCGCCTGCTGCCGAGCGCCGTGGCGGTGGGCATGCTTGGGCTGGTGACCAGCCTGTCGATCGCCCGTTCGATTTCGGCGCGGTCGCAGCAGTTGCTCGATGCCAATCAGGAAGTCCGCGCGCAAGGCCTGTCGAATATCGTCGGTGCGTTTTTTTCAGGGTCGTTGTCGGCCGGATCATTCACCCGCTCGGGTCTGAGTTATGAGGCGGGGGCTTGTTCGCCGCTGGCCGGGGTGTTTTCGGCGCTCTGGGTGGCGCTGTTCGCGGTGTTCGGCGCCGGGCTGATTGCGCACATTCCGATTCCGGCCATGGCCGGCAGCATTCTCTTGATCGCGTGGGGTCTGGTCGATCACCGCGCCATTCGCGCCTTGCTGCGGGTCAGTCGCGCCGAGTTTGTGGTCATGGCGTTGACCTGCCTGGCGACATTGTTGCTTGAGTTGCAGACGGCCATTTACGCCGGTGTGCTGGCGTCGCTGTTTTTCTATCTCAAGCGCACCTCGCAACCGCGCGTGCAGCATTGGCGCGACGGTGAGGATGATGTGCTGCGGGTTGGCGGCTCGATCTTTTTCGGCGCCAGCCATTACCTGCAAGTGCGTCTGCAGCGCATGCAGGGTGCGCGGGTGGTGATCGACGCGCAGCAAATCAACTTCATCGATTACTCAGGGGTGGAAATGCTCCATCAAGAGGCGCGGCGTTTGCGGTGCCAGGGCCGCAGCCTGACATTGCGCGGGGCGCGGCCGCAGGTGGTGGAGGAGTTACGCAAACTGGAAGGGCCAGAGAAGTGCCCGATCCGGTTTGAAGACTGAAAAGATCGCAGCCTTCGGCAGCTCCTACATGGGATCAGTGTTCACCCTGTAGGAGCTGCCGCAGGCTGCGATCTTTTGATTTTCAACCCGCCAGTTGGCGGCGTAGCTCGGCCAATACTGGCGCCGTATCAGGCCGCACCCCCCGCCACAAAAAGAACGCCTCAGCCGCCTGCTCCGCCAACATCCCCAAGCCATCCATCGCCACTGCCGCGCCGTGCTCGCTGGCCCAGCGACAGAACGCCGTTGGCTCCTTGCCGTACATCATGTCGTAGCACAGCGTCCGGCCCGGTTCGATCAGGCTCGGCGCAATCGGCGGCACTTCGCCGGTGAGGCTGGCCGAGGTGGCGTTGATGATCACGTCCACCGACTCGCTCAGCCAATCAAAACCACTGGCCGACACCGGGCCCAGATCGCAGAACAACTCGGCCAGCCTCTCGGCTTTGTCCACCGTGCGATTGGCGATGATCACCGACGCCGGTTGTTCCGCCAGCAATGGCTCCAGCGCGCCGCGTACTGCGCCACCGGCACCGAGCAACAGGATGCGTTTGCCGGTCAGGCTGAACCCGGCATTCACCGTCAGATCGCGGACCAGTCCGGCGCCGTCGGTGTTGTCACCAAGCAGCGAACCATCGGCCTGCTTGCTCAAAGTGTTCACCGCACCGGCACGTTGCGCCCGTGGCGTCAGGCTGTTGGCCAAGCGGTAAGCGTCTTCCTTGAACGGCACGGTAACGTTGGCGCCGCGACCGCTATGGAAAAACGCCGTGGCGCAATTGGCGAAATCATCAAGCGGCGCCAGCAGGGTGCTGTAGTCGAGGCGCTGCCCGGTCTGTTCGGCGAACAGTTTGTGAATCATCGGCGATTTGCTGTGGCCGATCGGATTACCGAAAACGACGTAACGATCCATCAGAAATCCTCAGGCCTCGGCCAGCCAGTCGCGGTCTTGCAGGAAGTAGTCGGTCAGGCGCGCTTCTTCGCTGCCGGGCTCGGCTTTCCAGTCATAAGCCCAGCGCACCTGCGGCGGTAACGACATCAGGATCGATTCGGTGCGCCCGCCCGATTGCAGGCCGAACAAGGTGCCACGGTCGTAGACCAGATTGAACTCGACGTAGCGGCCACGGCGGAATTCCTGGAACTCACGCTGCTGAGCGGTGAACGCATCGTTTTTGCGGCGCTGCAGAATCGGCAGATAAGCATCGATGTAGGCATCGCCGATGGCGCGCATGAAGGCGAAACTGGTGTCGAAGTCCCACTCGTTCAGATCATCGAAAAACAGCCCGCCGATGCCACGCGGTTCATGCCGATGCTTGATGTGGAAATAGGTGTCGCACCACGCTTTGTAGCGCGGGTAAACGTCTGGCCCGAACGGCGCGCAGGCCTGCTCGGCGACGCGGTGCCAGTGGATGCAATCTGCTTCATTGCCGTAATACGGGGTCAGGTCGAAACCGCCACCGAACCACCAGACCGGCTCTTCGCCTTCCTTTTCGGCGATGAAAAAGCGCACGTTGGCGTGGGACGTCGGCACATGCGGGTTGTGCGGATGGATCACCAGCGACACGCCAAGGGCTTCGAAACCGCGACCGGCCAATTCGGGGCGATGGGCGCTGGCCGACGGCGGCAGGCCGCTGCCGAAAACGTGGGAAAAGTTGACGCCGCCCTTTTCAATTACCGTGCCGTTCTCGAGCACGCGGGTGCGACCGCCACCGCCGGCAGGCCGGGTCCAGGCGTCTTCGACGAAGCGCGTGCCGCCATCTTCGCTTTCGAGGACCGCGCAGATGCGGTCTTGCAGGTCGAGCAGATAGGCCTTTACGGCGTCGGTGCGGGTCGTCATGGCTTCACCTTGAATCGGGCGGCGCCCCGCAGGCGGGCGACGCAAATGGGCGCGTAGCATACCACCGCGAAGTAGCGCCTCGCAGTTGACGAAGATCAAGCATGGGAGTTGGATAGGGGGTTCACGACAGACCAAGGAGAGCAGGCAGATGGCAAAGCGTATCCAGTTCCGCGCCCACGGCGGTCCCGAAGTGCTCGAATATGTTGATTACGAACCCGCCGCACCCGGCCCGAACCAGGTGCGAGTGGCCAATAAGGCGATCGGCCTGAATTTCATCGATACCTACTACCGCAGCGGTCTGTATCCGTTGCCCGCCTTGCCGTCCGGCCTCGGCTCCGAAGGTGCCGGTGTGGTCGATGCAGTGGGCAGCGAGGTCACCCGCTTCAAAGTCGGCGATCGCGTGGCCTATGGCAGCGGTCCGTTGGGTGCCTACAGCGAGTTGCACGTGTTGCCTGAAGCCAATCTGGTGAAGCTGCCAGACGAAATCAGCTTCGAAACCGCCGCCGGGGTGATGCTCAAGGGCCTGACCGTGCAGTACCTGCTGCGCCAGACTTATGAACTCAAGGGTGGCGAAACCATTCTGTTCCATGCCGCTGCCGGTGGCGTCGGTTCACTGGCCTGCCAATGGGCGAAAGCGCTGGGCGTGAAACTGATCGGCACCGTCAGCTCGAAAGAGAAAGCCGAGCTGGCGAAGGCCAACGGTGCGTGGGCAACCATCGATTACAGCCATGAAAACGTCGCCGAGCGCGTGTTGGCGCTGACCGATGGCAAGAAAGTCCCGGTGGTCTACGACGGTGTGGGCAAGGACACTTGGCTGACGTCGCTGGACAGCGTTGCACCGCGTGGCCTGGTGGTCAGTTTCGGTAACGCGTCAGGCGCGGTGGATGGGGTGAATCTGGGCATTCTCTCGGCGAAGGGCTCGTTGTACGTGACCCGGCCGACCTTGGCGACTTACGCCAACAATGCGCAAAACCTGCAGCGCATGGCCGATGAGTTGTTCGAAATGATCATCAGCGGCAAGTTGAAAGTGGCAATCAGCCAACGCTATTCGCTGGCTGAAGCGGCGAAGGCGCAGACCGAGTTGTCGGCGCGACGCACCACTGGTTCGACCATTCTGTTGCCTTGAGGACGCCATCGCTGGCAAGCCAGCTCCCACAGGTTCGGCGTTGTACATAAAATCTATGTCCAGCGAAGATTCTTGTGGGAGCTGGCTTGCCAGCGATGGGAGCAACTCGATTCTAAGCCGGGCGCACGACGTTGCCGGTCACCAGATCGCGAATCAGGCTCGGGTTTTTGCGCCCGCCCAATTGCCCACCCAACACAACATCAATCTGCCCCCGGAAATACTGCTCGACGCGCAACCGCGTGCGCGCCGCCGGGCGCCCCTGCGGGTTCGCGGAAGTCGAGATCAACGGCCCGACCATCGAACACAAATCACGCACCTGCGGATGATCAGTGACCCGCAAGGCTACGGTGTCGTGCACGCCGGTGACCCATTCCGGCAACAAGCCCTGGTGCGGCACCAGCCAGGTGTTCGGCCCCGGCCAAGTGCTGGCCATGCGATCAATCCACTCTTGCGGAAAATCTTCGAACAGGAAGTCGAACTGGCGAATGTTGTCGGCGACCAGAATCAGCCCTTTGTTGACCGACCGATTCTTGATCGCCAGCAGGCGATCCACCGCTTCTTCGTTCCACGGGTCGCAACCCAGCCCCCAGACGGCTTCGGTTGGATAGGCAATCACCGCCCCGGCGCGAATCTCTCGCGCGGCTTGTTGCACACGCCAACTGTTGACCATGAAAAAATCTCCGCAAACAGGTTTCGCGCAGTTTACCGATCTTCCTCGTAAAACCTAGCGGCTCCTGGCCAACCAGCGCCCGTTTTCGCACACCGCGCTGCCGTCCATTTCCAGCTCGGTCAGGGCCGCCAGCACTTTAGGCAACGGCCAACCGCTGCTGTCGGCCAGACCTTCACTGGTATGCGGCGCGGCGTGGAGCAGGGCGAGCAATGGGTGATCGCTTTTCGGTGTGTCTGCAGACAGCGGCAAACGCTGCCAGCCGCGCAGGGCTTCGAGGATGTGCTCAATGGTTTCCACCAGCACCGCGCCATCGCGGATCAACTGGTGACAGCCACGTGCACCGGGGTGATGAATGGAGCCTGGAATCGCGTAAACCTCGCGGCCCTGTTCCGCCGCCAGCCTTGCCGTGATCAATGAACCACTGGCGACGCTGGCCTCGACCACCAGCACGCCGAGGGATAAACCGCTGATGATGCGGTTGCGCCGCGGGAAGTTGCTCGCCGTCGGCCCGGCATCCAGCGGAAATTCGGAAAGCACCGCACTGCCGGACGCAATCATCGCGTCGGCCAGGCGCCCGTTGCGCTGTGGATAAAAATTTTCCAGGCCCGTGCCAAGCACGCCTACCGTGAGCCCGCCGACATCCAGCGCAGCCTGATGCGCGGCGGCATCGATACCCAGCGCCAGGCCGCTGGTGATGACAAAACCCGCCCCGGCCAGGCTGCGCGAGAACGCCGTCGCCGTGTCCATGCCGGGTCGCGAGGCGCGGCGGCTACCGACCATCGCCAGTTGCGGATTTTCCAGAATCAGTGGATCGCCCGCCACGAACAGCAGCGGCGGCGGATCGGTAATCTGCGCCAACAGCGCCGGATAATCCGGCTGATCCCACATCAGTAAATGGTGCTCCGGCCGCTCTAGCCAGCGCATTGCGTGGCTGGCGCCATCGCGCACTTGCGGGCAGCGCCGCGCTTCGGCACTGGCGGCAGGCATGCCCAACGAGCGCCAAGCCGTGGCCGGCGCGCTAATGGCTTTTGAGGCCGAGCCAAATGCTTCGAGCAATCTGCAAAAACGCTTCGGGCCGATTTCCGGCAAACGGTGCAGGCGCAGGCGCGCCTCCAGTTCCGCCGGGGAGAGCGGCGTGCAAGCAGGCATCATCATGGATCATCCTTGATCGTTGTAAGTCCCGAACCATTCGGAACAAGCGGTGGATAACTCTGTTGGTAACTTGTGAAGCTTGCTTACGGATTTCGCACCTTGTCGAGCACCGCCAGTGACCGCGATGCGTTGAGAACGAGGCCGTAGCTGAGCTTCTCGTAGGTGCGAAACACCATGAGCAGACCGGCGCGTTCGTCGGGAATTTTCAGCGGCTGGCCGGTGATCCGGTCGCGCACCGTTTCTCCGGTTTTCATCACCACGAGTACATTGCCTTCGGCGAGTCCGTCGCGTTTGCCTTTGTTCAGCGTGACCACGTCCATCGCGCCGATCTGCGTGACGCCACGTGGCACGTCGATGATCACGCCGTTGATCGGGGAAGTCGGTGCGCTGGGCATGAATGTCGAGTTGAT
The DNA here is from genome assembly GCF_900636825.1 of Pseudomonas fluorescens. Classification (NCBI taxonomy): domain Bacteria; kingdom Pseudomonadati; phylum Pseudomonadota; class Gammaproteobacteria; order Pseudomonadales; family Pseudomonadaceae; genus Pseudomonas; species Pseudomonas fluorescens. Next base: position 20,803 of record NZ_LR134318.1, on the reverse strand, counting down.
CGAGCGTTCTTCGCCGCTGAACAATCGGTCGCCGAGACGGACTTCCTGGGTGGTGCGTTGCAGGGCGAGGGTGGCCACATCGCCTTCGGTGGCGACAATCTCGCCGCCGCCGATGTCGTCGGCGTTGATCCCGAGAAATTCCTTGGTCTCAGGATCGGTGTAAACCTTGCCTTGGCGGAAAATGCCGTAGACCGGTTGATTGGCATCGAAATGACCACGCGCGAAGATGCGGTCGCCGGTGCCGCTGAGCACCCGTTCGGCATCGCCTGCGACGATGTACGGTGCCTTGTCGAAATCCTCGGCCTTGTCGACGATGCGGTTGCTCAGCAGAAAACTGTTGATCGATTTCAGCGGGATGCTCGGAATCGCCTCGGCCACCGGGCTGGTGCGGATCCGTGGCGAAAGTTTGATCGTGCCGCGCGACTCGCCGCGATTGAGGGTCAGGCGCGGCTGGCCGTTGACATAGCTGAGCGTCAGCGTGTCGCCGGGGTAGATCAGGTTGGGGTTTTCGATTTGCGGATTGGCCCGCCACAACTGTGGCCATTGCCAAGGCTCGCGCAGGTATTTGCCGGAAATGTCCCAAAGGGTGTCGCCCGAAACCACCGTGTATTGCTGTGGAAAATCGTCCCTGAGTTGCACCTGCCCTTGCGCTACGCCAGCCGAAGCCAACAGCAGCAGGGCGAGTAGTGTTTTCCTCATGCAGTGAATCCCTTTATCATGTGCGTTCGCGTGAACCGTCAGAGCCCCCGTGGCTCGCTTGAGCCAGATGCACAAGCTACGCTTCACAACGGTAGCCTGCATCTTCGGACCTGCCAGGCCATCGCCCGACTTTACTCAACACGTGCAGCAATCAAGCCTATGGCCATTTTAGACATCCTCGAATTTCCGGACCCGCGTCTGCGCACTATTGCCAAACCTGTGGCTGTAGTGGACGACGAAGTGCGTCAGTTGGTCGACGACATGTTTGAAACAATGTATGAAGCGCCCGGCATCGGCCTCGCCGCGACCCAGGTCAACGTGCACAAACGTATCGTCGTGATGGACCTTTCCGAAGACCGCACCGAACCCCGGGTGTTCATCAACCCCGAGTTCGAATCGCTGACAGATGAAATGGAGCAATACCAGGAAGGCTGCCTCTCGGTACCGGGTTTCTACGAAAACGTCGATCGCCCGCAGAAGGTCAAAATCAAGGCGCTGGACCGCGACGGCAAGCCCTATGAACTGATCGCCGAGGGTCTGCTCGCCGTGTGCATCCAGCACGAATGCGACCACCTCAACGGCAAATTGTTCGTCGATTACCTGTCCACGCTCAAACGCGACCGGATCAAGAAGAAGCTGGAAAAGCTCCACCGCCAGAACGCTTGATGCCCTCCTTCAAAGGCTTGCTGCGGCAAGCCTTTTTCTTTTTATGAGACTCTCTTCATGACTGAGCCATTGCGCATCGTTTTTGCCGGCACTCCGGAATTCGCCGCCGAACATCTCAAGGCCCTGCTGAGCAGCCCTCACGAGATTGTTGCGGTGTACACCCAACCGGATCGCCCGGCCGGCCGTGGGCAAAAACTGATGCCGAGCCCGGTCAAACAGCTCGCGCTGGAAAATAATATCCAGGTGTTGCAGCCGCCGACCTTGCGTAACGCCGAGGCTCAAGCGGAACTGGCGGCGCTGAAGCCGGATTTGATGGTGGTGGTGGCGTACGGCCTGATCCTGCCGCAAGTGGTGCTGGATATTCCCCGTCTGGGCTGCATCAACAGTCACGCGTCGTTGCTGCCGCGCTGGCGCGGTGCGGCGCCGATCCAGCGCGCCGTCGAACATGGCGATGCCGAAAGCGGCGTGACCGTGATGCGCATGGAAGCCGGCCTCGACACCGGCCCGATGCTGCTCAAAGTCACAACACCAATCAGCGCCGAAGACACTGGCGGAACCTTGCATGACCGCCTGGCCGAGATAGGTCCGCCGGCCGTGCTGCAAGCGATTGCCGGCCTGGCCGCCGGCACCCTGGATGGCGAAGTGCAGGACGACACGCTCGCCACTTATGCGCACAAACTCAACAAAGACGAAGCACGCATCGACTGGAGCCGTCCGGCGGTTGAACTGGAACGTCTGGTGCGCGCCTTCAATCCATGGCCGATCACCCACAGCACGCTCAACGGCGAAGCGCTGAAAGTGCTGGCGGCAACTGTCGCCGAAGGCACAGGCGCAGCGGGTGAAATCCTCAGCGCCAGCAAGGACGGCCTCGTCGTCGCTTGTGGCGAACAAGCGCTGTGCCTGACTCGCCTGCAATTGCCAGGCGGCAAGGCATTGAATTTCAGCGACCTGTTCAACAGCCGTCGCGAGAAATTCGCCGTTGGCACTGTGCTCGGCGCAGCGGTGGACGCGCAATGAATCCGCGTCTGGCCGCCGCCAAGGCACTCGCCGCCGTGCTCAGCGGCAAGGCTTCGCTGAACAGCTCCCTGCCGACGCAACTGGACAAAGTCGAAGATCGTGATCGCGGCTTCACCCAGGATCTGGCGTTCGGCACCGCGCGCTGGCAGCCACGGCTGTCGGCGCTGGCGGAAAAACTCCTGCAGAAACCGTTCAAAACCGCCGACGCTGATGTCGAGGCGTTGCTGCTGGTCGGTCTTTACCAACTGCTTTACACCCGCGTGCCGGCCCACGCCGCCATCGGCGAAACCGTCGGCTGCGCGGACAAACTGAAAAAACCCTGGGCGAAAGGTCTGCTCAACGCGGTACTGCGCAACGCCCAGCGCGAACACGAAGCAATTTTCGCCGAGCTGGAACGCGATCCGGTGGTGCGCACCGCTCACCCGCGATGGTTGCAGAAATCCCTCAAGGCTTTTTGGCCGGAACAGTGGGAAGCCATCTGCGCAGCGAATAACGCGCATCCGCCGATGATTTTGCGCGTTAACCGCCGCCATCACAGCCGCGATGCTTACCTGGCGTTATTGACTGAGGCCGGAATTGCTGCCGCGCCGTGTGTCTACAGCCGCGACGGCATCATCCTCGAAGAAGCTGCCGATGTGCGCAGCCTGCCGGGTTTCGCCGACGGCTGGATCAGTGTGCAGGACGAAGCGGCGCAACTGGCCGCCGATCTGCTCGATCTGGCGCCGGGGCAGCGCGTGCTAGACGCCTGCTGCGCGCCGGGCGGCAAGACGTGCCACATCCTCGAAGCCGAACCGGGGTTGGCCGGCGTGGTGGCGGTGGACCTGGAAGCCAAACGGCTGGTGCGAGTTAAAGAAAACCTCGAACGTCTCGGCTTGAATGCTGAACTGATCGCCGCCGACGGTCGCGCTACCGAACAATGGTGGGACGGCAAACCGTTCCAGCGCATCCTGCTCGATGCGCCGTGCTCGGCCACTGGCGTTATCCGCCGCCATCCGGACATCAAGCTGACCCGTCAATCCGACGACATCGTAGCTCTCGCGCAATTGCAGGGCGAACTGCTCGACGCGATGTGGAAGACCCTTGAGGTCGGCGGCATCCTGCTTTACGCAACCTGTTCGACGTTGCCGACCGAGAACACCGAAGTCATTGCCGCGTTCCTCGAACGCACCCCCGGCGCCCGCGAACTGGACCTGGCCACCACGGCCGGGATCAAACAACCGCATGGTCGCCAATTGCTGGCCCAACAGGGCGGGCATGACGGCTTCTACTACGCCAAGCTGATCAAGATCGCTGCCGCGCGCGGCTAAACGGATTCAACGGAGTGACTGGATGAAAATCATCATCCTCGGTGCAGGACAGGTCGGCGGTTCGCTGGCCGAGCATTTGGCCAGCGAGGCCAACGACATTACGGTGGTCGACACCGACGGCGAGCGCCTGCGCGATCTCGGTGACCGCCTCGACATCCGCACCGTGCAGGGACGCGGCTCGCTGCCCACGGTGTTGCGTCAGGCCGGTGCAGACGACGCCGACATGCTGGTGGCGGTGACCAACAGCGACGAAACCAACATGGTCGCCTGCCAGGTCGCCCACACGCTGTTCCACACACCGACGAAAATTGCCCGGGTCCGCGAGGCGTCGTATCTGACTCGGGAAGAACAGCTGTTCCAGAACGAGGCGATCCCGGTCGACGTTTTGATCAGCCCCGAGCAAGTGGTCACCAATTACATCAAGCGCTTGATCCAGCATCCCGGCGCCTTGCAGGTCATCGACTTCGCCGAAGGCGCGGCGCAACTGGTCGCGGTGCGCGCCTATTACGGCGGACCGTTGGTCGGTCAGCAACTGCGCCAGTTGCGCGAACACATGCCGAATGTCGAGACCCGCGTCGCGGCGATTTTCCGTCGCGACCGGCCGATCCTGCCGCAAGGCGATACGGTGATCGAGGCCGATGACGAAGTCTTTTTCATCGCCGCCCGTGAGAACATTCGCGCGGTGATGAGCGAAATGCGCCGGCTCGACGAGACCTACAAGCGCATTGTGATTGCCGGTGGCGGGCAGATCGGCGAGCGTCTGGCCGAAGCCATCGAAAGTCGCTATCAGGTGAAGATTATCGAGATGAACCCGGCGCGTTGCCGCTACCTCTCGGACACCCTTGACAGCACCGTAGTATTGCAGGGCAGTGCGTCGGATCGCGATTTGCTGCTGGAAGAGAACATCGCCGACGCAGATATTTTCCTCGCCCTGACCAACGATGACGAAGCCAACATCATGTCGTCGCTGCTGGCCAAACGGCTGGGGGCGAAGAAGGTCATGACCATCATCAACAACCCGGCCTACGTCGACCTGATCCAGGGCGGCGACATCGACATCGCCATCAGCCCGCAACTGGCGACCATCGGCACGCTGCTGGCCCACGTGCGTCGCGGCGATATCGTCAGCGTGCACTCATTGCGCCGCGGTGCGGCGGAAGCAATCGAGGCGATTGCTCACGGCGACGCGAAATCGAGCAAGGTGATTGGCAAGCCGATCGAGAAGATCGGCCTGCCGCCGGGCACCACGATTGGCGCGGTGATCCGCAACGAGAAAGTCATCATCGCCCATGACGATACGGTGATCGAAACGGGCGACCATGTGATTCTGTTCCTTGTGGATAAAAAGCATATTCGCGATGTGGAGAAGCTGTTCCACGTGGGCTTGAGCTTCTTCTGATCCGGAATTTTCTGTGTCTGTTATGGCCTCATCGCTGGCAAGCCAGCTCCCACAGGGATCTTCGGTGTACATCACATTTGTGAACAACCCAAAACTCTGGGGGAGCTGGCTTGCCAGCGATGGCGGCGCCACAAATCTTCCCTGACACACCCGAAAAGGAATCCACCAATGCTCGAATCCCTGGAAAAAATGCTAGCCAAGGGTGTGGATAACGCTCTGCTGCGCTTCGGCCTGGGCAAGGGTTATCTGGATCTGGGCGATAACGCTAAGGCTGCCGAGCATTTTCAACGTTGCGTCGGTTTCGATCCGAAGTATTCAGCGGCGTGGAAACTGCTGGGCAAGGCGCAGTTGGCGCTGGGCGATCCAGCCGCCGCACGTCAGGCCTGGGAACAAGGTCTGGAAGCGGCCCGCGCCCATGGCGACAAGCAGGCCGAGAAGGAAATGACGGTGTTTCTGAAGAAACTCGATCGTTAGGCGCACTAAAGCTTTATAGATAGCGCAGGCCGATTCCGTCGGCATCCACGGTAATCACTTCCATACGCACGCGCGGCGCCCCCATGGGTAAACCTTGCACCTGACCATAGACCACCGCGCCCTTGGTCAAAGACGCCAATCTGGGATGCTGCACATACACCCCGGTAGGCGACAGGTTGCGCGTCTGCCCAAGACATTCGCCGAAGCTGTCGTGGGTGATCTTGATGCGGAAGGATTTGCGGTGTTCGGACATCTTGGTGCGCCCTTGGATGAACGGTTCTGTGGATAACCTCAAGGCAAGATCAAAGATCGCAGCCTTACGCAGCTCCTCGAAGTTATCCACAGAGTGTGCCAACTTTCTCAGTACCAGCGCGCTTCGCCCGGCGGACGTTTTTTGAAGCGCTTCATGCTCCACATGTACTGGCTTGGGTACGCCGCAACATAACGCTCGACGACTTTGCTCATGGCCGCGCAGGACTCAGCGGTGTCGGTGCTGTACATGGCTTCGGGCGCGGCTTCGAGGATTACTTTGTAGCCGGAACCGTCGGGCAGGCGCAGTGCATGCAGGAACACGCCAACGGCTTTGCCACCGGCGAGCATGTTCGGCACGAATTTGCTGGTCAATGCCTGAGTCGCGAAGAACGGCACGAAGATGCCGGCGGATTCGGCCGGTTCCGGGTCAGCAGGAATGCCCACTGCACCACCTTTGCGCACTTCCTTGATCACACTGAGGATGCCTTCCTTGGTGGAAGCAGCGACCTTGTTGCCCAGTTGCACGCGTTGCTTGCGCAGCAATTCATCCACAGCCTTGAGCTTGGGTGGGCGGTAGAAAATGATCGGTTTGCATTGGCTGCAATAGAAATGGTTGAGCACTTCCCAATTGCCCAAGTGGCTAGTGATGCCGACCACGCCTTTGCCCGAGGCCAGCGCGTCCTTCAGAACATCGAGGCCTTCGACTTCGCGCACCAGGTCGATCGAACGTTGCGCCGGCCAGATCCACGCGCAGGCGCTTTCGGTCAGTGATTTGCCGATGTCTTTCAGGCTCTGCCCGACCAGACGCTCGCGTTCGGCCGCATCCATCTGGGGGAAGCATTTTGCGAGGTTGATTCGCACCACGTCGCGGGAGCGATTGGGGGTTTTCCACATGATCCAGCCAATCGCCGAACCCACGGCCTGCACGGCCCGCCATGGCAGCAGGGCAAACAGCCGCAGAGCGCCTACCAGCAAGGCGCCTTTAAACTTTTCCACAGGTCACTCCTGATCTTGTGCGGTGCGCGAGGCGGCCATTCTAACCGCCGTTGGCGAGCTGCGCGTAGCGGTCGCATTCCTGAGTGTGGTCCATGACCATGCCCGAGGCTTGCATCAGCGCATAGCAAATGGTCGGGCCGACGAAGGTGAACCCGGCCTTTTTCAGTGCCTTGCTCATCGCCAGCGCTTCGGGGGTGATCGCCGGGACTTCGCTGCGATCCTTGAAATGATTGATGATCGGTTGGCCGTTCACGAACGACCAGAGCAACGCCACCGGATCCTCCAGCGCCAGCCAGGCCTGGGCATTGCGCCGAGCGGCGTTGAGCTTGAGGCGATTACGGATGATTCCCGGATCGAGCATCAATTCGTCGATTTCAGCGTCGCTCATCTGCGCCACGCGCTGCACGTCGAAGCCGAACAACACCTCACGATAGCGCTCTCGTTTGCGCAACACGGTGATCCATGAGAGGCCGGCCTGGAACCCTTCGAGCAAAAGCAACTCGAACAAACCCTGCGCATCGCGTAGCGGCGTGCCCCACTCCTGGTCGTGATAAGCCATGTACAGCGGATCTTCGGTACACCAAAAGCAGCGTGGCATAAGGCTCCAGGGGGCGTGCGCAGCAACGAATCGGGTATACTCCCGCTCTTTAAATCGCAGCCCAAGAAACAGGTGAATTTCGTGAGCCAGCCTACGCCAGCCGTGCGTACCTTCCAAGACTTGATCCTCGCGCTCCAGCAATACTGGGCCGAGCAAGGTTGTGTGGTACTTCAGCCCTACGATATGGAAGTAGGCGCCGGCACTTTCCACACCGCGACTTTCCTGCGCGCCATCGGCCCGGAAACCTGGAACGCCGCGTACGTGCAGCCAAGCCGCCGTCCGACTGACGGCCGCTACGGCGAAAACCCGAACCGTCTGCAGCACTACTACCAGTTTCAGGTCGTGCTCAAGCCGAACCCGGACAACTTCCAGGAACTGTACCTGGGCTCCCTCCAGCATGTCGGCCTCGACCCGCTGGTGCACGACATCCGCTTCGTCGAAGACAACTGGGAATCGCCGACCCTCGGCGCTTGGGGTCTGGGCTGGGAAGTCTGGCTGAACGGCATGGAAGTCACGCAGTTCACCTACTTCCAGCAAGCGGGCGGCATCGAGTGCTACCCGGTGACCGGCGAGATCACTTACGGTCTCGAGCGTCTGGCGATGTACCTGCAAGGTGTGGATTCGGTCTACGACCTGGTCTGGGCCGACGGCCCGTTCGGCAAAGTCACCTACGGCGATGTGTTCCACCAGAACGAAGTGGAACAGTCCACCTACAACTTCGAACACGCCAACGTCGACAAACTGTTCGAGCTGTTCGACTTCTATGAAAGCGAAGCCAAGCGCCTGATCGAACTCGACCAGCCACTGCCGTTGCCGAGCTACGAAATGGTCCTGAAGGCTTCGCACACCTTCAACCTGCTGGATGCGCGCCGGGCGATCTCGGTGACTGCGCGTCAGCAATACATTCTGCGTGTGCGCACTCTGGCGCGTTCCGTTGCGCAAGCCTATCTGCTGGCGCGCGCCAAGCTGGGCTTTCCGATGGCGACCCCGGACCTGCGTGACGAAGTACTGGCCAAGCTGGAGGCTGCACAATGAGTGCGCAAGATTTTCTGGTTGAACTGGGCACCGAAGAACTCCCACCCAAAGCCCTGAACACTTTGGCTGATGCGTTCCTCGCCGGTATCGACAAGGGCCTGCAAGCCGCCGGCCTGACTTACGAAAGCAAAACCGTCTATGCCGCACCGCGCCGTCTGGCCGTGCTGATCACAGCGTTAGCCACCCAGCAGCCGGATCGCAGCATCAACCTCGACGGCCCGCCACGTCAGGCGGCGTTCGACGCTGATGGCAATCCTACTCAGGCAGCCTTGGGCTTCGCCAAGAAGTGCGGGGTTGATTTGAGCGAAATCGACCAGAGCGGGCCAAAGCTGCGCTACAGCCAGAACATCGCTGGCAAGCCGACCGCGAGCCTGCTGCCAACCATCGTCGAAGATTCGCTGAACGACCTGCCGATCCCGAAACGCATGCGTTGGGGTGCGCGCAAGGAAGAGTTCGTGCGTCCGACCCAATGGCTGGTGATGCTGCTCGGCGATCAGGTTATCGATTGCACGATCCTCGCGCAAAAGGCTGGCCGTGAATCTCGTGGTCACCGTTTCCATCATCCGGAAAGCGTTCGCATCGGTTCGCCGTCAAGCTACCTTGCTGACCTGCGTGCCGCCTACGTGCTGGCCGATGCCAACGAGCGTCGCGAAATCATCAGCAAGCGCACCGAAGAACTGGCGACCCGTCAGGAAGGCACGGCGATCGTGCCGCCGGCGCTGCTCGACGAAGTGACCGCGCTGGTTGAATGGCCGGTGCCGCTGGTGTGCTCGTTCGAGGAACGTTTCCTCGATGTGCCGCAAGAAGCGCTGATCACCACCATGCAGGACAACCAGAAGTACTTCTGCCTGCTGGATGCCGACGGCAAGTTGCTGCCACGTTTCATCACTGTGGCCAACATCGAAAGCAAAGATCCGCAGCAGATCATCGCCGGTAACGAGAAAGTGGTTCGTCCACGCCTGACCGACGCCGAGTTTTTCTTCAAGCAAGACAAGAAGCAGAAACTCGAAGCCTTCAACGATCGCCTGCAGAACGTGGTGTTCCAGGAAAAACTCGGCAGCGTCTACGACAAGGCCGAGCGCGTTTCCAGGCTGGCTGCGTACATCGCCGCACGCATTGGCGGAAACGCTTCGTGGGCTGCCCGCGCTGGCCTGCTGTCGAAGTGCGACCTGGCGACCGAAATGGTCGGCGAGTTCCCGGAGATGCAAGGCGTCGCCGGTTACTACTACGCCCTCAATGACGGCGAGCCGCAAGACGTCGCGCTGGCGCTGAACGAGCAGTACATGCCACGCGGCGCCGGTGCCGAGTTGCCTGCGACGCTGACCGGTGCAGCCGTGGCGATTGCTGACAAGCTCGACACCCTGGTCGGTATCTTCGGTATCGGCATGCTGCCAACCGGCAGCAAAGACCCGTACGCCCTGCGCCGTGCGGCCCTCGGCGTGCTGCGCATCCTGATCGAGAAACAACTCGATCTGGACCTGAACGACGCCGTCGCCTTCGCGGTGAATGCGTTCGGCGGCAAGGTCAAGTCTGCCGGCCTCAACGAAGCGGTGCTGGAGTTCATCTTCGACCGTCTGCGTGCACGTTACGAAGATGAAGGCGTTGATGTTGCCACCTACCTGTCGGTTCGGGCTCTGAAGCCGGGCTCGGCGCTGGACTTCGACCAACGCGTACAAGCGGTGCAGGCCTTCCGCAAACTGCCGGAAGCGGCAGCGCTGGCGGCGGTGAACAAGCGCGTGTCGAACCTTTTGAGCAAGGTCGACGGCTCGGTGCCGACCGAGGTGCAAGCCAAGTACTTCGACAACGCCAACGAGTTCTCGCTGTACTCGGCGATTCAGCAAGCGGATCAGGCAGTCCAACCGATGGCTGCTGCGCGTCAGTACAACGAATCGCTGGCACGTCTGGCCGCGTTGCGCGAGCCAGTGGATGCGTTCTTCGACGCGGTGATGGTCAATGCCGACGACGCCAACGTGCGAGCCAACCGTTATGCGCTGCTGGCGCGTCTGCGTGGCCTGTTCCTTGGTGTTGCCGACATCTCGTTGCTGGGTTGAGGGATTGCTGTTGAAACTGCTGATTCTCGATCGGGACGGAGTGATCAATTACGACTCCGACGCTTACATCAAGTCGGTGGCGGAGTGGATTCCGATCCCGGGCTCGATCGAAGCGATTGCGCAGTTGAGCAAGGCCGGCTGGACGGTGGCCGTGGCCACTAACCAGTCGGGCATTGCTCGCGGCTATTATGACCTGGCCATCCTCGACGCCATGCACGCGCGTTTGCGCGAATTGGTGGCGGAGCAGGGCGGTGAGGTCGGGCTGATCGTGTATTGCCCGCATGGCCCGGACGAAGGTTGCGACTGCCGCAAGCCGAAACCGGGAATGCTGAAAACCATCGCGGCGCATTACAACGTTGAGCTGGCCAATGTCTGGTTCGTCGGCGACAGCCTAGGTGACCTGGAGGCCGCCAAAGCCGTCGATTCACAGCCAGTTTTGGTAAAGACCGGAAAAGGCGCAAAGACTCAGGGCAAAACCCTGCCGGTTGGCACTCTGATTTTTGACGATCTGGCGGCGATTGCCGCAGAACTTATCCACCACTAGAGTACTTCTGAAGTTCCTGACCAGGGATTGATCGGGAGTGCGCTTGAACACTCGGGCATTGCCCCGTAACGGTAAACGTCACTATGTCGATACTGCGGGCCATCAGAATTTTTCTCTTTTACCTGCTGCTGGGCACCACCTCCCTGCTGTGGTGCACCTTGAGTTTTTTTATTGCGCCGTTTCTGCCGTTCAAGGCGCGTTATCGTTTTATCAACGTGTACTGGTGCCGTTGTGCCTTGTGGTTGACCAAGGTGTTTCTCGGTATCCGTTACGAAATCAAAGGCGCGGAAAACGTACCTGATCGGCCCTGCGTGATTCAGTCGAACCACCAGAGCACCTGGGAGACGTTCTTTCTCTCGGCTTATTTCTCGCCTTTGAGCCAAGTGCTCAAACGCGAATTGCTATACGTGCCGTTCTTCGGCTGGGCCATGGCCATGCTGCGGCCAATCGCGATTGACCGAGACAACCCCAAAGCTGCGCTCAAACAAGTCGCGGCGAAAGGTGATGAGCTGCTCAAGGACAACGTTTGGGTGCTGATCTTCCCGGAAGGCACACGGGTTCCTTTCGGCACCGTCGGCAAGTTCTCCCGCAGCGGCAGCGCATTGGCAGTGAATGCGGCGCTTCCGGTGCTGCCGATTGCACACAATGCCGGTAAGTTCTGGCCAAAAGTCGGCTGGGGTAAAAGGTCTGGGACCATTACCGTGGTCATCGGTGAGCCGATGTATGCCGAGGGATCAGGACCGCGCGCCGTCGCCGAATTGAATGATCGGGTTCAGGCCTGGAACGAGAAGACCCAGCGGGAAATGGGCTCACTGCCACCGGCTCCGCAGGCACCCGTTGCAGACGAACAATTGCCGGCCTGACACTTTGTGGATAACCTGTGTACGGTTTCTTCTTCAAACTTGGTTAAATCTCTGTAACTTACTGATTTTTATACATATTTCTGAAACTCATAAAACGTCCGAAAACGTGCATAACTTTGTTCGGGATGTAAAAAAACCGGCTGATATAGCCGGTTTTTTGTGGCCGTTATTCGGCTATCAACGGGAGTTCGAAGCGAAACGTGGTGCCTTGATCGACCACGCTAATGCATTCAATAACCCCGCCATGGTGATCAATCACCGCCTTGACCATCGACAGCCCCAGGCCAACACCATCAATGCCTTGCGCTGAAGAAAACCGTCGGTATTGGCTGAACAAGTCGGGTAGCTCTTGGGCGGCGATGCCTTTGCCCTGATCCGTCAATTCGCAACGCAACCTATCGTCTTCGCAATCCACTCGAAGCTGGATTGTGGTATCCGGCGGGCTGTATTTAATCGCGTTTTCCAAGAGATTGAACAGCGCTCGGGTCAACAGACCTTGATCCGCCGAGACCAGTCGCTCTTGGGATTCTTCGTCCATTGAGTGGAGGACCTCAATACGTTTCTGCTGCGCGATGGGCAATGCTTGATCCAGCACGTCCAGCACCAGCATGGCGAACAGGCTGGGCTGAAAATGGTAGGTCTCGGATTCGGCCCGCGCCAAAAGGACGAAACCATCGGTAAGATCCAGAGCACGGCGCACCTGACGTTCGATTTGCTCGAACAGCGGTGAATCGGCGCCATCCTGATGGCGATGAACATCGAGCAAGGCGAGGATCGCAGAATGCGGGGCGCGCAGATCGTGCGAGAGGAAGCGCAGCAATACCCCGCGTTGTTCCTCTGCAGCGCGCTCGGCACTGAGGTCGGTCAGGCTCAGCAGCCAACCGATTGGGGTGTCACCGTCCACGGGCAGCAATGCGGCCCGTTCGAGACGCAGGCTGCGCTCTTTACTGTCGCGAAACTCCAGCAACGGTAGGGCGGAAAGCGTCGGTCGGGCGCCTGTGGCTAAATCCGGATAGCCCAGCTGCGCCAGTTGATCGAGCACGTCATCGCCAACCAGCGCATGATCAAACAAGGCGCGCGCCTTGCGGTTTCCCAACAGAATCTGTCCCTTGGGATCGCTGATCAGCGTGGCAACGGGCAAATATTCCAGGCCATCGGCGATAAAGCGCCGAGTATCGCGGGTGCGGCTCATGGCTTGTTCGAGCGCCATGATCTGGCGCTGCAAACGGTCAGCGCCGGTAAAGCGTGCGCGACGGCGCTCGGGAAATACCTTCGGTTCACTGTCGAGCCGCGCCAGTTCCCATCCAAAATAGGTCAGCACCACACTCAAGCGGCGCCAATTCCAGATCAGATACCCAAACAGCATGCCCAGCGCCGCAGGGGTTGGCGACCACCAGCGACGCATCTCTGCCAGCCCCAGACTCGTCAACAACGCGCAGGCCATACCAACCAAAGTAATCCACAGCGCCCAACGCGGGCGCCATAGCAACAGGCCAAGGGCGCAGGCCACCAGAACAACCGACAACAGCGCCCCTATCACAGGCGTCGCATCGTGCAGATTGTTCTGCGCGCGATAAGACAGCAGTGCGGTCAGCGGCAACAGCACTAGACTGATCCACAGCCACTCGCGCACCAGCCGACGAAACAGTCGCTGGACCTGCGATGGCTCTCGGCTTTCACGCCGACGATCGTGATTCATGAGACAACAGGGCAGGGCAATGGGAATGGTTTCATGGGCCACAGGTCTGAGACGTAGACCGAAGAATCATAGCGGACGACGACAAACCGTGTGCCGCTTACTTTCACAGCGCCGGCCGAACGACAATCGTTGTCGCCAAACGGCCCATGCAACAAGGAACATCGCAAATGCGTGTTGCAATACTGGACGATGAACCCGCCGAACTGCGCCGGGTCGAGCAGACTTTGCAGCAAATGGCCGAAGCCGGCGAGCAGCCGTGGTCACTGCACAGTTTCGAGCGCGGCGAAGACCTGTTGCGCCATTTGCGCCGGGAAACCTTCGACTTGTTGATCCTCGACTGGCAACTGCCTGACCTGACCGGCCTGGCCCTGCTGCGCTGGACGCGCGAACACATGGACGCGCCGCCGGCGGCGATCATGCTCACCAGCCGCGATGGCGAAAACGACATCGTTCAGGCACTTAACGCCGGCGCCGACGATTACGTGGGCAAACCCTTTCGCCCCAATGAACTGAAAGCCCGGGTTGCGGCGGTGCTCCGACGGCACAGCCAGCAGCGCAGCGCAGCCAGCGAAGTGCTGAGCTTCAACGACCTGACCTTTGACGATGCGGAACTGACCGTCACCCGCGAGGGCAAACCGATCGTCATGACCGAGCGCGAATATCGCCTGGCCCGGTGCCTGTTCAGCAATCTCGGCCGGCCGTTGTCACGGGATTATTTGTATGAGCGTTTCTGGCCGCACGAAGAGATCGCATCATCGCGGCCGTTGGATACGCATATCTATCGGCTGCGCAATAAACTCGGGCTGACAGCCGATCGGGGTTGGCAGTTGTTGACGATTTATGGGTACGGGTATCGGTTGGAGAGTGTGTCTGCAGCGGCCGAGTGAAAGATCAAACCGCAGCCTGCGGCAGCTCCTACATTGATGACTTGTAGGAGCTGCCGCAGGCTGCGATCTTTTGATCCGCCAATAAAAAAGGCCAACGCGGTGCGTTGGCCTTTTTGTTTGACGCGAACCAGGATCAGAAATCCAGGTTGGAAACCGCCAACGCGTTGCTTTCGATGAACTCACGACGAGGTTCAACCGCATCACCCATAAGGGTGTTGAAGATCTGATCCGCGCCAATGGCGTCTTCGATGGTGACTTTCAGCATGCGGCGCACGCTTGGGTCCATGGTGGTTTCCCACAGCTGATCGGGGTTCATTTCGCCCAGACCTTTGTATCGCTGAATGGTATGGCGCTTGGTACTTTCGGCCATCAGCCAGTCGAGTGCTTCCTTGAACTCGGTGACGGCTTTCTTGCGTTCGCCACGCTGGATGTACGCGCCTTCGTCCAGCAACGTGCTCAACTGCGCGCCCAGGGTAACTACGGTTTTGTAGTCGTTGCTGCCGAAGAAGTCGCGGTTGAAGGTGACGTAGTTCGACAGGCCGTGCGAGATCAGTTCGACCTCTGGCAGCCACACGCCACGCTCGCGGTCTTCGCGCAGGCTGGCCTTGTAGACCAGACCGGACTTCTCGTTGGTACGCAGACGAACTTCGTACTGATCCAGCCAGTCTTGCATCGCAGCATGATCACCCAATGTTTCCAGGCTTACTGCCGGCAGGTAGATGAAGTGCTCGGTCAGTTCCTGCGGATACAGGCGCGACAGACGCTTGAGAGTCTTCATTACCATGCGGAAGTCGTTTACCAGACGTTCCAGCGCTTCACCGGAAATGCCCGGTGCTTCTTCGTTCAGGTGCAGGCTCGCGTCTTCCAGGGCCGACTGCGTCATGTACTCTTCCATGGCATCGTCGTCTTTGATGTACTGCTCTTGCTTGCCTTTCTTGACCTTGTACAACGGCGGCTGGGCGATATAGATGTAGCCGCGCTCGATCAGCTCCGGCAACTGACGGAAGAAGAACGTCAGCAGCAGGGTACGGATGTGCGAACCGTCGACGTCAGCATCGGTCATGATGATGATGTTGTGATAGCGCAGCTTGTCGATGTTGTACTCGTCACGACCGATGCCGCAGCCGAGCGCGGTGATCAGCGTGCCGACTTCCTGCGAGGAGATCATCTTGTCGAAACGGGCTTTTTCGACGTTGAGGATCTTGCCCTTCAACGGCAGGATCGCCTGGGTCTTGCGGTTACGTCCCTGCTTCGCAGAGCCGCCCGCGGAGTCACCTTCCACCAGGTACAGTTCGGAGAGCGCCGGGTCTTTTTCCTGGCAGTCAGCGAGCTTGCCCGGCAGACCGGCGATGTCCAGCGCGCCTTTGCGGCGGGTCATCTCACGGGCCTTGCGCGCCGCTTCACGGGCACGGGCCGCGTCGATCATCTTGCCGACGACCAGCTTGGCTTCGTTCGGGTTTTCCAGAAGGAAATCGGAGAAGTACTTGCCCATTTCCTGTTCGACCGCGGTCTTCACTTCGGAAGAGACCAGTTTGTCTTTGGTCTGCGAGCTGAACTTCGGATCCGGAACCTTCACCGAGATGATCGCGGTCAGGCCTTCACGGGCATCGTCACCGGTGGTGGCGACTTTGTGTTTCTTCGCCAGACCTTCCTGCTCGATGTAGTTGTTCAGGTTACGTGTCAGCGCGGAACGGAAACCCACCAGGTGGGTGCCGCCGTCACGCTGCGGAATGTTGTTGGTGAAGCACAACAGGTTCTCGTTGAAGCTGTCGTTCCACTGCAGGGCGATTTCCACGCCGATGCCGTCTTCGCGCTGGATGTTGAAGTGGAACACCTGGTTGACCGCAGTCTTGTTGGTGTTCAGGTATTCAACGAACGCACGCAAGCCGCCTTCGTACTTGAACAGCTCTTCCTTGCCGCTGCGCTCATCCTTGAGGACGATGCCGACACCGGAGTTGAGGAAGGACAGTTCACGAATACGCTTGGCCAGGATGTCCCAGCTGAAGTGGATGTTCTTGAAGGTTTCGCTGGAAGCCTTGAAGTGGATCTGGGTGCCGGTGGTCTCGCTGTCGCCAACGATGGCCATCGGAGCCTGAGGTACGCCGTGGACGTAGGTCTGTTCCCAGATCTTGCCGCTGCGGCGAACGGTCAGGACCAGCTCTTCGGACAGTGCATTCACCACCGACACACCTACACCGTGCAGGCCGCCGGAGACTTTGTAGGAGTTGTCGTCGAACTTACCGCCGGCGTGGAGGACGGTCATGATGACCTCGGCGGCGGAAACGCCTTCCTCTTTGTGCACGTCGACCGGAATGCCACGACCGTTGTCTTTAACGGTGATGGACTCGTCCGGGTGGATGATGATGCTGATGTCGTCGCAATGGCCGGCGAGGGCTTCGTCGATCGAGTTGTCGACCACCTCGAACACCATGTGGTGCAGACCGCTGCCATCGTCGGTGTCACCAATGTACATACCGGGACGTTTGCGTACGGCATCCAGGCCTTTCAGCACTTTAATGCTCGTTGAGTCGTACGTATTTTCTTCGCTCAATGCCTTCACTCCCGATGGTCGTGGGTCTGGGTGATACGGCCCTGTTCCACGTGGAACAAAGCGACTGGCGTTTCCGTCTGCCAGCCTTCCCTCAATAATTCGTGATCTACACAAGTGATGAACACCTGGCAGCGTAAGTCTTCCAGCAAGCGGCACAGCGCGCGACGGTGACCCTCGTCCAGCTCGGACGGCAGGTCATCGACCAGATAAATACACTGACCGCGGCGGGCCTGGCTGACCAGGTGCCCTTGGGCGATCCGCAGTGCACAGACCACCAGCTTCTGCTGACCCCGGGACAAGATGTCCGCGGCATTATGTGCGCCCAATCTAAGACGCAAATCAGCCCGTTGCGGCCCGGCCTGGGTGTGACCCATCTGCTGGTCCCGTTGTACGGAGCCGGCAAGTACGGCGCTCAATTCGCGGTCTTTGTCCCAGCCCCGGTAATAGCTGAGCGTCAAACCTTCGAGCTCAACCAGTTCGCTCAAGGTTTGTTCAAAGACTGGTTTCAAGGCTTTGATATAGGCGCGGCGGTATTCATCGATTTCAGCGCTGGCCTGGCACAGTTCCCTGTCCCAAACCGCTTGCGAAACGGCGTCAAGTGTACCATGCCGCAGCCAGGAGTTTCTCTGGCGCAAGGCCTTCTGCAAACGCTGCCAAGTGGTCATGAAGCGCGGTTCGACGTGGAACACGCCCCAATCGAGAAACTGCCGGCGAATCTTCGGCGCGCCTTCGAGCAAACGGAAACTGTCAGGGTTGATCAGTTGCAGTGGCAGGATCTCCGCCAGCTGCGCAGCGCTGCGAGCGTTCTGTCCGTCGATGCGGATCTGGAACTCGCCTTGCCGGTCGCGCGATACCCCCAAGGCACTATGCCCGCCCTCGGCCAATTCGACCTGGCCGAACACAGTACAGGCGAGTTGCTCATACTGGATAACCGGCAAAAGCCGCGTGCTACGAAACGAACGGGCAAGCCCAAGCAGGTGAATGGCTTCCAGAACACTGGTTTTGCCGCTGCCGTTGGCGCCGTAAAGAATGTTGATGCGAGGGGAGGGGGAGAAGGTCACCGGGTGCAGATTACGCACCGCGGTGACCGAAACACGACTTAACGACATTCAGGATCTGCTGATTACAGACGCATCGGCATGACAACGTAAGCCGAGTCGTCATTGTCGGACTCTTGCACCAGCGCACTGCTGTTGGAGTCAGACAGGATCAAGCGAACCTGCTCGGTAGTCATCACGCCCAGCACGTCGAGCAAATAGCTCACGTTAAAGCCGATTTCCAGAGAGCCGCCGTTATATTCAACACCCACTTCTTCTTCCGCTTCTTCCTGCTCGGGGTTATTCGCCTGGATCTTCAACTGACCGCTGGCCAGCTGCAGACGGATACCACGGTATTTCTCGTTGGACAGAATCGCGGTACGGCTGAATGCCTCACGCAGCGCCTGACGATCGCCGAGTACCAGCTTGTCACCACCTTTTGGCAGCACGCGCTCATAGTCCGGGAATTTACCGTCGACCAGTTTCGACGTGAAGGTGAACTCGCCCGTGGTGGCGCGAATGTGGTGCTGACCCAAAACGATGCTGACGTTACCGTCCGGCTCGGTGAGCAGACGAGCCAGTTCGAGGATACCTTTGCGCGGCACGATCACTTGATGACGATCCGGCTGACCGATATCGGCCTTCATCGAGCACATGGCCAGACGATGACCATCGGTGGCCACTGCCCGGATGATGCCTTCGGACACTTCCAGCAACATGCCGTTTAGGTAATAACGCACGTCCTGCTGGGCCATGGCGAAGCTGGTGCGTTCGATCAGGCGACGCAGTTTGCTTTGCTCGAGGCTGCAGGTCAGTGAGCCCGGACCTTCTTCAACGGTCGGGAAGTCGTTGGCTGGCAGAGTCGACAGGGTGAAACGGCTACGGCCGGCCTTCACCACCAGCTTCTGCTCGTCGACCTTGATATCGATCAGCGCATCGTTGGGCAGGCTTTTGCAGATATCCATCAGCTTGCGCGCCGGCACGGTGATGGAGCCTGTTTCAGCCGGCTCTTCAAGTTGCACACGACCGACCAGTTCGACTTCAAGGTCGGTACCGGTCAGCGACAGTTGCTGGCCTTCGACTACCAACAGCACGTTGGACAGTACCGGCAAGGTCTGTCGACGCTCGACGACGCCTGCGACCAGTTGCAGGGGTTTCAACAGGGCTTCGCGTTGAATGGTGAAATGCATGGTCTAGTCCCTTGCCTTAATAAGCTGCGCTGGTGTCATCAAGTGGTCAGTGTACGCAGCAGGTTCTTGTAGTCCTCGCGGATGTCCGCGTCGGATTCCTTAAGTTCATTGATCTTGCGGCAGGCGTGCAGCACGGTGGTGTGGTCGCGACCGCCAAACACATCGCCGATTTCCGGCAGGCTGTGGTTGGTGAGTTCCTTGGACAACGCCATGGCTACCTGACGCGGACGTGCCACCGAGCGTGAACGACGCTTGGACAGCAGGTCGGAAATCTTGATCTTGTAGTACTCGGCGACTGTGCGCTGAATGTTATCCACAGAGACCAGCTTGTCCTGCAGCGCCAACAGATCTTTCAGAGATTCGCGAATCAGCTCGATGGTGATATCGCGACCCATGAAGTGCGAGTGAGCAATCACGCGTTTCAGCGCGCCTTCCAGCTCACGGACGTTGGAGCGTATGCGCTGGGCAATGAAGAACGCGGCATCGTGCGGCAAATCGACTTTGGCCTGATCAGCCTTCTTCATCAAGATCGCAACGCGGGTTTCGAGTTCCGGCGGCTCGACGGCAACCGTCAGGCCCCAGCCGAAGCGCGATTTGAGGCGCTCTTCAAGGCCTTCGATTTCCTTCGGATAGCGGTCACTGGTGAGAATGACCTGCTGGCCACCTTCAAGCAGGGCGTTGAAGGTGTGGAAAAACTCTTCCTGTGAGCGCTCTTTGCGGGCGAAGAACTGAATGTCGTCGATCAGCAATGCGTCCACCGAACGATAGAAGCGCTTGAATTCGTTGATAGCGTTCAGCTGCAGCGCTTTGACCATGTCGGCCACGAAGCGCTCGGAATGCAGGTAAACGACCTTGGCATTCGGGTTCTTCTTTAATAGATGGTTACCTACCGCGTGCATCAAGTGGGTTTTACCCAGGCCAACGCCACCGTAAAGGAACAATGGGTTGTAGCCGTGCTTCGGGTTGTCCGCCACTTGCCAGGCCGCCGCACGGGCGAGCTGGTTGGATTTACCTTCGACGAAGTTTTCGAAAGTGAACGTGCGGTTCAGGTAACTGGTGTGCTTGAGCGCGCCTTCAACTTGCACGGTCCGTTGCTCAGCGCGAATCGGCGCTTGCTGCGACGCGGCACCGGACATCGGGTCGAAGCTGTCGCGCGATGGCTCATCGCTGACTTCAGGACTTTTTTGCGTCGAACGCTTGGCTGCCGGCGTCGACTGCTGAGCGGGAGCCGGGGTATTCACAGGCGCGGCGTGCTCCTGAACCTGGGATACCTGAGCAGCGGCCAGCGGCGCATTCGGTGCGGCCCGCGGCGCCGAACTGCGTTTGCTGCCTATTAATAAGGAAAGCGCAGGTGCCATGCCGTTGCCGTGCTCATCCAGTAGCTCAAGGACTCGGCCAAGGTACTTCTCGTTGACCCAGTCCAGCACAAAACGGTTCGGTGCGTAAACGCGCAACTCGTCGCCTTCGGCTTCGACCTGTAGTGGACGGATCCAGGTGTTGAATTGTTGGGCAGGCAGCTCCTCGCGCAAAAGCTCCAC